>JAUIIQ010000030.1 GCA_030431585.1 Gammaproteobacteria bacterium | reverse complement strand
CCAATACCAATCGCGCTCCGCCATGCGCACGATGCCGCTATCACGGCCCTGGGGCAGCGCCTGGCGCACGTGCGCAAGAATGCGCAGTTCAGCCAGTTTGTTGGCAGCCACCGCATGGGCCATAGACTTGTCTCGCAGGTAGCCGGTGGCGTCCACCTGACGACTGAGCGTGATCAAAAGCGCAGGCAGGGCTACAGCAACCACGGCCAGGGCCACCATGACCTCCACCAGCGTGAAACCGCAAAGCCTGCGCAGGCGACTCACCATGACGCCTCTTCCGGTTGGAGACCACCACGCAGGGCGCGAAAATCCCCCAACATGTTCCACTCGATGCGCCAGACCAGCTCACCGCCGTCAGCCTCGCGTATATCGATAGCCCCCGGGACGGTTTCACCGCTGGCGTACAACACAACTTGCGGCTGCGGCCCGTCCAGCGCAGGCTGCACCACCTCCTCGTCCTGCACTACACCGTCAGACTCCAGCTGGATCTCCACCCCCTCTGGCAGCGCCATGGGCGCGAACACATCCTTGCCGCTTTCGGGACTGCGCCAGCCGGTGGGACCCTCTTCGTACCACTCGATATACACTTGCCACTGGCCCTGCTGATACTCCCTGCGCAGTTGCATGCCATAGTTCATGCCTGAGAACTGCGCCTCATCCAGGGCATAGTTGGCGCTGTCGGCTACCTCTTCTACAGCCGCCTGCAACAGGATATCCCTGTCGCCCGAGCCTACATTGAGCGCGACCATGGAGGTGACCAGCACAATCACAAACAGGGTAACCAGCAGTTCCAGCAAGCTGAAACCACGCGGCCGGCCGACCACTGACATCACTCCTGCGGCGTTTTCCAGTTGCCGATATCCGCGTTCTGGTCCTCGCCACCGGAGAGGCCATCAGCACCCAGGCTGTAAATATCCACTTCACCGTTTTCACCTGGACTCAGGTAAAGATAGGGTCTGCCCCAGGGGTCCAGCGGTAACTCGGGCAGGTAGCCGCCTTTCTTGAAATTGCGTGGTACAGGGTCCAGTGAGCTGGCTTCAACCAGCGCCTCCAGACCCTGCTCTGTGGTCGGGTAGACGTAATTGTCCAGGCGATAGATTTTCAGAGCCGTCTCGATCGACTTGAAATCGGCCTGTACCTTTTGCACGCGGGCTTCGTCCGCCCGGTTGAGTACAGTGGGCGCTACAACGCTGATCAACAGGCCCATGATTACCAATACCACGAGAATTTCCACCAGCGAAAAGCCGCCACTTCTGAACGCTTTCATATCGTCACTTCACCATTGTATTCAAATCAAAGATCGGCAGCAGAATGGCCAGCACAATCAACAACACCATGCCTCCCATCACCACCACCATTAGCGGTTCAAACAGGGCCATAACCGTGCCCAGAGTCATTTCCAGCTCGCGCTCCTGATTGGCCGCAGAGCGCTCCAGCATGGTTTCCAGCTCGCCGCTCGCCTCGCCGCTGGCCACCATGTGCACCATCATCGGCGGAAAGCGACCACTGCGCTGTAACGCGCGGTTAAGACTGCTGCCTTCCTCCACGAGTTCCGCGACGGCCTTGCTGTCATCACGCAATACCAGGTTCGTAAGCACCTGCCCGGCAATACGCAGGGCTTGCAGTAACGGCACACCACTGGCCATGAGGATACTCAGGGTAGAGGCGAAACGTGCCGTATCCAGCGCCACGATAAGCCTGGAGATTCCCGGCAAGCGCAACAACAGCCTGTGCCACTGGCGTTTTCGCGACTCACTCTGCAGTAGCCGCCGCACCAGCACCACCAGCATGACCAAAGCTGCCAGCACCCAAAGACCCCACTCACGGAAAAAATCGCTACTGGCTATCAACGCCCGGGTCAGCCAGGGCAGCTCACGACTGGAATGGGTGAAGATGCCCACCAGCTCCGGCACCACAAAGACCATCAATGCCACCACCACAGCAATGGCAACCCCCACCAGGATAAAGGGATAGATCATTGCCATTTTCAGCTTCTGGCTGGTGTACTGCCGCTGCTCCGTATAGTCCGCAAGTTGTTCCAACACCGGACCCAGGAAACCGGCATGCTCTCCGGCGGTTACCATCGCGCGGTACATCTCGTTGAACACCAACGGGAACTCACCCATGGCGTACGCCAGGGTATACCCCTCCGACACGCGCGAACGCACCTGCAGCAACAGGCCCTTGATACGGGCACTGCGGCTTTGTTGAGCCGCAGCCTGTAACGCTTCATCCAGGGGGAGGTTGGATTGCACCAGGGTCGAGAGCTGCCTGGTTACCATGGCCAGATCACTGGCGGAGATTCTTGGTTGCAGGAAGCGAGGGCGCCAGGCACTGTTGTTGGCGGCAGGCCGGTTAGCCTCCTCAACCTCCACCGGGCGTAATTTGCGCGAACGCAGCTGTCCGCGGATCTGGCGTTCCGAGTCTCCCTCAAGAAACCCCTTGACCAGCTTGCCGTCGGCGTTCAGGGCGCGGTAGCGGTAGGCAGTCACCGATCAGCGCCCGTTCACGCCACCGACGTGACGCGCATGACTTCTGCCAGGCTGGTCTCGCCGGCAAGAATGCGGCGGCGTCCGTCAGCCTGCATCGAGGGATAGTGCTGTCTTGCGTGCGCCAGCATATCCTGCTCGCTGGCACCCTCGTAAATGAGCGCGCGCAGCGTATCGTCCACTTCGATCAATTCATAGATGCCGGTTCGTCCGCGATAACCAGTGTAATTGCACTTGTCACAACCGCGAGGCTGAAACACGGTCATCTCGCCATCGCCCGGACCCAGTTGCAGCAGCTCGCGCTCGGCATCAGTAGCCACAGCACCTTCGCGACACTCCCGACAGAGCAAGCGCACCAGGCGCTGTGACATAACCGCCAGCAAGCTGGAGGACACCAGAAACGGCTCTACACCCATGTCCTTCAACCGGGTGATAGCGCCGATGGCAGTATTGGTATGCAGCGTGGACAGCACCAGATGCCCGGTCAGCGAAGCCTGCACCGCGATCTCGCCGGTTTCCAGGTCTCGTATCTCGCCCACCATGACCACGTCCGGGTCCTGGCGCAGAATAGCGCGCAGGCCACGAGCAAAGGTCATATCCACTTTCGGGTTGACCTGGGTTTGCCCGACGCCAGGCAGCATGTATTCCACCGGGTCCTCAATGGTGAGGATATTCCGCGAGCTCTGGTTGATATCGGAGAGGCCGGCGTAAAGCGTGGTGGTCTTTCCCGACCCGGTCGGGCCGGTGACCAGAATAATCCCGTGCGGGCTGTGCAGGTGGCGGCGGTAAGCTTCCAGCACCGCGTCATTCATGTTCAGCTGGTCCAGTTGCAGCTGCCCGGCGGCGGTATCGAGCAGGCGCAACACGACGCGTTCACCGTGCGCCGAGGGTATCGTGGACATGCGGATATCAACCGCGTGGCCGGCGATCTTTACCGAAATCCTGCCATCCTGAGGCACGCGTTTCTCCGCAATATCCAGCTTGGCCATCACCTTCAGGCGCGATATCAGCAGCGGCGCCAGCGCACGTTTGGGCGAAAGTACTTCGGCTAGTACGCCATCGATGCGGTAGCGCACGCTGAGGCGGTCTTCGAAGGTCTCGATATGGATATCCGAGGCCTGCTCACGCACGGCCTGGGAAAGCACAGCGTTGATGAGGCGGATGATAGGTGCATCATCCTCGGCTTCCATGAGGTCGCCCAGTTCGGGAATTTCATCCGCCAGCCTGCTCAGGTCGACATCGGCACCGATGTCCTCCGCCATCTGCACCGCTTCGTTATTGTCGCGCTGGTAGGCAACACTCAAACGCCGCTGAAACTCCTCGGCATCAACGGCCTCCAGAGAGAAGGCGCCACCCAGGAAACGGCGCAACTCAAGCATGACGTCCAGATCGGGATGGCCCTGGGCAAGAATACGCGGTCCGCTACTCTCGTCCAGCAGCAACACGCGCTTCTGCTGGGCAAAAGCAAAAGGCAGGCTTCGCCCCCCTGCCGGAGCGTCCTGCTCCAAAGGTTGCGGGGCAACATCCACTGCACTCATCAGTTGGCCTCCGCGGCGCCCGTCTCGGCTTCCTGGCTGATTTCCTCCAGTTGCTGGATCTGCTCGTTCCACTCCGGCAGCATAGGCAGGTTGCCGTCATCGAGGAACATCAGGCCGCGTTCACGTCGCAATAGCTGCTGGTCGCGAATATAGCGGTATTTATCCGCCGTCGCGCCATCCAGTTCTTCATCGTCACGAATGATAGTAGGGCGGATAAAGATCAGCAGATTGGTTTTCTCCACCTGCACACTGTCACTGCGGAACAGCCGGCCAAGCAACGGTATATCGCCAAGCAGGGGTACCTTCTGCTGTCCGTCCTGAGCCTTGTCTTCAATCAACCCACCCAGTACCACGATCTGGTTGTCACGGGCCAGCACCTTGGTCTGGATCTTGCGTTCACTGGTGATCAGATCTGCCGCATCGGAAATCGCCGAGGCGCCGACCAGTACGTTGGACACCTCCTGCTCAATGTCCAGCACGACCGAGTCGCCCTCGTTGATGTGGGGCGTGACGGACAGGGTAATACCGACATTTTCCCGTTCAATGGTCTGGAAGGGGTTGGAGGCCCCCTCGTTGGAACCGGTGTTGGTAAAGGAGCCGGTGATGAAAGGTACGTTCTGCCCCACCGTGATGTAGGCCTCCTGGTTATCCAGGGTAAGCAGGCTGGGCGTCGACAGGATATTGGCATTTCCCTGGGTTTTCAGTGCATTGAGCACCACTGTCATAGTGAGGTCGTCGTCCACGCTGCCCCAGCCCAGTGACAGACCGGGAATTCCCGAGAGCGCGGTGGCCAGACCCTGCGCACTGAACTCTGTATCGCCGCCCTCTTCATCGTCGTCCGGCGGATTGATCGCGCCGGCAAGAGCCTGCGCAGTGCTCTGGCTATTGATATTACTGCCGTAGAAGCCTTCATCATTGGCGAACAGCCACTGCAGGCCCAGTTCCTGGGCGTCATTGGAGGTCATCTCGACAATAATCGCTTCCACCAGCACCTGGGCCCGGCGGATATCGAGGCGATGAATCACAGCCTCAATGGCCGCCATCTCGCCTGCGTCAGCAGTGATTATCAGCGAATTGGTACCCTCATCCGCCTCGATCGTAGAGGTGTTGCCAGAGCCACGGGCAACGTTCTTGCCCTCGCCATCATCGAGCCGCTCGATGTTCTGCATCACCTTGCTCAGCACCTCGGCGATTTCCTTGGCCTGCGCGTACTCCAGATAGACAACCTTGACGTTACCGCTCTGCTCCAGCGGCGTATCAAGATGGCGAATCAATTGCGCCATGCGCGCACGCTCCATCTCGTCGCCACTGACCAGCACACTGTTGGTGCGACCGTCGGGCACCAGCAGCACCTCGGGTTCGGCGCCGCCGCTTTGTTTGGCTTCGGATTTTTTCAGCTGGTCCAGCATGCCCACCACGTCTTCCGCCACCGCGTAACGCAGCTTGATGATGTCAGTCTTCTGCACGGCTGACTGGTCCATGCGCTGGATAATGTCGCGTATACGTTCAATATTGGCGGCAACATCGGAAATAATAATGGCGTTGCTGGGCGCATAGGCCGCCATATGTGCCTGCTGTGGCACCAGGGGTCGCAGCACCGGAATCAATTTGGCGGCAGAAATATTATCCAGGCGAATCACCTGAGTAACATATTCGTCATTTCCCCGGGTACTTTCATCGGCCACCGAAACCGGCGCCGAGCGCGCGTCCTTGCTCTGTATTACCCGTACCACACCGCCGGAGCGCACCGCGGTATAGCCGTGTACGTCAAGAATGGACAGAAACAGGTCGTACAGCTCTTCACTGGACACAGGCTTGCTGGACACCACCTTGACCTTGCCCTTCACCGCCGGGTCCACCACGATGGTGGTGCCGGTAACTTCAGCGACAAACTTGATCAGCTCCTGGATGTCCGTTTCCTTGAGATTGACCGTGTAATCCTGGGCAAACAGGGCGGTGGCGGGCGCAACAAGCAGCAGCGCAGCAAATGAGACGGCCCGGGTGCGGCGCGCAATGGCTTTCACGTAAGTTGTTCCTCTGTAAACAGTCGCTACCGCCACGCCCTACTCGCTCCCTGAACCCAGACTGACACTGATAGAAACCTGCTGGTCGTCGCGCTGCAGGTCAAATACCGCCTCACTGGCGGAACGCATGGTCTGGTAAAGCCGCATAGTGTTGGCGGGATCATTCAGCACAATACCATTAACACTGGTGACCAGGTCACCTGCTTTGAACCCCAATTGCGAGAACTGTTCCCGGTCTTTGCCCGGCGCTATGCGATAGCCCATCAATTCGCCGTCCTCACGCACCGCGCTGATGGCCACAACATCCGCCAACGATTGCGGGTTCTGATACAAGCGGTCGCGATAAGCACTGGCCAGCTCCGAGGCGCTTTGTTCATCGCGCATATCAACCTGCTGTGGCGCGCCGCGATTGACCGGCGCCCGTGTGTCGGTGCGCACAGGGGTAGTCGGCCTGGCGGCCACGGGCGAACTCAGTTCACTCTCCTCGAACAGGGTCAGCAGCTCATAGGTCCCGTTATTGTCCAGCACGACCTGTCCGGGCATCACCTTGACCAGGGTTACGTTGTTGCCAACCGGCAGCGTATCGTCAACCGCGTAAACTGCCTGTTTCTTGCGAATCTCGATGATCGCGTGCCCCATACCGGCCACGGAAGACGACACCACCCCACGCAGAATCAGCTGCAGGCGCGTTTCTTTGGCATCTTTCTCAATACCCTCCCGGTCGTCCGGGGCGGAGGGTTCAGGCTCCACCACTGCTGCAAGGTCCTCACTGGACGCCGCCTCACCAAACAGGTGCCAACCCCGCAACTGCTCGATATCAACGGCGGACCTGTCCGCTCCACCCGCGACCCTGACGATCGGGTTAACAATGTCGCCCACCTCAGGTTGCGCACCCGTTGAGCCAGGGTAGAGCGCCCAGAACAGTTGCGCCACAGAGGCCAGCAGCCACCCAAGCAGCAACAGCAGCAGGAGTTGCCGCAATCGCCTGGCACGTTCCGGTTGCGAGAGGCTGATCACGGCCGCCTGCAGCCGGGAGCCTGCCCTGGCGCTGAATTCACCTGCACTGCTGAGCCATTGAACTGGCAAAAAGTTACCCACTCATCTGCTGCTTTAAGGAATGCCGGCACTGTGCTTCCCAGAGCGCAGGGCCGACCCGATTATAGGGGGGGAAGATCAAAGTTAAAACCACGAGCCCAGAGCTTATTTCTCGGCCCTGATGCGCACAGGCCACCGAAGCTGTGAATCAGCCCTGCAGAAAGTAGCGCAGGGCGCTCAGGACCAGCAAAAGCCCCACAAGCGGGTATATCCAGCGGCTGATGCGCTGCACTTGCTCCGGCTCCATAGGTTTGGCAAAGCGCTCCAGCACCAGAACGATCAGGGCGAGACCGCCAAAAATAAAGATCAACAGCAACAGCAGGTTGTTCACGACTCCTCCCGGGGCGCTTTCCCCTCTCTGACCTGGGCATACCATCGCGACGGGCCATCAATCTCGCCCTCAGCGTCAAGCGGCGGGTACGCCAGCCCACGCGCCTTGCAATAATCACGAACTGCCGGATGGCCCCACTCGAAAAACAGGCGCTGGTAGGTGTGCTCATCCAGCTGGCAGCGATCGTAGAGCCCGGCCGCTGCGCGCTGGCGCTGCGCCTCGGCGAGTATGATCCCGGCCGCCACTGCAACATTATATGAGGCTACCATGCCGACCATGGGGATGTTGACGCAATGATCCACCCGGTCGAGCGCAGCGGCACTGACCCCTCGACGCTCGGCTCCCAGCACGATGGCGGTAGGGCGGGTGTAATCAATCTCGCGGTAATCGACGGCGGCTGCATCCAGGTGCGCTGCCACCAGTTGACAGCCAGCCCGACTCACCTCGGAAAATGCCTCATCGGGCGTGCGGTAGCGATGCACGCTAACCCAATCATGCGAGCCCATGGCGGTACCGCGAAAGGCCGTGTAATCCTCCTCGCCGATGACTGCGTGCAAGTGCTGTATCCCCACGGCATCGCAGTTGCGCACGATCGCCGATAGATTCCGCTGCTTGTTGACGAAGTCGGTAATCACCACAAGGTCGGGTTGGCGACGGTCCAGCACGCTGCGCAGCCTGGCAATTCGTTCAGGCGTCAAGCGCAATACCTCGCCGGACCATCAGCACACTACACCACCGCTCAGCCAACGATCCGGTAAGCCTCGGGAATCAGCTCAAGACCGTCTACCGAACAGTCCAGGTCTTTGACCAGGCCATCGCGCAGCGAATAGACCCAGCCATGAACAGCCAACTTCTGCCCCCTGGACCAGGCCTGCTGGGCGATAGTTGTATGACACACGTGAGACACCTGGGTGATCACATTAAGCTCACAGAGACGGGCGAGGCGTTCCTCTTTATCAGCGATTGCGTCCAGTTCTTCACGGTATCGAAAATGCACATCGCGTATATTGCGCAACCAGTTGTCAGCAAGCCCGGTGTAGCGGCTCTCATAGGCGGCGCGAATACCCCCACAGCCATAATGCCCGACAACAATAACGTGTTTCACCTTGAGCACCTCCACCGCGTACTGCAGCACGGTAAGGCAATTAAAATCAGTGTGAACAACGATATTGGCTACGTTACGATGTACGAACACCTCTCCCGGCAACAGGCCAACAATCTGGTTGGCCGGCACGCGGCTGTCCGAACACCCTATCCACAGATACTCCGGTGTCTGCTGCGCCGCCAGCTTTTCAAAAAACGCAGGATCATCTGTCTTGACGCTTTCTGCCCAGGCGCGGTTGTTGTCAAACAGTATTTTTACATCATCACTCACAGCGCTTCCTTACACCAGCAGTGTGGCCAGCCGCGACAGCACAACCGTATTGCCGCCTTTCGCGCGCGCATCTTCCAGCGCCTTAAGGCCAACAGAACCCATTTGTCGGGCCAGCTGACCCATGTCTACCGCCGGATACTGCCGCGGCTCCCAGGTCACCAGTCCGATACTGATAGTGACTTGCAGCACCGCCCCGCGACCATCATCAATAGAAAAGTCATCGATATCCGCACGCATGCGTTCGGCTATATCGCTACCCAGCGACTCCCCGCTACCGGGAATCACCACGGCCATGCGCGATTGTGACAAACGCGCCATCATGTCAGTGGCGCGCAGGTTGGATGAAATGCGTTGCGCCACTTTCTTGAGTACGAAGTTTCCGCGCACGTCGCCGTAATGCTGCACCAGGTCATCGTACTCGTCGATCTCCATCATTAATACGGTGACGGGCTTGTCTGCGCGTTTGGCCCGGGCAATCTCGCGCGCGATGTCCCGTTCAAACCCGCGCATATTGCTCACCCGGGTGAGCGGATCCAGCATAGTCAGCTGGGATACCTGCTGGTGATTCACTCCCTGCACCAGGCAGCGGGAAATAATGGCTGCCAGGTGTGCGAGTAAACTTTCCTCTGCTTCACCCAGCGTCATCGTGTCTTCGGCAATACCGATATGCAGGCTCCCCATCAAGCGCCCGGAGTCGGTCAGCGGCAGCAGCAAGGCATAGTCGATACCGTGCTCCGACTTCAGCACCTCGAACATCCTGGAGTCAGTGGCGTCGATCAGTTCAATATCGGGCTCCAGCCCGAATAATTCCTGGATAGCAAAGACATCGTTATGCAGTTGCAGGTAATGCCCATAGCGCTCCCCACCGACAATCAGGCCAGCAAGAATGCCCTCGGGGTCATGCAGCCAGAGCTCCGCTACACGGAAGGAAAAATGCCGTGGCATACTGACCAGCAGCACCTCCAGCAGCGACTGCAGGTCGCTCGCATCCAGCAGCATGTGCTCAAGCTGCTGGGTTTGCAGATACAGATAGCGATTGAGTTCTACGGTTTCTACCAGGCGCCGCTCACGCAACTCCGCACCGGATGCCACCGGAGGCGCGCCCTGGATTTCTTCTCCCTGCAAACCGCCCTTGCCTTGCTCGTCCACTAATGCTACTCCACACCACTCAAACAACCGGGCCGACGTTGCCT
This sequence comes from Gammaproteobacteria bacterium, assembly GCA_030431585.1. GTDB lineage: Bacteria > Pseudomonadota > Gammaproteobacteria > Pseudomonadales > Halieaceae > Halioglobus. The sequence continues at coordinate 14,521 of JAUIIQ010000030.1, read as the reverse complement.
GGAGTTATTCTTATTGGCCGCCAAGTGTAAGCGCCCTATAATCCTGTTGCAACGCCATCACCACGCTCACCGCGGCTGTTCCGGAAACAGCCAGGGTCCGCGCTTCACAGGAAGAAAGCCATGAAACTTACCGCTGAAATGAGTCTTTATCCGTTGCAGGAGGAGTACATCCCGGTCATCCGTGCATTTATTGAGGAAGCCGCAAAGTGCCCCGCGATGACACTCAGAACCAATGCCATGAGCACACAGGTGTGTGGTGATTGGGATGCCGTTTTCAACCTGGTGAGCGCCACGCTAAAGACAAACGTCGAACAATTTGGCAAGCAGGTGTTGGTGTGTAAATTCATCCCCGGTGAACTCGATATCAACGGGTGAATGGCAACAGGCCACAGCCCTCACCACTGCAGCGGCTGGAGCAGGCGCTCTCGCAATGGCGACAGTGGCAGTGCCGCCCGGCTCTGACGCAAGCGCCGACTGTACAGGAAGAACTGCAGGGTGGCTTGAGCAACCACAGCTACCTGGTGCAAGCTGAAAACCACCTTCTGGTGGTGCGCCTCGATGGCATCAATCCGGCCGACCATGGACTCAACAGGCAGATTGAATACCGGGTACTGCAAACGGCCTCGACCGCCGGCATCGCGCCAACACCCCGCTACTTCAACCCAGAACTTGGAGCCATGGTCGTCGACTATCACACAGGCCAGGCGGGTGAACGCGTTACCGCAGCAGACCTCGCGCAGCTGCTGCGCAGCATTCATAGCCTGCCGGCTACACATCACCGGGTAGAGGTTGGCGAGCGCATCAGGCGCTACCTGCACCGGCTGCAGTCGGACAACGGGATCGACCTGCCACGGGCTTACCGACAGCGCTTGTTTGCACTGCTGGAAACAACAGACCCGATCAGCAGACAGCACAAGGTCCTCACTCATAACGACTTGATGCCAGCCAATCTCCTGCAGTCTGGCCGACACCTTCTGGCGCTGGACTGGGAGTACTGCGGCATGGGTTCACCCTGGTTTGATCTGGCAGTCGCCAGCCTTGGACAGGATTTTGGCGAGGCACAACAAGGTGAACTGCTGAACCACTATCTGGGGAGCCAGGCAACTGCAAGCCAGACATTGATTCTCAGGCAATACCGCTCCCTGGCCCGCTATATAGAGCTACTCTGGCACCTGACCGCCAGGCCTGCCGCAGAGCCCGACACGGTGTTGCAGCGCGGCCTGGCGATGATAGACCGGGAAGCCTAGTCGCGAAAATTATTGAACTGCAGCGGCGAACCAAAATCCTCGTCACGAAGCAGCGCCATCACCTGCTGCAGGTCATCCCGCTTCTTGCCCGTAACCCGCACCTGCTCGCCCTGAACCTGGGCCTGTACTTTTAACTTGCTGGACTTTATTGCCTTGACGATCGCGCGACACTGGTCGCTATCAAGGCCATGACGCAAGACCACCGTCTGCTTTACCTGCTTGCCCGAGGCCTGCGGCTCCGAGCAGTCCATGGCCCCGGGGTCGATACTGCATTTTATGAGTGCATCGCGCAGCATATCTTCCATTTGCGTGACCTGGAACTCAGCCTCCGCAGTCAACAACACCGTACGATCCTCACGGGCAAAGCTCGCGTCCACCCCCTTGAAGTCAAAGCGGTTGGCGATAATGCGGCCGGCCTGGTCGACCGCGTTGGAGAGCTGGTGCAGGTCCACTTCCGAAACCACGTCAAATGATGGCATAGTGCGAATCCTCAGTATTCTCAGGGATCAAGGTGACCCAATGGTAATGGGCCAAGGGACATTTACAAGCAGCAGCGCAGAGCAGCTGCTTTGAAGGCAGGACAATGGCAGGTGCTGGGCGCCGGCGCCATGGGCTGCCTGTTCAGCCAGCAGCTGATCAGCGCCGGCTGCAGCGTTACGCTGCTGTTGCGCAACAGTCCCGACACGGCTGCCGGTAATATTCGCATAGATACCCATAATAGCAGCCGGCAACTTCCCGTAAAACTGGACGCCGCAACCGGGCAAGAACCCCTGGACAAACTGCTGATCTGCACCAAGGCACCCGATGTTCACTCCGCCATGCGCTCCGTGCTGCATCGTATAACGCCAGCCACACCCGTGGTGCTGGCGGCTAACGGTATGGGCTTCGCCCAGGCGGTGCTTGAGTTGCTGCCATCCAACCCTGTTTACTGCTGCACTACTACCGAGGGCGCGTATCGCCTGGGAACGCGACACATCCGCCATGCCGGGCGCGGCATCACCCGACTGGGGAGTTTGCGCAACGAACAGGCTCCAGGCTGGTTTGCTGACTGGGCTGCTCCCCCTTTAAGCTGTGTATGGGAGAGCGACATCAACGCCGCCATGTGGCACAAGCTGGCAATTAACTGCGCAATAAACCCACTCACCGCATTGCACCGATGCCACAACGGCGAACTGGGGCGAGACCCCGTACTGCGATCACAGGTGAACACCCTCTGTGATGAAATAGCCGCTGTAAGCCATGCATGTGGATACACCGAGACTGCAGTCACTGTGCACAGCGCGGTTGCCGCGGTAATTGCCGACACCGCAGAAAACCGTTCCTCCATGCTGCAGGACGTGGAAGCGGGGCGAACCACCGAGATCGATTTCATCACCGGCTTCCTGGTGCGCGAAGCCGAGAGACTGAATGTGAACACCCCTGCAAACCGGGCACTACTTGAAGAGGTTACGCAAATTGATCATTGAAATACTGGCCTCAAGGCCTGTTGCTGCACCCATCATCCTGTCCCTGCTGAGTGTTGTCGGCCTGGTGCTGTGTGACTACAGGGGGTTTCTCGGCGGACGCTTTATCTGCAAACCCCTGGCTGCCATGGCCTTTATCTGGCTGGCCCTGATTGCCGGAGCGCTGGAAAGTAGCTATGGCCAGGTGTTATTGCTGGGGCTTCTCCTCGCCGCGACTGGCGACATTTTGCTGGTGTTTGAATCCGAGGCGGCTTTTCTGGCTGGTCTGGTGGCTTTTCTCTGTGGTCATCTGCTGTATGCGCTGGCCTTCCTGCAGCTGCCACTCAACCTGCTTGCAGTGAGCCTTTCCCTGGCACCCGCAGCGATCCTGGTGGGCGGCAGCCTGCTTTGGCTCAGGGGGCACCTGAGCGGCCCCATGCGCTATGCAGTGCCGGCTTACATGATTGTCATCGCCGGCATGCTCGTTTGTGCCGGCGGCACCTGGGGTCAACCCGGAGCACTCCTTATCATCACCGGGGCCTGGGGATTCGCTCTTTCTGACCTGGCGGTGGCGCGGCGACAATTCATCTGCACCGACCCATGGAACCAACTGTGCGGCACGCCACTGTATTTCGGCTCGCAGATGTTGCTGGCGCTGTCAGTGATATTTCACGCAGCTTGAGTCCGCACCATGGCAGCAACTGAAACAGCTTACGGGAACAAGGCATGGCTGCTCTGGCTTACCACTGACTCCCAGACGGAATGGGGCAGCCCGGTGGCGATCAACGCCTGGCGATAGTCAAAATCGCCAGCGCTGCGACGGGTAATCGAAAAGACACACAGCGCGTCACTACAACGCAGGCCGGCACTGATAACGTACTCAGGTTCACGCGGGGCAACCGACGCATAGTAGGCACGCGGCCTCACCGAACCACTGACCTGCAGCGGCCCCAGCTCGCCCTCCACAGCGTCATAGATTCGACTCATCAACCATTCCCTGTTGACCTCTCCCGGAATACCTTCGCTGTTGGCCAGGTGGATTTGCGGCGGCTCAAAGTGGACGCGCACAGGCCGTTCCTGCTGCCAAAAGGCAAGCAATGCCAACGTACTCAACAGGGTGGCAGACACCAGCATGATACGAGTGGACAGGCGCAGTGAGCCGAACAATCGCAGTACACGTGCTGCAGGGGAGTACTCAAGCCGGGACCGTCCGCGGCTCTGCAGCTGCCTGGGGATGCCCAGAGGGACATCGTCTGCAGACTCCGGACGAAAGTAGGGACCGGCCTCTCGCTGCAGGCTGTGCGCCCGGTCCAGGGGCATTCGGCGCAGCATACTGCGTAGCTGGCTTCTCACCGGATGGGTATTCTGCGGTCGCGCCAGAGGGTCACGGCGTAACAGCGACTCCACCAGGGTCAACAACTGTTGCGGCACCTCATCGTCGTCAGGAAGGTCCACGTCAAGCTGTATGGTCTCTGTGGCGGCAAACCCAAGGCTCCCCTGCCGCAGAGCAGCCGGAAACGCGTGTTGTTGAGTCAACATTCGGTAGAGCAACGCGCCCAGGGCAAACAGGTCACTGCGTATATCAAGGGGAGCGCCGGACAGATGCTCTGGGGTCAGGGCACTGACGCTGCCAGCCGCTGCGGGGGACGTATCGTCGCTATGCCTGGCCACCCCAAAGTCAGTTAACTTGACTCGCCCGTTGCGGGTGATCAATACGTTCCCTGCTTTCAGGTCGCCGTGGACGATACGCCGGGAGCGCGATGCCGCCAACGCAACCGTTAGTTCAGCCGCAACGGTCAACAGGCTGGCAAGGCTCAGACGGCGCTGCTGAAGCACCGTCTCCAGATCCACGCCGGGCACATATTCCATCACCATCGCCAGATACTGGCCGGACTCGATAAGGTCATAGATCTGCACAACATGGGGTGAATTGATGCGTGCTGCCTTGCGCGCCTCCGAGAACACGCGCCTGCGAGCCGCGCGGCCACGGGGAAGCGTATCAATCTTGATAGCAACCTTGCGCTGCAAACGCCGATCGTAGCCCAGATAGACTTTGCCCTGACCACCACGCTTGATCAGGCGAACTATGCGATACGGGCCGATGCTGTCCTCGGTCATGATTCAGCAATCAGCAAGCGTACCGGCGGCGCGCAAGCGGGCTTTCAAAGCGGACTCAGACACCTTCAACTCCGCGGCAGTAGCGGCCACATCGCCGGCATGGCGGGACAGCACTGCCCGCAGACGCCTGGCAGATACTTCGCTGGCCAGGCAGTAAGCGCCGGACTTGTCGATTCGTCGGTAAACGGCCTGGCGCGTTACACCCAGTTTTTCAGCGACCGGATTGACTTCGTAGCCGTTGCCGGACATGACCTCGTCAAACTCGCTGTCGCTGATATCCTTCATCCTGCGCGGCCTGGCCGGCGACGGTGGGCGCTCCTCCTCGGGCTGGCTAATCCCCTCGAACGCACGCAGGACAGGCGCAGGAATTATGGGTGATCGGTCACTGGCGACGACAACCTGGGCAGCATAGTTTTCCAACTGCCGCACATTGCCGGGCCAATGGTAATGAGCAAAGCGGAAAAACACGCTCGCCCAACGGGCCAGATGCAGCGGCTCGCTTTGCGCGTGCGGCAATAAATCCGCGCGTTGCTCACGATCACTGGCGCGGCGCAGAAAATGCATCAACAGACTACCGATGTCTTCGGGGTGTTCGCGCAGAGACGGCAGCAGTATTTCCATACTGCCCAGGCGATGACGCAATGCCGATTTGAAGCTGCAATCGGCGTCATCCAGCCCGGCGTCAGTGGCCGAGAGCACGCGCACGTCTACCCTTTCGGTTCCTCCTCCTACCACCTGTATCTCTCTTTGCTGTAACGCGCGCAACAGCAGCGGCTGCACTTCCTCTGGGGTATCTCCTATCTCATCAAGGAACAGGGTGCCGCCATGCGCCTCACGAAAAGAACCCGCTCGCGCGCTACTGGCACCAGAGAAGGCTCCACGGGTATTGCCAAAAAGCTGTGAAGCGGCCAGGGAGGCCGGTACGGCCGCCATATTAACGGTGACCAAAGGACCGGCAGAGCGGCCACTGCCGGCATGTATCGCCTGCGCTACCAGTTCCTTACCAACGCCGGTCTCGCCGCGTATCAGCACATCGAGGTCACTGGTTGAGGCGCGGTAAACCTGCTCGCGCAGCGTCTGCATGACCGCGCTGTCGCCTATCATGCCATCGGCTTCAGGGCGCTGCCGCACAACCGGGAAAGAGGCACAGCGTCGTAGCAGCAGCACTATTGAGTGCGATAGCAACAACACCACACCACGCTCCAGCGTCGCGTCGTCGAGGAACAACTCGTCATGTAATTCCTGCCCCGGCAGGCGGCATCGGCTGGCTCGCCGGGGCTTGCACAACAGCACACCACCCGGCCGGGTAGTGACCAGCAACGCCCGTCGGCTTACATACGGGTCGGCCAGCGGCTCAGCGTCGTTGTTGCCGGCCCGCGAGAATAATGGCCCCTGGCGGCCCACCACCCACTCGGATGCCACCTTATCCAGCACCGCATGCTGTCCTATACGCTCTGTCTGCGGGTGAAACAATATAGTGCACTGAAGCTGCGGCGCCTGCTCTGTGCGCGCGACCACATCAGCCAGGGACGGCAGGGTTTCCTCGCTGCCTTGCATGTCGGGGGTTTTGGTCATCGTGGCGACTACCAGACTTTTTGTTTATTTTTTTCAAGTCTAGCAGTTGACGGCAAATTTGCAGGACTAGAGAAGAATGACAAACACCGACACGACCACCACCCAGCAGACTGCAGCGCGCTGCATCAGTGCGGACAGGCCTTCATTGCACACCGCAGCCTGGTGCCCGCTGACCCCAGTCCCGACGTCGAGGGGCTGCTCACCGGCTGCCGCGATGGCAACCCGATACAGTACCTGTCCCTGCCCGAGAGAAGCGCTGCGCCAGGCTGTCCACAGTTCGTCGGCGCTGGCAACAAAGTTCCCGGCGAGAGCAAACGTACTCGCCAGCAACCGCACCGGAACCCAGTCACAGTAAAACAGGAGACCGCGTTGCTGCGCCGGCTGTTCACAGGACAGTTGCAGCAAGCGATAAGCCAGCGCGCCCACTGGCCCCAGCAGCAGAAAATAGAACAGCACTGCGAACCAGCGCTGGTAGCCATTGTAAAGAAAGCCAGCTTGCACCACTTGATGGATGCGACCGGGTTCCGGGCTGCCCTCCTCTTCATCCCAGTCGAAACCTGAGCCTGCGTCACGCAGCACAGCCTCCAGGTCCTCGCGTCGGCATTGACTGCGATAACGCTCCTGGTCCGCGCTCAGGTTGCCTCTGCCCACTGCGTAGAGCAGGAGCAGCACTGCGGCTGCAATCCAGGCCAGGCCAAACAAAAACGCCTGCAGATGACCCATCAACCACTGCGCCAGCAAGCAGGGTAACAACACGCTGACAACGGTATGGGCAGTACCGGACAGCCCCAGCGCAGCGAGCTGTGATTGCCAGCTTCGAAACCAGCCATCACGATGCAGCCAGTCCTCCAGCGGAGACAGGCGCTCCAGTACCAGAGCGATTATCATAGCGAGAAATGTCATCAGCAGAACTCCTTACCCGGCAGCTGCGCGATGCCGCGGCGGTAGCGACCCCAGTCAAAAGCGGGACCGGGGTCGGTCTTGCGACCGGGCGCTATATCGCAGTGACCGGCAATGTGTTCGGCACTCATCTCCGGGTAGGCCTGCAACAGTGCCACAGTAACGGCCTGCAACACTCGATATTGCTCGTCGGTGTAGGGAGTGTCGTCGGTCCCTTCCAGTTCAATGCCTATGCTGTAGTCGTTACAGTTATCACGATTAGCGTAGCACGACACGCCTGCATGCCAGGCGCGGTCATCAAAGCTGACAAACTGCAACACCTCACCGGTGCGGCGAATCAGCAGATGGGCGGATACCCTGACGCCGCGGATCTCGTCAAAGTAAGGGTGCTCGTCCCAATCCAGCCGGTTGCAGAAGAAGCGCTCTATACAATCTCCCCCAAAGCGCCCGGGCGGCAACGATATGTTGTGAATGACCAACAGTTGCGGCGACTGCCCGGCAGGGCGGGGTTCGCAGTTATCGCTGGCCACGGCACGCGCACCGGACAACCAGCCCGACTCTACCTGAAATGCGCTTGCCAAATCTCCCATCCCCTCATCATAAGCGAGCGACTCACAGCACTCAACGTGCGGCCTGTCGCCCCCGCGCGACCTCCCTGCTACAATTCCCGCCCCAATTCGAGCCAGATAACAGCACCATGACCCGTCTCTCCAATGTCCGCCCCACCGCGGAACAGATTCTCAGCAACGTTGTGACCGCGCTGGCCGAGGATGTGGGTGATGGCGACATCACCGCGCAGTTGATCCCCGCCCATCATCGCGCCAGTGGCCGGGTGATTACACGCGAAGCGGGAGTGCTGTGCGGCACAGCCTGGGTCGACGCCGTGTTCGCCAAGGTCGACCGGGACATCGATATCAGCTGGCAGCGCCGCGATGGCGAAACAGTGGCGGCGAACGACACCCTGTTCAGCTTTTCAGGCCCTGCCCGTGGCCTGTTAACTGCGGAGCGCACGGCACTGAACTTCCTGCAGTTGCTCTCGGGCACCGCTACCATCTGCCAGCGATACGCCGCACTGGTTGCGGGCACAGGCGTCAAACTGCTGGACACGCGCAAGACCATACCCGGCCTGAGAGTGGCCCAGAAATACGCGGTGAGCTGCGGTGGCTGCTACAACCATCGCGTGGGTTTGTTTGACGCATACCTGATCAAGGAAAACCACATCAACGCATGCGGAGGAATTTCCGCAGCAGTATCGGCCGCTCGCAGCAACGCTCCTGGAAAACCGGTAGAAGTTGAAGTGGAGAACCTGGACGAACTGGAGCAGGCGCTCCTGGCAGGGGTGGAACGCGTCATGCTCGACAACTTTTCCCTGCAGGACCTGGGTGCTGCGGTGGCCGCGAATGGCGGCAGAGCAGAACTGGAGGCCTCCGGCAACGTAACCGAACTCACCCTGAGGCCTATCGCCGAGACCGGCGTTGATTACATCTCCATTGGCGCCCTGACCAAAGACTGCAAAGCGCTGGATCTCTCCATGCGCCTCGTCTAGGGGCTATACCAGCGGTTTCTGGCTGACAATAACCCCGTTGTTGTCTGCGTAGACGTACTCCCCTGGCACAATGGTGACACCGCCAAAGGACACCGCTACATCGCGCTGGCCAACGCCCAGCTTTTCCGTTTTCAGTGGCGTCGTGCCCAGTGCCTGCACGCCAACCGCGGTGTTGCCGATTTCATCCACGTCGCGGATAGCGCCGAAGATCACCAGCCCGGCCCACCCATTGAGGGCGGCTTTTTCAGCCAGCATATCGCCCAGCAGCGCACGGCGCAGGGAACCGCCTCCGTCAACCACGATAACCCTGCCCTCTCCAGGTTCATCGACACAGGCCTTCACCAGCGAGTTATCCTCATGGCATTTTATGGTGACTGCGCGGCCTCCGAACTGCTTTACCGCGCCATAACTGGTGAACTGTAGTTCGATAGCCCGGGCATCGGGCGCAGCATCGGTGAGGTCCGGGGTGGAGATACTGTTCATGGTCAGATCCACTCCACGGGATACGACTGCAGACTGCCTGCAGAGCCCGCCACAGCCCCGGCATGCGCAGCGCAACGCGGCAGGATTTGCTCGGCATAGTAAAGCGTTGTCGCAATTTTGGCTTCGTAGAACGGGTTATCGCTGCCGCTGCGGACTCGCTCCAGGGCTACCAGTGCAGAGCGCGCCATGTGCCAGCCACCGAACAGGTAACCGGTTTGCATCATGTACTCAAAGGATGCGCCCATGGCAGTGGGAACGCTGTCGCGCAGCGCCTGGAGTATCCATTGGGTAGACCGCTCCTGCTCGGCCAGCGCAGTAACCAGGGCAGCGGCGATAGCTGTCAGGCGGTCATCACCAGCGGCCTCCAGTTTTGTGCAGGTATCACGAATATCCTGCAATACTGTCTCCATGGCAGCCCCACCGTCGCGGCCCAGTTTGCGCGACACCAGGTCAGCAGCCTGAATTCCATTAGTGCCTTCATAAATTGGGGTAATACGCACGTCGCGAAAGTACTGCGCCGCGCCTGTCTCCTCAACATAGCCCATACCGCCGTGCACCTGCACGCCCAGCGAGGTCACTTCCTGGCCCACCTCTGTCATCCAGCCTTTAATCACCGGTATCATCAGGTCAATACGTGCCTGCATGGCCTGGCGCTGTGCCTCCTCGCCGCGGTGCGCGAGATCCATGGTGACGGCCTCGGAATAGGCCAGCGCGCGCATCGCCTCGCACAGTGACTTCATAGTCAGCAGCATGCGCTTCACATCCGCATGCTCGATGATGGGCACGCCCCCCTGTACCCGCTCCCGGGCATAGGCCGTTGCTTTCTGCAGGGCTCCTTCGGATGCCCCCAGACCCTGAATACCCACTTTGAGGCGAGCCTCGTTCATCATCGTGAACATGCAGGCCAGGCCCTGGTTTTCTTCGCCCAGCAGGTAGCCGACCGCACCACCGTTATCACCAAAGGCCATGACGCAGGTAGGGCTGCCATGAATACCAAGCTTGTGCTCTACGGACACCGGATACACATCGTTGCGTTCGCCCAGACTGCCGTCTTCGTTGACCATGAATTTGGGCACGATAAACAGCGAGATACCACGGCTGCCCTCTGGCGCGTCGGGCAATTTGGCCAGCACCAGGTGGATAATGTTGTCCGTGGCCTGGTGGTCACCCCAGGTGATATAGATCTTCTGCCCGGTTATCCGATAGTGGTCACCCTCAGGCACCGCCCTGGTTTTCATCACGCCCAGGTCAGAGCCGGCACCGGCTTCGGTCAGGTTCATGGTGCCCATCCACTCACCCGTATGCATTTTCTCCAGATAGGTCTGCTTTTGTTCGTCGCTGCCATGGGCATGGATTGCCAATGCCGCACCGCTGCTCAGCATGGGAGCCAGGGCCAGGGCCATATTCGCGCCGTTCCACATTTCATGGCCTACGGTGCTGTATATTTCCGGCAGCCCCTGGCCGCCATAGTTCGGGTCACAGGAGATTCCGATCCAGCCCCCGGCGCCCATCTGATTCAACGCTGCCTCGTGACCGGGCGACGAGGTGACCGCCCCGTCTGCGCAGGTAGCGGGCTGCTCATCACCAAGGCGACGCAGGGGAGCCAGTTCCTCGCCCGCGAGTTTGGCAGCCTCATCCAGCAGGGCCGTAGTGAGTTCTGGACCCACGCCCAGGTCGGCAAAGTCGGGCAGTGAGCCCAGGCAGGACTCAGCGTCGAGAACCTCGTCGATTAGAAAACTCATGTCTGCAACGGGTGCGCGGTAGGTATCCATAAATGACTCCTGCTTGAGGTGGTACAAATAGCGTACGCGGAAAAGCGACTATCGGGCCAGCAAAACACCCGATCAAAAGCGTTGGCAATTCTAGCGCTGAGAGTATAATTCCCCAAAGCAATGCCCAGTATTTTCATCATTCATAAAGTGAATGCGGAGACGCAGTGAACGTCAATAGAGTTGACCTCAACTTGCTGGTTTACCTGGACGCGCTGTTACGCGAGCGCAATGTCACCCAGGCTGCCAACCAGCTGAATCTAAGCCAGCCCGCCATGAGTAACGGCTTGCGCCGTCTGCGCGAACTTTTCGACGACCCTCTGTTGGTGCGCACCAGCGATGGTATGACGCCAACGGAGCGGGCCCTGGAACTGGAACCAGTGGTGCGAGAGGTGCTGACCACCATAGACCGGGCAGTACAGCCGCGCGCAGAATTCGAACCTGACCAGGCCCAGCGCGTGTTCAGAATCATGGCCAGCGACTATGCCGAGGCGACACTGTTTCCGGCGGTGCTAGCCAAGCTGCGCAACCAGGCGCCGGGCCTCACCCTGGACATCATGACCCCTTCCGACGTCAGCTTTCTGGATGTGGAACGCGGCAAGGTGGACATGGTGATCAACCGCTTCGACTCCATGCCCCAGTCGTTCCACCAGATTCACCTCTGGGATGACACGTTTTCCTGCATTCTCAATGCCGAGCACCCCATGCTGGAAGACTTCACACTGGAAAACTACCTCGCCGCCGATCACGTATGGGTCAGTAAGACCGGCATGGGAGTGGGTGTGGGCGTCAACCCGGACGACGTGCAGAGGCTGGGCTGGGTTGACGTGGCGCTCAACAAACTGGGCAAAAAGCGACAGATCCGGGTATTCACCCGCCATTACCAGGCGGCGATGACCCTTGCCGAGCAAAACGACCTGATCGTTACATTGCCCACCCGCGCAGCACTGCTCAAACGGGACAATCCACGCGTCATCCTGCGCGACCCGCCGCTGGACATTCCCCCGCTGGAACTGAAAATGGCCTGGAGCCCCCTGCTGCAGCATAATCCGGCAAACCGCTGGCTGCGCAAACTGATTGCCGACACCGCCAGGGAACTGGATGGACAAGAGCCCACGCTCTGAGTGCGACGAAGACTGGATTCAGCCCCCGAATGGCGGCGATAAAAACGATAAATTAGCTAAATTTTGGTCTGCCTCCTAGAATCCCCGTAGATTTCGGGAGGAACGCCCTCCCCGCGCTTTCAAAAAAGGAAGACAACATGACAGACCGCATCCAGACAGGTGGCCTGCAGGTCGCCACCGTTCTCCATGACCTGCTCGAAAACGATATTGCCCCGGGAACAGGTATTGCGCCAGCTGACTTCTGGGCGGCACTGGAATCAGTGGTCACCGACCTGGCGCCAGAAAACCGGGCCCTGCTTGAAAAGCGGGCTGACCTGCAGGCAAAAATCAGCGCCTGGCACCTGGCCAACCCGGGCCCCGACTACGACCGCGCCGCGTACAAGACGTTCTTGCAGGATATTGGCTACCTGTTGCCCGAAGGCGAGGATGTGGTCGTCAGCACCGAGAACGTTGACCCGGAGGTAGCCACCCTCGCCGGGCCGCAGCTGGTGGTTCCGGTAATGAACGCCCGCTACGCCCTGAACGCCGCGAACGCGCGCTGGGGCAGCCTGTACGACGCGCTTTACGGCACGGACGTTATTTCCGAAGAAGGCGGCGCGGAGCGCGCTGGCACCTATAACCCGGTGCGCGGTGACAAGGTCATCGCCTACGCACGCGACTTCCTGAATCAACACTGCCCCCTGGCGCAGGGCGACCACGCAGATGCCGTGGCCTACCGCGTAGTGGATGGCAAGCTGCAGGTTGCACTCGCCGACGGCGAGCTCGCCTCACTGGCGTCGCCGCAGCAACTGGTCGGCTACCTTGGCGAGGCGGACAAACCATCCAGCCTGCTGTTGCGCCACAATGGCCTGCACATAGAGATTCAGGTGGACGCCAGCAGCCCGATCGGCGCAACAGACAAAGCCGGGGTCAAGGACGTGGTGCTGGAATCAGCCCTCACCACCATTCAGGACTGCGAAGATTCCGTTGCCGCCGTGGATGCGCAGGACAAGGCGGTCGTCTACCGCAACTGGCTGGGACTGATGCGCGGAGACCTGCAGGACAGCTTCAGCAAGGGCGGCAAGCAACTGACCCGCACCCTCAACCCGGACCGCGAATTTACCGCCGTCGACGGGTCCACTCTGGTACTGCCGGGCCGCAGCCTGATGTTTGTGCGCAACGTGGGTCACCTGATGACCAACGAGGCGATTCTGGACCGGGATGGCCGTGAGATTCCCGAAGGCATCATGGACGGCATGTTCACCGCGCTGATCGCCCTGCACGACCTGAACAAAAGTGCGGGCGATGCACGCAACTCCCGCCAGGGCAGCGTCTACATCGTCAAGCCAAAAATGCACGGCCCCGACGAAGTCGCGTTCACCTGCAAGCTGTTCGACCGCATAGAAGATGCCCTGGGCATGGCCCGCAATACCCTCAAAGTGGGCATCATGGATGAGGAGCGACGCACTACCGTCAACCTCAAGGCCTGCATCCGCGTGGCAAAAGACCGCCTGGTGTTTATCAATACCGGCTTCCTGGACCGCACCGGCGACGAAATCGCTACCAGCATGGAAGCAGGTGCCATGACGCCCAAGGGTGCGATGAAGCAGGAACCCTGGATCAACGCTTACGAAGACTGGAATGTAGACACTGGCCTGGCCTGTGGCCTGCTGGGCAAGGCGCAGATCGGCAAGGGCATGTGGGCAATGCCGGACCTGATGGCCGAGATGGTGCGCACCAAGGTTGGTCACCCCCTGGCTGGCGCCAGTACCGCATGGGTGCCCTCGCCCACGGCAGCGACCCTGCATGCCATGCACTATCACCAGGTGAACGTGGCGCAGCGTCAGCAGGAACTGACAGGACGCGAGCCTGCTTCGCTGGACGACATCCTGAGTATCCCGCTGAAAGGCGCTGAGGGGCTGTCAGCTGCAGATATCCAACGCGAACTGGATAACAACGCGCAGGGCATTCTCGGTTATGTGGTGCGCTGGGTTGAGCACGGCGTGGGCTGCTCCAAGGTACCGGATATCAATCATGTGGGGCTGATGGAGGACCGTGCCACGTTGCGTATTTCCAGCCAGCACATGGCCAACTGGTTGCACCATGGCGTATGCAGTGAGGAGCAGGTGCGCGAAACGCTGGAACGTATGGCGGTAGTGGTCGATGAGCAGAATGCCGGCGACCCGAACTACCGCAATATGGCGCCAGATTTTGCCAACAGTGTGGCGTTCCAGGCGGCTTGCGACCTGGTGTTCCTCGGCCGGGAACAGCCTAATGGCTACACTGAGCCGGTGCTGCATGCGCGGCGCAGGGAAGCCAAGGCGCGCTTTGGTGGCTG
>JAUIIQ010000247.1 GCA_030431585.1 Gammaproteobacteria bacterium | reverse complement strand
ACCACCCTTGGCCACGGCGGTCAGCATGCGCTTATTCGCCGCCTGAAGGCCAGCGTACTGGCTATACCACGTTGCCAATCTCTCACGGACCAGTGGGTCGTTGGCTATGGCTTGCCCGTTGAGCTCAAGGGATTTGACCAGGTCAAGGAACTGGGGAAAGCCTGTGGGCTGCACACCGCTAATGGCCAGGCGCTCACTCATCAGCACCGTGAGGGCACCCGTCCAACCGCCACCCACATCTCCCAGACGGAAGTTATCCGGCACCACGGCATCGTTGAAGAACACCTCGTTGAAATGCTGGCCACCGTCCATTTGCATTATGGGCCGCACTTCCACACCACTTTGGCGCATGTCAATCATGAACATCGTCAGGCCGCGGTATTTGGATACAGTTGGGTCAGTGCGCGTGAGCACCACTCCGTAATCTGAATGCTGTGCTCCCGACGTCCAGATTTTCTGCCCATTGAGAATCCAGTTGTCGCCCTGGCGCTCCGCGCGCGTGCGCAGGCCGGCCACGTCGGAGCCAGCACCGGGCTCGCTGAATAACTGGCACCAGACATCCTCGGCACTGGCCATGCGTGGCAGTAACTCCAGCTTGGCAGCCTCCTCCGCGAAATGCATGATCGCCGGGCCGCAATTACCGATACCAATCACAAACTGGCTGTCACGGGTTTCGTATTTGGCCACTTCCTGAGACCAGATAACATCATGCAGCGGTGTGAGCCCGGCGCCACCATACTCCTTCGGCCAGGTCAGGCAGGCAAAACCCGCCGCGGCTTTTTTGGCATACCATTCCTTCGCCTCGCGGAAAGCGTCTTCCCCCTCCATGCCCCGCAGCAGATTATCCGTGCGGCGCCTGGCATTGGCATCCAGCCAGGCGATGACGTCTGCACGAAACTGCGCCTGTTCAGGCGTATCTTCAAAATCCATATTGGTAGTTCCCTCAGGCGGCGCTCAGTAAACGACTGGCCACCGCTTCTTTCCATTGTGGCTGCGAACCGATCACGCCGGAGAGCAACTGGGCGCGGCGATAGTACAGATGACAGTCAAACTCCCAGGTAAAGCCCATGCCGCCGTGTGCCTGGATATTCTCCCTGGTGATTTGATAGTAGGCATCGGTAGCTGAAACACGTGCCGTAGCGGCGGCAAGTGGCAAGTCCGGCGCATCGCAAGACAATGCCCAGGCACCGTAGTAGGCATTGGCGCGGGCCAGCTCCAGCGCAACAAACATGTCGGCGAACTTGTGCTTGATGGCTTGAAAGGAGGCAACAGGTCGACCAAACGCATAGCGCTCCCTGGTATAGGAAATACCCATATCCATGGCGGCCTGACTCCCACCAATTTGCTCAAAAGCAAATAACACAGCGGCCTTGTCCAACAGTTCCGCCAGCGCAACAGTGCCATCGCCGCACCCCCCGAGGCGCTCTACCGGCGTCTTGGTGAAGTTCAACTGGGCCTGGGAACGGCTTGGATCCATGCTGTTGAGCACACGCCGCTGCACCCCCGCCCCCTCAAGATCAGCCAGGTAAAGTCCTGTATCGCCGCTGGAATCCCTGGCGATTACTACAGCAAAATCCGCAACATCACCATCCGGTACCGGCAGCTTCACGCCTTGCAAGGTGTTTTCGGCAACCGTCGCCTGAACCTCCATCAGCCCTTGACCCTCACTGCTGGCGAGTGTGCCAATCAACTCTCCCGCTGCAAGCTTTGGCAAGTAATGCTGTTTTTGCTGCTCACTTCCCCAGCTCTTGATCGCCTCGGTGGCCAGGTAAACACTGGATGAAAAGGGCACTGGCGCAAGTGCACGACCCAACTCTTCGGCTACAACACACAATTCCAGGTATCCCAGACCCAGGCCCCCATAAGACTCGGGGATGGCCATGGCCGTCCAGCCCAGTTCCACAATCTGTTGCCATAGTGGCTGGTGGTAGGGTTCAGGGGTATCCAGAATGCTGCGAACGACTGCTGCGGTCGACTCCTGGCCCAGAAAGTGGCGGGCCTGATCACGGATCAGAAGCTGGTCTTCGGAAAACTCGAAATTCATATTGCCTCACTGTTCCAGGACATTGCGCACCAGCGCGAAGCGATCTCCCGCACGCACTGCCGGCGCAACATTATAGGCAAAAGCGCCTGCAGGGCAGGTCAACATACTGCACTACCGGTAAAGAGATCGCCGGCAGATACTCCCCTGGTGTGGCAGCAATATTTACCGGAACAATTGTAGACCTTACAAACTCAACACCTCGCGACTGCCACTAAACCTGAAATTGCCTGCCACAAGCCCTGCTATACCAGCAGCCTGAGGCTATTTACGCACCTGGCGAGCGGTTGGCACATCACTTGCAACAACCTGACTGCTATCGCTCAACTCAGCGATTCACAGTCATCACTAACACTCACAGGGAGAACCCTATGTCATTGTTTGAATCAATATCTGAAGCCGTTAACCAGAAAGTTGATGAACTTAACAAGCGCGTTGAAGCTGAACAGGCTGAAGCGGAGCGGCAAATGGCTGAAGCCAAATCGGAGAAAGCCAAAGCGGACATCCAGTCGAAGCTCAAGTCAAACGTGGAAGACCTGCAGAAGCAGATGGACGATGCCAAAGCGCAACTGGAGAAAGCAAAGGACGCGGGAGAAAGCCGCCTGAAGGAAATGCGTGACAGCCTTACCGGCAGCTCATAAATCTCACCAACACTCACTGCACCAATGACAGGAGACCCATTATGAAAGACAACGTATACAAAACCCTCGAGATAACGGGCTCATCCAAAACCTCGATCGAGGATGCGGTAGAGAAGGCCATTACCAGAAGCGCTGAGTCACTTCACAACCTGCGATGGTTCGAAGTGGCTGACATACGCGGGCACGTTCAGGACCAACAGATCGACTACTGGCAGGTGACGATCAAGCTTGGCATGACATTGGATGCATCATGAACATCAGCGCTAAAAAAGCTTCCCGGATGACCCCGCAGCCGCAGTCGCAACGTCTATCGATTCAATCCTGGCGTCACGGGTATTACGGCAGTCCTGTGCCGCGAGCGCTCGACTGCTGAGTACGAAAAGTGTCCGCATGGCGGGCCCGCCCAGCGCACAGGCAATAGCATGATTGGCTACTTTGATGCGATGCGTAATCTCCCCGCCCTCGACTACGCGAAGCACTTCAGCAGTCATGGGCGACGCCACCCATACCCCACTGGCCTCATCAAGACAGATGCCATCCGGCATCACCCCATCGAGCTGAGCCCATGTTCTGCGGTTACCCAGTGACCCGGACCGGCCCACGTCAAATGCGGTAAGTCGGGAGGCCATTGTTTCCGCGACTATCAGGGTCCGGTTGTCCGCCGTAACCACCATGCCATTAGGAAACGACAGGTCGCTGGCGACCACTGCGGCTTCGCCGCTCGAACTAACCCTGATCAGTTCCGCCGGGGCCGCACTGCTGCCATCCTCTATATCGAAGCCGAAATTCCCAACATAGGCATCCCCTGAGGGAGCCACCACCATGTCGTTGCAATGGTAGCTTGCTATCCGTGACAGGTCGGCGAACTCGGTTAGCGCGCCTTCGTGATAGACCAGCAGTTTCCTGTCAAGCATGGATACGATCAACAGGCGTCCATCCGGCAACCAGCCCAGGCCTGAGGGTTGGTTGGGTACTTCAACAACAACGTCGAGGTTTCCTTGCAGATTAACGGTGCAAACCTTATGGTCATGCATGTCCGAGAACCAGAGCTTGCCGTCCCGCCATCGTGGAGCCTCGGCAAAACGCAGGCCATCTACCAACACTTCAAGAGTTTCGCTCATATTGTTTACGGCGTTCCGGTTAATGCAAAACCCAATCCTATGCCAGCGGTGACCGAAAATACACCTGTTGCAGCCAACCGCCCTGCGCCAAAGAATCAGGGCTATCTCAATTAGTATGAACAGGCCCTAAGATGTCAGCTGAAAATGGCATGATGATGGAAAGCAAAGCAGATACGATCAGCTGATGAGAGAGCACGATCAGAAAGACAACATGGTGAACGTTACATCTGATTTCGCGGAGCGCGAAGCTGCCATCCCTTCAATAGCATCGCCACATGCTAACGATAAACTCCGCTGGAAACTGAAGATCTACGGAGAGCGCAACTCGGGCACCAACTTCCTGGAGCAGCTGATGGACCACAACCTTGATGCCGAGGTGTTGAAGTTTCTTCCCGGCCCATTGCAGACGCTCGCGTTAAAAATGATCAGACGAGAACGCCTCCTGGATATTTTTCTCGCGGCTGACAGCTCAAACACGCTGGGATGGAAACACGGTATACCGCGAGAGAGCTGGTTAAAGAAAACGGATATGGCTCCTTTACTGATCGTCATCG
>JAUIIQ010000246.1 GCA_030431585.1 Gammaproteobacteria bacterium | reverse complement strand
AAGATCCCAGCAGGCAAATACCGGACCCGCCCTTGTGGCGGGTTTTTTGTGTCTGCCTGTTCTGCAGGCGGGCTGCAGGGCTGTGGGGTAATGTCGCGACGCTCCACGCCAGGCGCTTTGACGCGGCAGTTTGTGAGGTTTTTGTGCGCGTGAAGTTAACCGCAGTGGGCTGCCTGTCAGCTGCGGTCACAGAGTACATGCATAGAATAGTTTCTTATGAGGCAACTAAAAGAATAAATGTTGGTTTTTTGTGCTCGTATAAAAGGTGTTTTCACATGCCAAGACATCTCGCGTTAATATCCGATTGAATAATAAAATCAATAAATACAATAGGTTATAAATTTTTTTTGCCTTTTTTTCATAGTTGGCATCCAATCTGCAATAGCTAGTTCAAGGAGCAAAAATGAATAGCTCCCATCTAACCAAACACACTGAGGATTGCATTATGACTACTATCAACATCACTGACCTGAACAACGATCGCGCTTTGAACGCTGAAGAACTGGCCTCTGTAAATGGTGGCTGGTACTGGCTCTACCAGCCGGCCTACAGCTACTACTACAACCCGTTTGTATCGTCGCTGCAGACGTCCTGGGCTGCCCGTGGCACTTCCTTCGACACGTCGCACAACAACTTCATCAGCTTCCTGCGTTCATAACAACTCAGCAGGCAAATACCGGACCCGCCCTTATGGCGGGTTTTTTGTGTCCGCTGTGCATTGCTGTGATTCTGTTACGGAGCTTGTGTTGTTCTACGGATAACTAAAAATCTACTTATGTACGAATGGATCTAACAAAAAGAGGGTTCGGCGACACCGCCTCTGGCTGCTCCTTACCGCTCGATGTTTAATAAATCTTTAATTATCAGCAAGATAGAGATTGTATTGTTTTTAGTGCTTACTCTGGCACGTATTCTGCTTTACTTAATGCAGGCACATCAGTAAGCCACTCGACAGATTGGAAATCACCAGGGTAAGCAAGGAGAATCATCATGGCCAACATCACTATCAACGACCTCGAAGACAGCCGCGACCTCGACAAACAGGCACTGGCAGCGGTAACCGGCGGCTGGTACTGGCTGTACCAACCGGCTTACAGTTACTACTACAACCCGTTTGTTTCGACCCTGCAGTCGTCATGGGCTTCTGCGGGTGCATCCTTCGATACATCGCACAACAATTTCATCAGCTTCCTGAGATCCTGAGATCTCTGGCGCGTCAGGAGGAACCCATGTTTAACAGTTCGTGCAAACTCATCCTCGCGGCCGGGGCTGTTGTCGCCTTAGCCGCGCAAGCGGGTAACGCATCCATTCCCTGTGCAGATGGCAAGCGCTATTACGACCTGGCGCGCAAGGCCGGTGCACAGCAGGACTTTGACAAGGCCGCGCAATGGTTGGGCAAGTCTGTCGAAGCCTGCGACTCTTATGCTGCCTGGCACCTGATGGGGACGGCCTATCAGAAAGAGCGCAAGCTGGAGGAATCGTTGCATGCCTATGAGCAGGCAGTGGAGCACGCAGAGACCGCCGACGAGGCTGCGGTTTCGCTGGCGCGCTATGGCCAGGTGCTGGCGCTGAACGGCCAGCGGTTTGAAGCGCTGGCCACGCTGGATCGTGCGATTGAGCGCCATTCCAATGCACCGTCCTGGATGCGCGAGAATGCTCGCCAGCTCGACCACAGCCTGGTGGATACGCCTATTTCCAGTGACTCTATCAAACGCAGTCTCTCCAGCCAGGAGTTCGGCCTGCTGTCGGTGAATGCTCTGGCATCGAGCAAGCTGGCGGGGGCAGAGCCCGAGAAAACGCGTGTGCGCATACCCATTAATTACAAACTGGACAGCACAGAGCTGGATGAACTCACCAGTGAGAATATAGAAGAACTTGGCAAAGTACTGGCCAGTGAGGATTACCAGGGCCGGGACTTCACGCTTGTCGGCCATACGGATGTGCGCGGCAGCTGGGAACATAACCTGGGACTGTCGGAGCGCAGGGCACAGGCAGCGCGCGATGAACTGGTGCAGAAGTTTCCCACGCTGCAGAACCGGTTGCACGTGGAAGGAGCCGGTGAGGCAAAGCCGAAATACCGTGGTGAAAGCCTGCCCGAGGCTGATCATCGGCTGAACAGGCGTCTGGAGGTGTTTGTCGATTGAACGACCCTGTCCTGACAGCTGGTCAGCCGTGACTGAAGACCTGCCGACAATTCCGGGCTATACCATCGAGCACCTGCTGGGTGAGGGTGGCATGGCTCGGGTATACCTTGCGATTCAGCGCGGTTTCGAGCGCCCTGTGGCGCTCAAGGTGATCGCGAGTGAGCTGGCGGCCAGTGAAGAATTCGGCAAGCGTTTCCTGCGCGAGGCGCGCATTGTGGGCATGCTGTCGCACCAGCATATCGTGCCTGTTTACGACGTGGGCGAGCATGAGGGCCTGTTTTACCTGGCCATGGAAATTCTTGCCGAGGGTGATCTGCGCAGCAGAATGGATCAACCCATGGATGAAGCCACTGCGCTGGGCATCATCCGGCAGCTGGCCAGTGCGCTTGGCTACGCGCACAACAAAGGTTTTATTCATCGCGACGTCAAGCCGGACAACGTATTGTTTCGGGACGCAGACACCGCAGTGCTAACGGACTTTGGTATAGCCCGCACCGCTGAGGATTCCGAGGACATTACCCAGATCACCCAGGTGCAATCGGTTATCGGGTCGCCCAAGTACATGAGTCCCGAGCAGTCTCTCGGGCACCAGCTGGATGCCCGCACAGATATTTACAGCCTGGGCATCATGTTGTTCCAGATGTTAACGGGTGTGCCACCCTACAGCGGCCGCAACCTGACGGAAATTTCGCTGCAGCGTTTTGAACAACAGCAACCCCTGCTGCCGGGCCATCTGCAACACTTGCAGCCGCTGATGGATCGTATGGCGGCGTACGAACGAGACCAGCGTTTCAGCAGCTGCGAGCAGTTACTTGACGCCTTGTCAGCACTGCCTGCAGCGCGCGTCACGTCGGTGTCCGAGCCCGAGGGAGATGCAGATGCCACGGCTATTCTGGCCGCGCCTGGTGCTGGCGAAGAAAACGAGGGCAAGCAGCAGCGCGCGATGGCGTGGCCACGGCGGCGAACTGCTGTGCTCGCCGGGGCGGGGTTTCTTGTTCTGCTCGCCAGCGTTGCCTGGTTTACGCTGCGGGAAGGCCGGCCCGCGGTTGCAGAGATCAAGGCCTCACCACAGGCAGAACAACCTGTCTCCGTGGCGGCTCCGGTTATCTCCAACGACAGCGTTAGCGACTATCCGGCAGAAGAGGCCGGCAGCGAACCGGTGGAGATGCGTGAACCACAGGGTAGCCGCACTGATACAGCCGAGGTGTCCGGTGTCAGCGAACCGGCAGCTGATGTCGTCGCTGCGACTGTCCCGGAACCGGTACCTCGCACGCTTCCCACGCCCGGCGCGGCGGAGTATTTCGCGTTTTATGATGCGGTAAACCAGGACTTGCCAGACGCTGAGAGGGCCTTTATTGCTGCCTACCCGGGTAGTATTTTTGCCGACATTCTGCGGGCAAAGGCAAGCCAGGACAGCGCCATAATGGACGCGTTCACAGAACGGGCATCGGCAGGCTCGGAGTGGGCGCAGTTGGTGCTCAGTGAGTTGTTTGAAACCGGTTGGGCCGGAGAAAAGGACAGGCAGACCGCTTTGCGCTATGCCGCCAGTGCCGCGCAGAACGGTTCTCCGCTGGGCCTGTACCATCATGCAATTTTGCTGCTGGCGGATGCGCGGACTGACGCCGATCGCCGCTCTGGCTTGCGTATTCTTGAACGCGCCGCGCGGCAGGGCTTCTTTCTTGCGCAAACAGTGCTCGCCAACTATTTATTTGAGGGGCAGGTACTGGGGCGTGATGTCGATGAAAGCTTACGCCTGTTTGAGCTGGCTGGTGAACAGGGCGATCGCAATGCGCTGTTCAACCTCGGGCGCATCTACGATGCCGGCCTGAACCTTGATGCGCCGGATACAGCAAGGGCCAGAACGTACTTTCTGGCAGCGGCGCGGCTGGGACACCCACAGGCACAGAATTATTTACGGGAACCCATGTGACGCAGCTAAACAATGGTTGGCAGCGTGTTTATTCAGCTGCGAGGGGCACGCCCGGTTACCCGGCTGTTCGCGTGACCTATACTCTAACAAAATCGGAAATTGCCCGGACACGGACGCTATGCGAAGAATCAAGCACTTGAATATTGGCCGCTTACTCAGTGGTGCCTGCCTCAGTGGCATGCTGTTGTTCACCCTGATACCGGTGTCGGCGGCCACTGGTGACCTGCAGCGAGCACTGGCGCTTAGCGCCGGCGGGGAGCTGCGCGCCGCTTTGGCCCTGCTCGACCAGCAGCAAGGCGGGCTGTCACGCGAGGTGGCCGGTGAACTGTCGG
>JAUIIQ010000029.1 GCA_030431585.1 Gammaproteobacteria bacterium | reverse complement strand
CGAAAGTGACGCCATGGCGGTGAATACACTGCTGTGCCACATGTCGCTGTTGCGCGAGGGTGCGAAGCCATCCAGATACCAGGCATCGACCAGCTCGCCGCGGCAGGCCAGGTCGCTCAGCGCGGCCGTCGCATCCTCCCACCAGAGGTCGAGAATCACCCGGCCTGAGTCGAAACACAATCGATGTTGTCCCGGCAGTCGTCCCGGCCAGGCGTCGAGCAACTCGTCCGAGAGCGCCCGCAGTTCCGGCCAAAGTTGCAGTGCGCGTTGCAACTGTGCGGCATCCAGCGGATAGCGCTCCACGGAAATAAAATGCAGGCGAGGTGCAGCATCGCCCTGGGCGCGCCATGCCTGCCAGGTGAGAAGGAAGTTCAGTCCGGTACCAAAGCCGGTCTCTGCAATGCAAAAGCCACTGCGCGACGCTCGCTGCCAGCGTTCAGGCAGGCCGTTACCCTGCAGGAACACATGATGACTCTCGGCGAGGCCCTGGTCGCGGCTGAAGTAAACATCGTCAAAGCGGCTGGAATAAGGCTCTGCACTGTCGCTCCAGGTCAGCGCAGCCTCCGGGGTGGGGCCCCAGGGGGTGTTGTCGCGCTTCATCCCGGGCGCTTGAGTTCCAGGTCTTCGGGCAGCCAGGCAGGGATGTGGGCTTTTTCCGCGGTCAGCAATTCAGCAACCGGGAATACATGAAACTGGGGCTCGCTACCGGGTGGTTTGTATAAGGTGATCAGGTACTCCTGGCTGTGACTGTCATCCGGAATATGAACATCCCAGCTGTGACCGGCGATGCTGATCGTGGTATTGCCCGGCTGCAGACTGTGTTTCAGCAGGTAGTGGTGTTTGCCAACCGCGCGCAGGCTGCGGCTCTCACCGGCAATGAGGGTGCCGACAAGGTAGGTGCGTATAGAGCAGACGGGACTGTAGTCGCGACGGCTCTCCGGAATGTCGGGGTCAGACAGGCGGCGGGTTATCTCGGCCAGCGCCAGGCTGCCCTCCGCGCCGGATAGACGTACCTTGTTCACGTTGTAGGGTATGCGTGAAATGCGTTCGGCGTCGTCACTGGCCCGCTGGCGGGCATCCAGCTCTGCTGCAGTCGGCTGGGTGTGGGCGGCTGCGGCCTGCTCCCGATGATAGCTGCGCAGCAGGTCCTGCAATCTGGAAACCTGTGCTGCCTCTGCGTCGCGACTGTAGTCCGGCACACTCTCACGCAGGGGTTTACTCTCGATACCCTGCGGTTCCTCGCCAAAAGCCGGTTGCGTTAGTGTCGCGCACAGCAATAAAGCCCACGCAGATGAGCGGCCCGGCAAACTGCTGGAGGCGGAACACCTGTCCCGCTGGCGCATGGGCATGAGTATGTGACCCTGTGGTATCTCGCGAGAAATAATACCAGCAAGCCGTCGACTGAAACTAATGAAAAAGCGCTAAAAGAGCAGAAAACAGGCAGCGACAGGCGCTGCACGGCATTGCTTGCGGTCACCGTGCCCAGTAGACTTGGCCCCCTTTGAGATGGCGAGGTGAATATGGCCAGTATTCAGACGCAAGACATGTCCAGGGAGCAGTTTCTGACGATTGCCGTGAACCTGTTGCATCGCGCGTTTATGCAGGAGAAGCGCACCCGGGCGAAGCGGTTATTCAGGGACGTTGCCGAGGGCAAGCGGGTGGCGCTGACCAACGTGGAAATGGAAGACAAGTCCACGGTGCGCTTTGATCTGTCGCTGGACCACAGCGAATATGCCGGTGCGCTCAATTTTGCTGCGTTTCGCAACAGCCTCACGGTGTTGCTGCAGAATCTCGCCAATGCCGTGCAGGAAAAGCGGGAGATCAACACCTACGGTGCCGAGGGTAATGAAGGCAATATGATCTTTGGCGTGACCGGCGTCACGGTGGAGCGTGACACGCCTGCGGTGATGGTGTTGTCTGCGGCAACCGGCGGACGCGATGCGGCCGTGTTGCTGCGCCTGATGTACCTGGACCACCAGCAGTTTCAGCAGCCGGGCGAGGGTGGCCAGGCGCCCACATCCGTTAGCTGAGCACACCGACGTCTGGAGTGGCAGGCATGGGCAGCGCCAGTTTTTCGCTGGGCGCAATGACCACCGAGGTGCCGGTGAGCACCAGTTTGTCTTGCTGGTTGTAGACTTTACAGTCAAGCGTGACGGACTTGCGTCGGTCCTGTTTTTCTGTCACTTCCAGCTCGACCCGAACGGTGTCTCCGATGCACACCGGCAGGCGAAATTTCACTGTCTGCTCCATGAAAATGCAGCCCGGCCCCGGCAGTTTCATTGCCAGCGCAGCGGAGATGAATGAGGCCGTTAACATACCGTGAGCGATGCGCTGGCCGAAGCGGCTGTTTGCCGCAAATGCCTCATCGAGGTGCAGCGGGTTGATGTCGCCGGACGCGGCAGCGAACAATTGGATGTCCAGCTCCCTGACAGTCTTGGCATAGCTGGCGCTTTGCCCTATGGTGATTTCGTCGTAAGTGAAGTTGCTCAGTTGCGACATACGCTGTCTCCCTTCTGTTCGTGAGTGCAGGCAGCATAACCGATTTTTTCCTGTTGAAAGATACAATGACTGATACTTCCGCCGGTACAACTATTGCTATCCGTTACCCGGACGAGCTGCCGGTATCCCAGCGCAGGGAGGAGATTGCGCGCACTATCGCAGCGCATCAGGTAGTGGTTATTGCCGGCGAAACTGGCTCCGGCAAGACCACGCAGTTGCCTAAAATCTGTCTGGAGTTGGGGCGTGGCCGTGAGGGCATGATAGGCCATACGCAGCCCAGGCGTCTGGCGGCTCGTACCGTAGCCCAGCGTATTTCGCAGGAACTGGGCAGTGAGCTGGGTGGACTGGTGGGTTACCAGGTGCGTTTCAATGACCGTGTCTCCGACAGCACGGCTATCAAGTTGATGACCGATGGCATCCTGCTGGCAGAAATGCAACGTGACCGTCAGCTGCGACGGTACGACACCATCATTATCGACGAGGCACATGAGCGCAGCCTGAATATCGACTTTCTCCTTGGCTACCTGAAGCGTCTGCTGCCGCGACGGCCAGACCTGAAGTTGATCATTACCTCTGCCACCATTGACGTTGAGAGCTTTTCCCGGCACTTCAACGATGCCCCGGTGATTGAGGTGAGCGGTCGCACCTTCCCGGTGGAAACCCACTACCTGGATTCCATCACCGAGGATGAAGACACTACGTCACGTATCTCGGCACTGGTGCGGGATATCGACAGCGGCCAGTATGGTCCGCGCGGGGACATCCTGGTGTTTCTTCCCGGTGAGCGCGATATCCGCGAGGTCGCCAGAGAGCTGCGCCAGGAGCCTCAACTGGACGTACTGCCGCTCTACGCCAGGCTCAGTAACGCCGAGCAGAACCGGGTGTTTGATCTCGCGCAGCGTCGCGCGCTGCGCGTGGTTCTGGCTACCAACGTCGCGGAAACATCGCTGACGGTGCCGGGCATTCGCTTCGTCATCGACCCGGGCGAAGCGCGTATCAGCCGCTACAGTTACCGTACCAAGGTACAACGACTGCCTATAGAACCGATTTCCCAGGCCAGTGCCAACCAGCGGCAGGGACGCTGTGGCCGGGTGGCCGCGGGGGTCTGCCTGCGGCTTTACAGTGAGGAGGACTTTCAGCGCAGGCCGGAATTTACTGACCCGGAAATACTGCGAACCAACCTGGCTTCTGTGATCCTGCAAATGCTGGTTTTGGGGCTTGGCGAGGTGCAGGATTTTCCTTTCATCAACCCACCGGACCCACGCATGGTGCGTGACGGGTACAAGCTACTGGAGGAATTGGGTGCGGTCACATCTGCCGGCAAAGTCACCGGCATTGGCAAGCAACTTGCCCGCCTGCCGGTTGACCCGCGCCTGGGGCGCATGGTGCTGGCTTCCGCTAAAGCCGGCTGCCTTGCAGAAATCCTGGTGATTGCGGGTGCCCTGGCGATTCAGGATCCCCGGGAAAGACCAGCGGACAAGCGCCAGAATGCAGACCAGTCGCATGCGCGTTTCCGCCACGAGAGGTCCGATTTCATGTCCTGGCTCAACCTTTGGCGCTACTATGAGGAGCAGCGCCAGGAGCTGAGCCAGAACCAGTTGCGCAAACTGTGCAAGCGTGAATTTTTGTCTTACATGCGTATGCGCGAGTGGCGCGATATTCATACCCAGCTCGCCATTGCCTGCAGGCAGCAGAAGCTGCGACCGCCAGCTGAGCTGCCAGAGCAGGAGAACTACCAGGGCGTGCACCGCGCGCTGCTTGCCGGTTTGTTGGGCAACATAGCGCAGCACCAGGAGGACAGGGACTACCTCGGGGCTCGCAACCGTAAGCTGCAGATTTTCCCCGGTTCCTCCCAGGCCCGCAAACGGCCCAAGTGGCTGGTGGCGGCGGAGATCGTGGAAACCTCACGCGTGTTCGCGCGCACCGTGGGGGCGATAGATCCACAATGGGTGACCGAGGTGAACCCGGGGCTGCTGAAACAGCACTATTACCAGCCGCGCTGGCAGTCGCGCAGTGGTCGTGCTGTTGCCTATGAACGTTTGACGCTTTATGGCTTGACCGTAGCCGACAAGCGCACGGTCCACTATGGGCCCATTGCGCCAGGGGAATCTCGAGAGCTGTTGATACGCGAAGGGCTGATTGCAGGTAATTATCGCCAGCACCCGCGCTTCCTCAAGCACAATCAACGCCTGGTGCGTGAATTGGAGGACCTGGAGTCCAGGGCGCGCCGCCGTGACATCCTGGTGGACGAAGAGGTGCTGTTTGAGTTTTATGACCAGCGACTGCCCGCTGATTGTTACAGCTCGGCAAACCTGCATGCATGGCTGAAGCAGAATCCGGGCGCTGATGAAAGCCTGCGATTGGAGCGCGAAATGCTGCTGGCGAGAGACCCGGGAGCAGAACTCGCGGAACAGTTTCCGGACCGATTGCAATGGCTGGATCTCGATTTTCGCCTTGGTTACCAGTTTGAGCCGGGCCGTGAGGCCGACGGCGTGTCGGTAACGGTGCCGGTGGCGCTGCTTAACCGAGTGCCGCGTTTCCTGTTTGACTGGTTGGTGCCGGGACTGTTGCGGGACAAGTGCATTGCCCTGGTGAAGGGCCTGCCCAAGGAAAAACGCAAGAAGCTGGTACCGGTGCCGGATTATGTCGATCGTGCACTGAGCGAGTTGACCCCCGATGACAGCGACCTGCTGGCGGCGCTGGCGCGAGTGCTGGGTAAACTGGGCGGCGTGCAGCTGAACCAGGCTGATTGGTCTCCCGAGCGACTGGACGACTTCTACCGGATGAACATACGCGTGGTGGACGCCGACGGCCGCTTATTGCAGCAGAGCCGGGATCTGGCTGCGTTGATTGAGGCTTATCGCAGTGACACCCGTCAGAGCGTTAGCGCCGACAAGCGCGATACACCGGCGCGTGAGGGTATCACTCGCTGGGACTTTGACGAGTTGCCCCTGGAGTGGCGCTTCCGACAGGCAGGTGTGGATATCGTGTCATTTCCTGCGCTGGTTGACCGTGGCGAGAGCGTGGCTATCGAGCTTTGCGACTATGCTGAACCTGCTCGTCAACAGCACCGGCGCGGCGTGTTGCGGTTGCTGCGTCTGCACAGTGCACAATCTGTAAAGTATCTGCGCAAGCAGATGCTGCGTGGGAATGCGTTCAACCTGGTGCTGGCAGGTGCAGGCCTGGAACGGGCGGCCCTTGCAGATGACCTGATAGATGCCGCTTATGTCGCCGCGATGGAGCTGGATGCCGATCTTCCCAGAACGCGCGAGCAGTTTACGCAGTTGCTTGAACGGGGGCGTGGCGAGGTGGTGAGCCGGGCCAATGATGTGGAAGCCACGCTGCTCAACAGCCTTGAGGTGGTCGCACAGCTGCGTCATGCGCTGTCTGGCCTGGATAAGGGGAAATGGCAGGGCAGTGTGGATGATATGCAGCAGCAACTGGCGGCATTGCTGCAACCGGGCTTTCTGCGCGATACGCCTGCAGACTGGTTCGCGCAGTATCCGCGCTACATGAAAGCCCTGCTTAACCGGGTGCAGCGGCTGGCCGGACAATTCGCCAAGGACGAGCAGTATACCGCCATGCTCGAAACGCTACAGGCTCCGTTGGCCACTGCGCTGGAAGAGCGTGAAGGCCTGCTGTTATCCTGCGACGAGGCCCGGCTTTACCGCTGGATGCTGGAAGAGTTCAGGGTCTCCCTGTTTGCGCAGAACCTGGGTACCCGACAGGCGGTTTCCGAGAAGCGCCTGCGTCAGCAGTGGGACAAGGTACGGCAATGGCTGGCTAGCAACCCTCGATAGCGTGGGGTCTTGTGCCTGAATTGTGAAAAATTACCAGGCTCATTGCCCGGATATTGAAACTAACCGGAGTGGGTCAGGTCATAGCAACAGCTGCGTGGTGTATCGAGGTGAGTGCAACGGCCCCACTAGGCGACGACAAAAAACCAGGTCTAATACAGGGAATTCATCATGGCTCAAATTAAAAAACCACTTGCTGCAGCCTTGGGCGCGGCGTTTCTGGCGACTGCTATTGCTCCGATAGCTTCTGCAGAGGTAAACCCGTTTTCGGCGCAACAGCTTAGCGGCGGATATGACCTTGCCAACTTCGGCAAACACGGCGAAGGCAAGTGTGGTGAGGGCAAATGCGGCGGCGAGAAAACCGACGGTGAAGGTTCATGCGGCGGCGACAAGGCTGACGGTGAAGGCTCATGCGGTGGCGAAAAATCCGATGGAGAAGGTTCATGCGGCGGCGATAAAGCTGACGGCGAAGGCTCCTGCGGCGGCGACAAGTCTTCCGGTGAAGGCAAATGTGGCGAAGGTAAGTGCGGCGGCTGATGCCGGCGCAAACACGCGAGTTCCACGGAGCGGGACTCGGACTGAGAAGGGCCCTTCTGGGCCCTCTTTTGTCTATGGACCAGGGAGCGGTCGATTTTCTTGAGGTAGCCCCGGAAAACTGGATCGGTGTAGGCGGGCGCTACGGCAGGCAGTTCCGAGCGATGGCGGAGCGATACCCCGTTGTGCTCCATGGTTTGTCCCTGGATATCGGCGGTCCGGACCCATTGGACGCTGAGCTGGTGCACGCCGTCAGGGAACTGATGGGGGAAATAGACGTGCCACTCTACAGCGAGCATCTAACCTATTGCGCAGCGGAAGGTCACCTCTACGACCTGTTACCCATTCCCTTCACCGAAGAGGCTGTGCACTACGTGGTGTCGCGGGTGAAGCAGGTGCAGGACATTATCGGCGAGCCTATCGCCCTGGAAAACGCGTCCTACTACGCGCAACCACATCGTGAGTTGACCGAGGCGCAGTTTATCAATGCGGTGGTCGCCGAGAGCGGCTGTGAGCTTCTTCTGGACGTCAACAATATTTACGTTAACAGCGTCAACCACGGCTACGACGCGCTCGATTTTCTCGACACGTTACCTTTGGATCGCGCGCGATATATCCATGTCGCGGGGCATTTTGATGAAGCGGACGACCTCAAAGTGGACACCCACGGCGCAGACGTGATTGACCCGGTCTGGGACTTGCTGGAGGCGGCTTACCAGCGCGTGGGCAGCCTGCCGACCCTGTTGGAACGCGATTTCAATCTGCCGCCCATCACGACCCTGCTGCAGGAAGTGGAGCAGGTGCGGCGTTTGCAACGCGGCGCTATGCAGCCACAGACGGCGGCGCAGTCATGAGCGCTGGTGCGCTGCGCCAGCAGCAGTTGCGTATGGCGGCATATCTGCGGGACCCGACCGCTTCACCTCCTCCCGAGAATGTGGAGGAGCGGCGGCTGAAGATTTACCGGGACCTGATCTACAACAATGTGGAAGGTTTCATCAGTGGGGGCTTCCCCGTGTTGCGTTCCCTCTACAACGCCGACCAGTGGCAGGAACTGGTGCGCTTGTTCATGGATCGCCACCGCTGCCGTTCACCCTATTTTCTGGAGATCAGCCAGGAATTTATCGGCTTTCTGATGGATGAACACCAGCCAAGGGACTGCGACCCGCCGTTCCTCACGGAGCTTGCACATTACGAATGGGTTGAGCTGGCACTGGACGTGTCCGAGGCTGAGTTGCCTGCAGCACGCGAAGTGGCTGACATAGCGTCAGCTGTCTTGCGTTTGTCGCCCCTGGCCTGGGTGCTGAGCTACCGCTTCGCCGTGCACGAAATAGGCCCGTCCTATCGCCCGGAATCTCCTGCAGACCCGGTCTTTCTGGTGGTTTATAGAGACCGCAGTGACGCCGTGAAGTTTATGGCACTCAACGGGGCCACCGCGCGCTTGCTGGAGCTGATGCGTGACAATACGCAGGCTACTGTGGAAGAAGTGGTCGCCACGCTTGCCGGTGAATTGCAGATGGCTGCGGCAGAGATTATGGCGTTTGGGCTGGAGCAGGCCGCCAGTTTTCTGGCCACGTCAATTCTGGTACCGGTGACTGACCCATGAGAGGACTTGCCCGCCAGCACCGGGGGGCGTAAGATTTCCCGCTCTGCTTACAGGCCACCCTGTTTATGACCTTTTCCCGCGCACTGCTACTTGCCATTCTGGCCATGCCTCTGTCCACGGCCTGGGCACAGGACAGGGAACGCAACGTCGATCCGCTGGAGGCGATCAACCGTCCCCTGTTCGAGATCAATAACAAGTTTGACCAGTACCTGCTGCGCCCGGTAGCCAAGGGCTATGACTGGGTGATGCCCGGATTCGCCAAACGCGGAGTCGGTAACGTTTTCGCCAATATGTATGACTTTACGTCCGCTATCAACGGTGTCCTGCAGGGGCGCTTTCAGGGTGCCGCGCAGGGCGGGGGGCGTTTCCTGGTAAACAGTACCCTCGGGCTCGCCGGTCTTTTCGACGTGGCCACGCCCATGGGTATACGCCCCTACCGCACAGATTTTGGTCATACCCTGGCGATATGGGGTTTTGATTCGGGTCCCTACCTGATGGTGCCACTGTTTGGCCCGCGCACGGTGCGCAGCGGCGCGGGCACCATTTTTGATACCTACACCTCAATTCCCGACTATCTCGACAATGTTCGGCTGCGTAACTCCCTCTGGGGCCTGGAACTGGTAGATGGCAGAGCCAGGCTGTTGCAGGCGGACGAACTGTTGAGTGGCGACGCCTATATCTTTATCCGCGATGCCTATCTGCAACAGCGCGAAACCTTCGTCAACGATGGTGTGGTGCAGGACGACTTCTCCGATTTCGGTGACGAAGAGAACTGGGAAGAGTTCTGACAGGCGCACACGGACGCTTTCAGCTTGCAAAAATGTGAAATCCTGCCCAAACCGGCCAGGCCGCGGTTGCCTGTACAGGGTGATGGGCGTAGTGTCTTCAGCATAATCTGACGTGTAAAGCCCGCAATGGATTCTATCGGAACCGCACTTGTCGTGGATAACGACGAGCAACGCGTAACAGCCCTGGCGCAATTGGTGCGGGAGTTGGGTTATGAAACGGAGGTGTATACCGATGCCAACGTGGCGCGGGAATATCTGCATCACCGGCCGGATCTCGATGTAATCCTCTGCGAGATGGATATGGAAGGCTTGAGCTGGGATTTTGCCAGCCGCACGCTCAAGGAAATGGACGTGCAGATCCCGGTTATCCTGCTTAGCGACGAAGCCCAGGCGGAGAGAATGATGCGCGCGCTGCGAGTGGGCGCCAGCGATTTTTTTGTCCGCCCGATTGATGACAAGCAGGCCCTGAAGCGATCGATGGAGCGCTGTACGCGCCAACGCCAGGTCAGGCGAGAACTGGAGCAGTCGCGACACAGTCTGGAAGCGGCCAACACGGAGCTGCGTGGCACCATCAAAATGCTGGAGCAGGACCAGCAGGCCGGGCGCCAGGTGCAGATGCGCATGCTGCCTGCCACGCCCCTGATCCTCGGCGACTACGTATTCAGTCACACGGTTATTCCCTCGCTGTACCTTAGCGGCGACTTCACGGACTACTTCACTGTGGGTGACCATTTTGTTACGTTTTTCATGGCTGACGTCTCCGGTCATGGCAGTTCTTCGGCTTTTGCCACTGTTCTGCTGAAGAATCTTTTTGCCCGTAAACGCTCGGATTTCCTGCGTCGTCACGACGACACCATTCTCAGCCCACTGGGTTTACTCAAGCGCGCCAATGCAGAGCTGATGGACCTGGAAGTGGGTAAATTCGCGACTATGGTGGTAGGCGTGCTGGATATGCAGTCCAATATCTTGCGCTACAGCGTGGCGGGGCACTTGCCCCAGCCGGTGCTGGTGTCTGAGGACGGCGCCAGGTATCTGCGCGGTGAGGGCTCGGCTGTGGGAATCATGGCCGATGCCAATTACGAGGAGCATCTGGTGCAATTGCCCGACAGCTTTATGCTGGCGCTGTTTTCCGACGGCATCCTGGAGATACTGCCGCCGAAAAACCTGATAGACAAAGAACATTACTTCCTCAACGTGTTTGAGCAAGCAGCCGCATCGCCGGAGGAAATGGTGACCCGTCTGGGACTTGACCAGGTGGACACAGCACCGGATGATATCGCCGCGCTGTTTCTCAGCAAGCGAGGCTGACATGCAGGAAGGGAAAATTCAGGCGGCCAGCCACAATGGCGCGTACGTCATTCGCCTTGTGGGCGATGTGCGCCTGACCTTGTGTACCACCATCGATGAGTACTTCCTGAGCATGTACGCTGATCCGGATTTTGCCAGCGTGTGGGTAGACCTGTGCGACGCGGAAGGGGTTGACTCCACGACGCTGGGCCTGCTGGCCAAGCTTGCCCTGCAGGTGAAAGAGCGCTTTGGTTTTCAGCCGGCTATTTATTCCTGTGACCCGGGTATTAACAGGCTGCTGAAAAGCATGGGTTTTCAGCGCCTCTTCGAACTTCATGAGGAAGCCTGCGCCAACCCGGAGGATATCGGTGAAATTCCTCAGGTGGAAGGCAACGAGGACGCGGTGAAAGAAAAAGTCATCGAGGCGCATCGCGTGCTGATGGGCCTGTCAGAAGAAAACAGGGCAAAGTTCAAGGACCTGGTAACGGCCCTCGAACACAGCTGATCACGCTACCGGTTGCCGATCAACTGCTCCAGTTTGATCTGGTCGGCGACGAAATTACGAATCCCCTCCGCCAGCTTCTCTGTGGCCATGGCATCGGCATTGAGCTCGTAGCGAAACTCCGCCTCTTCCGGGCTGTGCCTGGGAATCACCGAACTTACCTTGTCCGGGTGCAGTGCCCGGGGCAGCTCGCCCTCGTCTGCGGCCAGTTCCGCAAGCAGTGCCGGGCTGATGGTCAGGCGGTCGCAGCCGGCGAGGGCCTCGATTTCGCCGGCATTGCGGAAGCTGGCGCCCATCACCACGGTTGTGTAGCCGTGCTGCTTGTAATAGTTGTAGATGCGGGTGACCGATCTGACCCCGGGGTCATCCTGTGGCGTCGCAATTTGCAAATCCGTATTGGCCTTGTGCCAGTCGAGAATCCGGCCCACGAACGGCGAGATCAGGAATACACCTGCGTCGGCGCAGGCTACCGCCTGGCTGAAGCCGAACAGCAGGGTGAGATTGCAGTTGATGCCATCTTTTTCCAGCGCCTGTGCGGCGCGTATGCCTTCCCAGGTGGCCGCGGCCTTGATCAGTATACGTTCCCGGCCAATGCCGGCGTCTTCATACATGCCGATCAGCTTGCGGGCCCGTTCCATGGTGGCGGCGCTATCGAAAGACAGTCGTGCGTCCACTTCGGTGGAGATTCGGCCGGGGACGATGTCCAGGATTTCCCTGCCCACGTCCACCGCAAAGCGGTCGCAGCAGTTATCCAACTGGTCGCTGTCGGAACCGCCTTGAGAAGTTGCCCATGCGCGCGCGCTATCCAGAAGCTGCGCATAGTGCGGCAGTGCCGCCGCTTTCAGCAGCAGGGAAGGGTTGGTCGTGGCGTCCTGGGGGTGGAAACGGCGAATGGCTTCGATATCACCTGTATCGGCCACCACGTCAGTCATGGTTTTGAGTTGCTCAAGTTTATTGCTCAATGTGTCGCGTCCTGTCTAAGTTATAAGTTGTGTGCCAGTGTCTGCCGGCGCTTCAGCCCACAGCGGCTTTTCTATCCCCGAACCCTGATGCTTTGACCTTATCGAAAGCATCGGTCAATACCTCGATGTCCGCGTCTTTTCTATAGGCGTTTTCGCTAAGGTGACGGCGGAACTTGCGCGCGCCTGGCACGCCCTGGTAGAGGCCCAGAATGTGTCGGGTAATATGATTGAGTTGGGCACCCGCGTCCATTTGCGTCTGCACGTAGGGAATGAGACCGGCCAGCACGTCATCCCTGCTCACGACTGTCTTGCGCGAGTTGAACAGGCGCGCATCCACGTCCGCCAGCATCCACGGGTTCTGGTAGGCCTCGCGACCGATCATCACGCCGTCTACGTGATGCAGGTGAGCTTCCGCCTCGTCGAGACTCTGGATACCGCCATTGATAATGATTTCCAGCTCCGGGAAATCCTGCTTCAGGCGATAAACCCAGGGGTAGTTCAGCGGTGGTATCTCCCGGTTTTCCTTTGGTGACAGACCCTTGAGCCACGCCTTGCGTGCGTGCACGATGAAGACTCTGCATCCTGCCTCTGCTACCGGCGCTACAAAGTCCACCATGTTCTGGTAGCTTTCCATGTCGTCGATGCCAATTCGGTGTTTCACCGAGACCGGCAGGTCACAGGCATCCAGCATGGCGGCAACACACTGCGCCACCCGCTGCGGCTGCGCCATCAGGCAGGCGCCGAACATCCCTGACTGTACCCTGTCGGAGGGGCAGCCACAGTTAAGATTGACCTCATCATAGCCCCATTCCTGCGCCCAGCTTGCGCAGCGGGCCAGGTCTGCCGGCTCCGAGCCACCCAACTGCAGGGCAACCGGGTGTTCCTGTGGATTGAAATGCAGAAAGCGATGCCGGTCGCCGTGAATCAGTGCGCCGGTAGTAACCATTTCGGTGTACAGCAACGCCTCCTGCGTCAGCAGCCGCCAGAAGTAGCGGCAGTGGCGGTCGGACCAGTCCATCATGGGGGCGATGCAGAAACGCCGGGAGATTGTATTGCAGCTTGCGGGCATGGAAATCAGTGGGGTGCGTCCGTGTCAGGGGAATTCTACCTGATTCGCCAATTCACGGCGCCTGCAAAGCCGTGAAAAGTACCCATTCGGCGAGCGTATTTGTGTGCGGGCAGCCAGCGGCGCATTTGCGAGCTTGAGCAGCGTGGTTAATTCCCCGATACTCGGCGGCTCAATTGGCAAAGGAGCTCGCTGTGGGTGCACACTTCAGGGTAATGGCATGCATGGCTGTCCTGGCAGTCTGCGCCGTGGCACAGGCGGGAGAAACCATGAAACCCAGAATCGTTATTCTCGCCACCGGTGGCACCATTGCCGGCGCGGCCGCCGGCGGCACACAGGCTGCTTACCGTTCGGGCCAGCTTGGTGTCGCCGGCCTGATCGAGGCAGTGCCGCAATTGCAGGAGTTGGCTGATATCCGCGGTGAACAGGTAGCCAATATTGGCAGCCAGGACATGAGCGATGCCGTCTGGCTGCAGTTGGCCGGGCGGGTCAACGCGTTACTGTCTTCCAGCGATGTCGATGGCGTGGTGATCACCCACGGAACTGACACCATTGAAGAGACTGCTTACTTTCTCAACCTGGTGATCAAGAGCCGCAAACCGGTAGTGATGACCGCTGCCATGAGGCCTGCCACCGCATTGTCTGCTGACGGGCCGCTGAATGTGTTTAATGCGGTAGCCGTTGCCGCTGACCCCGAGGCAGCCGGGCGCGGCGTGCTGGTAGTCATCAACGATGATATACACGGCGCTCGCGGTATGACCAAAACCAGCACCACCGATGTGCAGACTTTCGTTTCCGCTGAGCGCGGCTTGATGGGGGCGACGCTCTATGGCGACAATCGCTATTTCCGCCATCCCTACCGTCTGCATACGGTCGATTCCAGCCTGTCGGTAGCGGGCCTGGAATCACTGCCGCGGGTAGACGTGATCTATATCAGCGCGGGTTTCTCCGCGGATTTGATCGATGCCGCCGTGGCCAATGGCGCCAGGGGTATTGTCACCGCAGGTGTCGGTAATGGCAATATGAACGCGCGCGCACTGGACGCCGTGGCCAGGGCGATAGCGCAGGGCGTGGTCGTCGTGCGTTCGACGCGGGTAACCAGCGGTACGGTAGGGCGCAAGGTAGAGATCGACGACGATGCCCTCGGCACGGTGGCGTCTGGCGAGTTGAACCCCGCCCAGGCCAGGGTGTTGTTGAAACTGGTGTTGGCCGAGACGTCCAACCCGGCTTTGGTGCAGCAGTATTTCGACACCTACTGACAACGGCGAATCCCTGCCGATAGTGTACCGGGACGAATACCTGGTAGCCGTGGACAAACCCAGCGGGCTGTTGGTGCACCGCAGCCCTGTTGATCGCCATGAAACCCGTTTTGCCCTGCAGCTTGTGCGCGACCAGATTGGCCAACACGTCTACCCGGTGCATCGTCTGGACAAGCCGACATCGGGCGTGTTGTTGTTTGCATTGAGTTCCGCTGTGGCAGGCCAGCTGTCGGCCCAGTTTGCAGCCCACCGCGTCGACAAAACCTATCTGGCGGTGGTACGCGGCTGGTGTCCGCAAGAGGGTATAGTGGAGCACCCGCTCACCGACAAACCGGACAGGCTTGCAGACCGTGACCGCCGTGCACCACGGGCTGCGCAGGACGCCGTTACCGCATTCCAGCGCCTGGCAACGGTAGAAATTCCGCTTGCGGTAGAGCGTTATCCGCAAACGCGCTATTCGCTGGTGCAGCTGCGACCTGTGCAGGGGCGCAGACATCAGTTGCGCCGTCACTTGAAGCACCTGGGCTATCCCATTATCGGCGACGCCAAGTATGGCAAAGGCGTCCACAACCGCTTTTTTCAGCAACAGTATGATTGTCATCGCCTGTTGCTGTTATGCCGGCAGATGCGTCTCGTCCACCCTGTAAGCGGCGAGCCCCTGGTGTTGCAGGCTAACCCCGACGCAGCCTGGATACGGGTGATGGATGCCTTTGCCTGGCCCCTGGGCGCGTGACAATATGGATACGCGTCACAGGTGGGATTTGCCCGGGCAAGACCGTATAATCGCCGCTCCCGAAAATCTGCCAGGATTGTCATGACCGTTCGCACCCGAGTTGCGCCATCACCCACCGGTGATCCACACGTAGGCACCGCCTATATCGCCCTGTTCAATATGTGCTTTGCCCGCGCGCACGGAGGCCAGTTCGTACTGCGTATCGAAGATACTGACCAGGCTCGCAGCACGCCGGAGTCCGAGCAGGCCATTCTCGACTCGCTGAATTGGCTGGGACTCAGCTGGGATGAGGGCCCTGATGTGGGCGGCGAGCACGGCCCCTACCGGCAGAGCGAACGGATGGATATTTATGGTCAGTATGCGCGACAGCTGGTGGCAGAGGGCAAGGCCTTTGTCTGTTACCGCACTGCAGCGGAACTGGAAGAATTGCGCGAGTCCCGGCGCGCCGCGGGCAGTAGCAGCGCCCTGAAAGCCTCTGACCTGCGTCTGCCGCAGGAAGAGCAGGCAAAGCGGGAAGCGGCAGGCGAGCCTTACGTCATTCGCATGATTGTACCCGAGGATGACGGTGCCTGCGCCGTGGAAGACATGCTGCGCGGTACAATTGAGCTGGACTGGAGCATGGTGGATGCGCAGATTCTGCTCAAGTCGGATGGCATGCCCACCTATCACCTGGCCAATGTGGTTGACGATCACCTGATGGGTATCACGCACGTGCTGCGTGGCGAAGAGTGGATCAATTCAGCGCCCAAGCACAAGCTGCTGTATGAATACTTTGGCTGGGATATGCCGCAGCTGTGCCATTTGCCGCTGTTGCGCAACCCGGACAAATCGAAACTTTCCAAGCGCAAGAACCCCACCAGCATTCTTTACTACCAGCGCATGGGCTTTCTTCCTGAGGCCCTGTTGAACTACCTGGGGCGTATGGGCTGGTCTATGCCAGACGAGAGCGAAAAGTTCTCGCTGCAGCAGATGCAGGACAACTTCGATATCCAGCGTGTTTCCCTGGGCGGCCCGATTTTCGACGTGGAGAAGCTGTCCTGGCTTAATGGCCTGTGGATTCGCGAGGATCTCAATGAGCACCAGCTGGCGCAGCGACTGGTGCAGTGGGCGTTTAATGAAGAGAACCTGATGAAGGTGCTGCCTCACGCCCAGAAACGCATGGAAACCCTGAGCGATTTCGCACCGCTGGCAAGCTTTTTGGTTTCCGGCACCCTGCCGATCAGCGAAGAAAGCTTTGCCTCTCTCAAGGGTGAAAGAGAGGCAGTGGTAAAGGGCTTGCAGTTTGCATTGTGGCGAATGGAAGCCCTGCAACAGTGGCACCGGGATGCCATATGGAACGAACTGAAAGCGCTTGCCGATGCACAGGGCGTGAAGGTGAAGGATTTTCTTGCGCCAATATTTATCGCTATTGCGGGCACCAGCGCGTCGTTCTCGGTAGTGGATTCGATGGAGATGCTGGGCCCGGATATGAGCCGTGCACGCCTGCGCCACGCCATTGCCACCCTGGGGGGCGTATCCAGGAAAGCAATGAAACGACTGGAGAAGGAATACCAGGGCCTGTAGCGCCCGGCTCGCCAACTAACCCTTTTTAACCCAGCAGGAAACCACGCATGGCTTTCAATCTCGCGGGATCGTTGATCTCGACCCTGGTTCGCAGCAGCAACGGCATTCAGGTCCATCGCGTGAGCGATAAACCTGTGGAATTGATACAGCTCTACGACATCGAAAACTGTCCCTATTGCCGTCTGGTTCGCGAGGCCCTGACCGAACTGGACCTGGATGTTCTCGTGCTCCCCTGTCCGAAAGGGGGGCAGCGCTTTCGACCTGAGCTGGAGGTGCGAGCCGGTAAAGCACAGTTCCCCTACCTGATCGACCCAAATACTGGAGCGGAAC
The DNA here is from genome assembly GCA_030431585.1 of Gammaproteobacteria bacterium. GTDB lineage: Bacteria > Pseudomonadota > Gammaproteobacteria > Pseudomonadales > Halieaceae > Halioglobus. Next base: position 7,970 of record JAUIIQ010000029.1, on the reverse strand, counting down.
TGTTCGAGTCACTGGATATTATCGAGTACCTGTTCAGCACCTATGGCCAGGGCAAACCCCCGTTGAAATGGCGGCTGGGCGCACTGCAAACAGCCGGTTCGATGCTGGCCAGCGCGCCGCGCATGAACAGCGGTATGCAGGCAAGGCCCGGTGTACCGCCCGCGGAACTGCTGGAACTCTACAGCTTTGAGTCCAGCCCCTATGCGCGGCTGGTGAGAGAAAAACTGTGTGAGATGGAAATGCCCTACGTAGTGCGCAACTGTGGTCGCAGCCAGGTCCAGGAATGGCTGCTGCCTCCTGTGCGCAAAGCCCTGAATATCACCCCAGAGAGCGTGCTGGAAAATCGCCGGCATCTGCAGCATCGCGAGGGCAGGGTGTCGATTCCCTACCTGTATGACCCGAATACGGATATCGGCATGTTCGAGTCAACGGATATTCTTGCCTACCTCGCCAGTAATTATGATGCTGCCTGAAGGGCTTTCACTGAGGCCGTAGCGGATGTCGGATGCAGATATGGGACAGAACTGTCCCTGTGGCAGTAAGGCAGACTATGAAGAATGCTGTGCCCGCTATATCAGCGGCGAAGCCGTGGCGCCCAGTGCGGAAGCATTAATGCGCTCTCGCTACAGCGCCTTCGCCGTTGGTGATACCGACTACCTCCTGGCCACCTGGCATTCAGAGACGCGGCCATCACGTGTGCGCCTCGATCCGGAGCAAAAGTGGATAGGTCTATCAATCAAGGCCGTTGACGCAGGGCAGCAGGCAGATCGTGAAGGTAGGGTGGAGTTTGTCGCCCGTTTCAAGGTAGCGGGCAAGGGGCATCGTTTGCACGAACGTAGTCGTTTCGAAAAGGTCGATGGCAAGTGGTTCTACCTGGATGGCGAGCATTTGTAGCGGTTGGCAGCGGCTAGCCTGATGTTTGCGCGCCGCTGAGGTGGTCACTTTCCGTCAGGGTTTACCTAGTGGTGGTGCCCGCCCGGCCCATGAGCGTGACCGTGGGCGACTTCTTCCGCGCTTGGCTCCCGTACGTCGAGGATTTCTATATCAAAGCTGAGCGACTGCCCTGCCAGAGGGTGGTTGGTGTCGATATCGGCGCTGTGGCGGCCTGCTTTGACTACCGTTACCGGTACCCGCCCATCGCTGGTGTTGAGCTGTACCACCATGCCCGGTTTTAACTTGCCCTTGTAGACGAGGTGCTTGCTGGGAACGCGCTGCTGCCGCTTGGGATCTACCTGGCCGTAAGCGTCGTCTGCCGCTATGTCGGCTGTAAAAATATCGCCTGAATTGCGGCCTTCCATGGCTTTCTCCAGGCCAGGAATGATATTGTTTGCGCCGTACAGAAATGCGCTGGGCTCGCCTCCACGGGAGGTTTCCAGTTCTTCGCCCGCTTCATTGCGCAGCGTGTAGTGGAAAACGGCGACGGTATTGGGGCCTATACTCACGTTGCTTTGCTCATGCTGTTTTGCGTCGCGCGTATCATACACACGTTTTTTCTTTAACGCTTCAGGGCCAGGGCGGCCAATACCGAAACCAGCACTTCGAATGCCAGTGCACCCCAGGTGTACGCGCCTACCATCCAGTCAGCATCCCAGGCAGAGACAAGCCGTGCTGCCGCGAGGCAGCCTATGGCCAGCAATAACAGCAGCAGGCCGGCACGGGTATACACGGGTATGACTGCACACACCAGGCAAAAAACGCCTACGCCGAACTGCAGGCCGCCGTACATCGCTCCCATTTCGGCAAAGCCATCTCCGGAGTTGATACTCAACCCGGCAAGAGCGGCGGGGAGTTCAGGGTTGATGAAACAAGCCAGGCCGTAGGCAAGGAAGATCAACCCGCTAATACCCAGTAGTGACTTTTCAAACATTGGGGGTTACCTCTGGTGTACTGGTAGTGTGCAGAGTCCCATCCAGCGCGTGTCAGGAACTGTGTTATCCGCACAAATCATGTTCGTAGTCCTGGCCTGCACTCTGCTGTCTGGCGATTAATCAAGTAGACTACCCATGGTTCAGTATTGTCACGTTAAACAGTGTACGCAACGTCGGCAAGCCCGGTTCTTATCAGGAGGCCAATCGTGTCCAGCGCCCACTACCTTAGCTTTATAGATCAGACTCTGCATTACTTTGACAGGCCACACCAGCAGATACCCACGGCGCCGTTGCAATGCGCAGCGGCCTGGCGAGGAGAAGATCTGCCGCAGTTGGAGCAAATGGCCTATCGGCTAAGCGAAGGCGAAGTGGCAGAAATAGAGAGCGCTCTGGCGCTTCTTGACGACAGCGCGGTGGATACGCGCAGCTTAACAGCCGCGGATTTTCCGCTTCCAGCGCTGACGCGGCGTTTCCAGGAATGGCGCGAGGCTCTTGCCTCTGGCCGGGGTTTCCAGGTCGTTCGCGGCGTGCCGGTTGAACGCTGGTCCCGGGAGCAAAAAGAGCGTTTCTTCTGGTGTTTTGGTTTGCACCTGGGGCAACCCGGTGAGCAGAACCCGGACGGTCACCTGCTGGGCCATGTGATCGATTTGCGCGAACAGGCCGATTCCAGCACGGTCCGCCTGTACAAGACCGCCGCTAACATCGACTACCATTGCGATGCCGCAGACGTGGTCGGCCTGTTGTGCCTGAACAAGGCGAAGTCCGGGGGCAAAAGCCGCATTGTAAGCTCCGTGTCGGTGTTTAACGAATTGGCACGCCGCAGACCGGAGCTGCTGGCAAGACTTTTCGACCCGGTTCACCTGGACGTGCGGGACAAGAACGTGAATGAGGTGGGCAGCACCTTGTCGATTCCGCCCTGCCGATACGCAGATGGTAGCTTGCGCACCTTTTATCATTCGGACTACTTCCGTTCGGCCGTGCGCCACGACGATGTGCCACCGCTGACGCAAGAGGAAGAGGACCTGTTCGATACCTACGAGGCTATCGCCATGGAGGAGGGCATGTACCTGGACATGGACCTGCAACCGGGAGATATCCAGCTACTGTCCAACCATACCATTCTGCACGCCCGCACCGCGTATGAAGATTTTGCAGACCCGAAGCAGCGGCGCCACCTGCTGCGGCTGTGGCTCTCGCTGTAGTGCATGCCGCCTTGCGGTAATTCCGCAGCACGCCTTGACAGGCGCGGCGCGGCTAAATAAAATGCGCAGCTCTTGGTTGATCCTGCTCACGCAAAATTCCAGACGGATCAACAAGTTAGCACAAGTTCTTGGGGCTATAGCTCAGCTGGGAGAGCGCAACACTGGCAGTGTTGAGGTCAGCGGTTCGATCCCGCTTAGCTCCACCATACAAAAAACCCTCAGGCGAAAGCCTGGGGGTTTTTCGTATGGAAGAACAGGAGGTCGAACCGCTGAAGGCGGTTTGATCCCGCCGGGCCGCGCAGGCTTAGCTCCACCATACAAAAAACCCTCAGGCGAAAGCCTGGGGGTTTTTCGTATGGAAGAACAGGGGGCGAACCGCTGAAGGCGGTTTGATCCGGCCGGGCCGCGCAGGCTTAGCTCCACCCTACAAAAGTCCCTCAGGCGAAAGCCTGGGGGTTTTTTGTATGGAAGAACAGGAGGTCGAACCGCGAGGAAACCGGCGAGTTGGGCCTAGGTATCGATGAGCACATGATGCTAATCTGAACTTTCAGAACTTTTTAAGCAATTCAAAGGCTATTGAGGGTAGACCACTCAATAGGAGTAGCCAGTGAAAGTATGAATACATCCCATGCGGAAGGTGAGCCAACCACCAACACCGGCAGGGCATTTGGCAGTAGTGGATATCGCAACTACGTGCTGTTCTCGCTCACGTTGTTATACACGCTGAACTTTCTCGATCGCGTACTGATAGGGGTAGTCGCCCAACCGATTATTGAGGAGTTCAAGCTGCTGGATTGGCAGTTTGGTTTGCTGTCGGGTTTTGGTTTTGCGCTCATGTACACCATTGTGGGCATTCCAATCGCACGCTTTGCTGAATACATGAACAGGGTCCGGATAATTGCCGTGAGTGTTATCACCTGGTCCCTGATGACGGCGCTTTGTGGTATCGCCGGAAACTTTGCCTGGCTGTTGGTGTTTCGTATAGGGGTGGGCATAGGCGAGGCGGGACTGTCTCCCGCGGCAAACTCGATCATAGCCGACTACTTCCCCCCACGCAGTCGAGCAAGGGCTATTGCTATTTACACGCTCGGCATTACGGTAGGTGGCGTATTGGCCAATGTGTTCGGAGGGCCAATTACTGAATTGTTCTCATGGCGGGAGGCATTCCTGGCACTGGGCGTTCCCGGAATAGTGCTGGGAGTAGTGTTCCTGGTTACGGTTGTGGAGCCGCCCCGGGGCTATGCGGATCCTCCCACTGCGACCCATGTACGAAAAACCAGCCTGGCGGAGACGATACGGGAACTGTCTTCCAAGCGGACTTTCTGGGTGAACATGATTGCAGCGGCCCTGGTAGCTTTTGTGGGTTACGGGCTCAGCAATTTCCAGGTGGCTTTCTTCCAGCGAGCACATGGCATGTCCATTGCTGATGTCGCATTGCAGATCGCTGTTCCACTCGGTCTCGCTGCTTCATTTGGCGCCTTTGCTGCGGGTTATCTCACCGAAAGGATGAGTGCGCGTTATCCCAATGTGGTTGCATGGCTCCCCGGGGGGATGTTGATTGCCTGTGTGCCAATGTACTGGATTGGCTTTACAACGGACAGCGTACCCCTTGCCCTGTCTGTCATGCTGGTTGCTGCGGTGTTGCACTACGGTTATCTTGGGGCCCAGTATACAATCTGCCAGGGCGTGGCCAGCCCGCGCTCGCGCGCCACCGCGGTGGCAATTTTTCTGTTTGTTGTCAATTTGCTCGGCTACGGCTGTGGTCCGCTCTTCCTCGGAATCCTGAGTGATATCCTGATGACCAACAATCTCGTGGCCTCCCAGTTTTCATTAGAGCTGACACCGCTGTTGTGCAAGGGCACATCAGAGCAATTGATCTCTGTACTGGGGAACGCAAAAGCACAGGCCTGCATGACCGCCAGCGCTGAAGGCCTCCGCTGGGCGATAGTCTACACAGTGTCCATTTTTTCCGTGGCCGGTGCGCTCTACCTCTATTGCTGCAAGACGCTGCAGGAGGATTTGGTTGCCAAGATGAGTTGATGGAAAAACCGGGGACAGACCACGATTATTTCAAAGCAGACCAGTTAAGCCTTCCGAAACGATCACCTTAGATCAAGTCTTTGCCTGCTGAGGCAATATCAAAGACTGGATAGCTGAAAGCTTATCGCCCTTTCTGGCGAGAAAATGTTGTCGTTATCCACCTCTGAAATCGCCCTCAATGCGCGTATCGCCGGCGTAAAGCGCAAGCCGGCCCAACTTGACAGAACTTCAGTCACCAGCATTGCAAGGCTCGCGCATTGAGTTAAGCTTCAGCGTAATCAAAATACTAAAAGAGAACCTCAGTATGGTCCGCTTGTTACTTCGCTGCGCGCTGGCTTTGCCCGTTTTCGCACTCGCTGCAGAGACGCAGCCCCTGGACACTTTCTCGCCCTATGCTGGACGCGGCTATCCCACGCAGGTTTACTTTGGTGATACCCATCACCACACCTCCAATTCAGGTGATGCATTTATGAACGGCGACAGGTTAACGCCGGATCAGGCCTATCGTTTTGCCCGGGGTGAAGAGGTGGTGTCGTCAACCGGTGTGCCAGTGCGCTTGTCGCGGCCTATGGACTTTCTGGTTATTTCGGATCATGCCGAGGGGCTTGGTGTTATCACAGAGGTCTATAACGGGAACCCGCTGTTTATGCAGGACGCAACGCTGCAACGTTGGAGCAAGGCGATGAAGCAGGGCGGCAAAGCCGCCGCTGATGCCGTGAATGAACTGGTCTCGGCGCAGGCGCAGGGTACCTTGCCGTCGGTGATTCAAGACCCTGCGACAGTGGGCCCGGTAATGAAGTCAGTCTGGCAGTCCTACACCAGCACGGCAGAGAGCTTTAACGAGCCGGGCCGGTTTACTGCAATGATAGGCTACGAGTGGACATCAGTCCCCGGCGGGAACAATCTGCACCGCAATGTGCTGTTTCGTGACGGCAAAGACCGCGCAGACCAGATGCTTCCGTTCTCCGCCTGGCAGAGTGAGGACCCCGAGGCACTGTGGGCGTGGATGGCGAAGTACGAAGAGAGCACCGGCGGCAGCCTGCTGGCCATCCCCCACAACGGTAACTTGTCTAACGGACGCATGTTCGAGGTGGAAACCTTTGACGGCCAGCCGATCACGGCGGACTACGCCCAGCGCAGGCAGCGCTGGGAGCCACTGCAAGAGATGATGCAAACCAAAGGCAGTAGCGAAACCCATCCCACACTTTCTCCCAATGACGAATTTGCCGACTTCGGTATTGCCGGCTGGGAGTACGGCAACCTCACGCTTGAAGACAGTTTGGAAACGCCGGAGATGCGCCACACCATGTACCTGCGTGACGGGTTGCAGCGCGGTCTGGAGCAGGAGCGCGCGCTGGGCACCAACCCCTTCAAGTTTGGTTTTATTGGTGGCACCGATGTGCATAACTCGCTGACGTCGATCGAAGAAGACAACTTCATGGGCAAGCACGTCATTCATGAGCCCCGTCCCGAGCGCTGGGAGCATGTGTCCAAAGAGGGTTTCGGCAAGACACGTTACACCTGGCACTACACGGCAGCAGGCTATGCGGCAGTGTGGGCCGTCGAGAATACGCGCGAGGGTTTGTGGGATGCAATGCGCCGCAAAGAAGTATACGCCACCTCTGGCTCGCGAATCACCGTGCGCTTTTTCGCCGGTTGGGATTTCGATGCGCAAGATGCCATGGCCCGCGATGTGGCAGCGGCGGGTTATGCCGGTGGTGTGCCCATGGGGGGTGATCTCAAAGGCAGCGAACGCGGCGACAGCGCTGCCCCCAGTTTCCTGGTGTCGGCATTGAAAGACCCGATGTTCGGGAATCTCGACCGTATACAGGTGGTCAAGGGCTGGCTGGATGATAGCGGCCAGGCGCAGGAAAAAGTCTATGACGTGGTCTGGGCGGATGCCGACGAGCGCACCATAGGCAAAGACGGAAAACTGTCGCCGGTGGGTAACACGGTGGATGTGCGGCGCGCCACCTGGACAGACAGTATCGGCGAGCCGGGTCTGAGCACGGTATGGACTGACCCGGATTTCGACCCTTCAGAACCTGCCTTCTATTACGCCAGGGTCATTGAGATACCCACCCCAACCTGGATGGCCTACGATCAGCTGCGTTACGGCATCAAGATGAGCAAGGACGTGCCGATGGTGCATCAGGAGCGAGCCTGGACATCGCCTGTCTGGTACACGCCTTGATGTTTATTTAAGGTAGAGTCGCTACCGGCTGATCGGCGTTGCGTTCATCCCGGCTTCGCCCGCACGCGTTCGTACTCACCTTGTTACACGCCATTGCAATCGCCCAGGCAGGCAGTCTGTCCATCTCCGACAGCACAGTTTTTGCCAACTGGTTGTATACCAACAATGGGAAGCAGAAGCCGGGCACGGACTGCCGCGGCTGAAGATCAAATTTTCCTTTGGCATCCAAAGCCGAACACACTGCAATAAAAAAAGGATCATCGCGTATTACCGGGGTTGCTTGGTGGATAGACACTTTCCAGCTGAACGGCCACTGCAATCGTGGTATACCCCCGAGCGGTCGAACCCGCTTTGACTCCCTTTCGGGGGTATACCACGATCACAGCGGCCTTCTTCCGTTTCGACATCACTATCCACTACCTATACTCCCTGTGACGCCCCGAAGCCGTCGCTGAAGTGCCTGAACCGCCCGTCTGGTACACGCGCCCCGCTGGGGTGCCCTCCGTCGGTCGCGAACCGGAAAAGCGCCGTTTCGCTCCCTCCCTCGGCGGGCACTTGCGACGAACGGTTCAGCCGCTTCACCGACTCTGCATCGAGCACACTACAAGTTTGTACTGGTTTGATCCTGTGGCCTCACCCCGGGCGAGGCGGGAGAGAAGCTGAATT
>JAUIIQ010000245.1 GCA_030431585.1 Gammaproteobacteria bacterium | reverse complement strand
CTCACGCACCGCCTCGCGGGCGGCAAGAAAACGCTGGCGCCAGTCGGCAAGAGTGCGGGCATAATCCTGGGTAATATCGCGCAGATTTACCATCTGCATATCTGTGTCCCTGGCCACATGCCGGGACAGCACCTCAAGTGAAGGCAGGCATCCACCCGGGAAAATATAGCGTTTGATGAAATCTACCGAATCCCGGGCCTGCTTGTAACGCTGGTCCTGCACGGTAATGACCTGTATCGCGAACTTGCCGTCAGGCCAGAGCAAATCACTGCAACGACGGAAGTATTCCTGATAATACTCATGCCCCACGGCCTCCAGCATCTCTATGGAGACGATTTTGTCGTACTTCCCGGAGAGCTTGCGATAGTCCTCGCACAACACCGTGACCTGATCCTGCAAACCCAGGCTTGCAACCCGCTCCCTGGCGTAGTTGTACTGCTCGCGCGATATGGTGGTGGTGGTGACACGGCAACCGTAATGCGTGGCAGCGTAAATCGCCATACCACCCCAGCCGGTGCCGATTTCCAACAGGTGGTCACTGGCAGTCAGCTCCAGCTCCCGGCACAGTAACTCCAGTTTATGCAACGCAGCCTGGTCAAGACCTGCGTCCGCAGAGGGGTACACTGCCGACGAATACATCATTGAGGGATCCAGAAACAGCTTGAAAAACTCGTTGCCCAGATCGTAGTGCGCACCAATGTTGCGCCTGGAGCCCGTAAGACTGTTGCTATTGAACGCATGGAGGCACTTCAACAACCATTGACGCAGTCGAGATGAGCGAGCATCCATGGACTGCATGGTGTCCATGTTCGCCGAAAAAAGACGTATCACATCCACCAGCGAGGGCGACGACCAGTGCCCCAGCATGTAGGATTCTCCGGCACCGATTACACCCCCTGTGAGCACGTGCTGGAACACCTGCCCATCATGGACGTTGACGACGGCGTGAATGCCCTCACTGCCCGCATCGCCGTAGCGCTCCATGCGCTCACCGTCCTGCAGCGTCAGCGAGCCGCCTACCAGGCCACCCAGCAGCCTTTTGACCATGCGCCGGGAAAAACCTTCTCCGCGCCAGCGACCCAACAAGCCCGGGACTCTGATAGCATTGACACTTGCATTACTCATATTCAACTCTCGCTGTGTACTGTTTTCGGATGGGGTACAAAGGGGATACGCTTCAACCAGAGCCGCATGGCTTGCCAGTAAATGCCCGCGGCGACGCGCAGGGTCATCATAGGATACAGAGCAAGGTACCGGGCAAAACAGGCCGGGGTGTCCCCACGCCGCTGCAAATGCAGGGTGGCGTCGAATTCTTTTTTGTCGCCATGGAAGTTGGCCAGATGCACCACCAGTTTTTCATCCGGGGTGTTACTGCGCCAGTGATAGCGCATGTCCATGGGCATAAAGGGTGAAACGTGCATAGTCTTGTCGAAACGGGTTTCCAACCAGCCTGCGCGGCCCTCGGCGGGCAGCACGTAAAGGCAGTGCTCGTTCCAGGGTGTGTTGGTGACCTGAGCCACCACATACTGCAGCGTCCCATCGGCGGAAAAGCAGTAGAAGCAGCTGATAGGGTTGATGAGAAAGCCGAAATAGCGCAGATTGGCCAGCATCAGCACCTTGCCGTCCGGCCGTGTGCCACCCTGTCGTTCCACCTCATCGAGCAACGCCTCCTTGAGAGGAATGGACGGGTCGCCAAAAAAATCCTCGCGCTTGAACCGGGCCAGCGCCCAGCGCCGGGCTGACCACCCCGGGCATCGCTCAAGAAATTCCGCCATTTCGTCCAGGTCCAGCAGAGGCATGAACACGCGATAGCGAAAACTGTGCGCCCGTGGTTGCAGCCGACGGTGCTGCACCCACCCGCTATAGATAACGCTGGTCACGCAGCACTGCCCACGCTGCGCAGTTGTGCGCCGCCAGTGGCCTTGTTCTGCCCGATTGCCTCGGCAACCCGCAGTGCGGAATGAACGCCGTCCTCATGGAAGCCGTTGCGCCAATAGGCGCCGCAGAACCAGGTGGCACCGCCGTTGATTTCCTGCCAACGCTGCTGGGCTGCCATGCCCTGCAGGTTAAACACGGGATGTGCATATTCGAATTGGCCCAGAACTTTGTTCGGGTTGATACGCTCGCGGTCATTCAGGGTAACGCAAAAGGTCTGCTGCGCCTCCAGGCCCTGAAGTATATTCATGTTGTAGGTCAGCGTGGGGCGTTGCGAATCGGCGCGCAGCTGGTAATTCCAACTGGACCAGGCGCGCCGGTTCTGCGGTAACAACCGGGCATCTGTATGCAGCACCACATCATTATTCTGGTACGGAATCGCGCCCAGAATCTCTTTTTCTTCCGGCTTCGGGTCCTCCAACAGATCCAGGGCCTGGTCGCTGTGGCAGGCAAAAACCACTGCGTCGAAAGACTCCCGCCCCCCATCTTCAAAGCACACGTCTGCTCCTCGCTCAAGACGCCTGATACCGCTGATCTTCACCCCGGTACGAATGTTGGTAGCAAATCCTGCACACAGAGGCTTGATATACTCCCGCGACCCACCCTCAATGACCCGCCACTGCGGCCGGTTCCGCACACTGAGCAAGCCATGGTTGCGGAAGAAACGCACGAAAAACTGCAGCGGGAATTCCAGCATCACCGGTGTATCAGCTGACCATATCGCAGCGCCCATTGGTACCAGATAATAGTCTATGAACGCGGGGCTGTAGTTTCCCTGCCGCAAATATTCTCCCAGCGTCATGCCTTCTGGCAGGCGGCCCTGCTCCAGGTCCTCCACAGACTTGCGGTTAAATCGAACGATATCGCGCAACATGCGCAGAAACTTTGGCGAGATCAGGTTCCGCCGCTGGCTGAACAGCGTATTGAGATTGGAACCGGCATATTCGAGGCCGGACTCTCGGTCAGACAGGCTGAAGCTCATTTCCGTGGGCTTGCTGGACACCCCGACTTCATCCATCAGGGCAATGAAGTTGGGATAGGTCCAGTCGTTAAACACAATGAAGCCAGTGTCGATCGCAAAGCGACGCCCTCCCATCGCCACGTCGACGGTTGCAGTGTGCCCTCCGACCCTGGTATCACGCTCAAGCACGTGCACCTCGTGGTCCTTATGGAGGTAGTGAGCGCACGCCAGGCCGGAGATGCCTGAACCGATGATCGCTATTTTCATGAGGGGTTGCACCTTCGCTGGCGTAAACTGATAATTTCCCTAATTACGCCATGACGCAGCGTCCGGATCAATTGTAGGGACAAGTGATCCGGCCCGGGAGCATGCGCGTAACTATTTCAGATGATGCCTAACTCTGGAATAAAAACAGTGACTTATGCAGGAGCCAGCATGTCAATGGCGAACACCTCCGGGATAGACGCCAGTGGCAGGCGAGACGATGAGTGGAGCTTGTGCCTGCTCAAGGTTGCTGAAAGCGACCGCGATGCATTTGCCAAGCTTTTCAAGCACTTTGCGCCCCTGATAAAAGCCTTTGCGCTCAATGGCTCGGCACTGGCTGCTGCCCACGCGGAGGAACTGGTTCAGGAAGTGATGATCAAGGTATGGCAGAAAGCCAGTGGCTACAACCCACAGAAGGCCGCTGCCAGTACCTGGATATATACCATCGCCCGCAACTGTCGGACTGACATGTACCGCAGGCTGCAGAAATTTGATACCCCGGTCAGCGCGGATGATATCTGGCCCGAGGTGGAATCCGAGGAGCTGTTCATTGCCGTACAACAGAAGAGAGACGCGGTTCGCATCAAGGAGATGCTAGAGCAACTTCCTCATGAGCAATCGCAAATATTGGTAAAAGTATACATGGAAGGCAAATCGCACAGCGAAGTCGCTGAAGCACTGGATCTTCCACTGGGCACGGTCAAGTCGCGAGTGCGGCTGGCCATGAAGAAATTACAGTTAATGGCAGAAAGATAGCACTATGATCAATTATCACCCTGACACACGATTGCTGAACGAATACGCCTCCGGCACGCTGCCACTGGCTCAGTCGGTTTGTCTGTCACTGCATCTCAACTACTGTGAGCAGTGCCGGCGCAGTCACCAGCAACTGCAGCAGCTTGGCTCGGCTCTGTTCGAGGAGCTCTCCCCCCAGCAGGTGGATGACTCGGTTCTGCGCACGGTCTTGTCTCGTCTCGACGAAGAACCTGAACCACTGCGTTACAGCAACGGCAACGCCGCGAACGACGACTGCCCGGCCCTCATTCAGCGCCTCATGCACGGCAGCTATGAGGACCTGGAGTGGAAAAACATCAGTAAGAAAGTCCATATCAGCAGGTTGCACACCGGCGACGTGGACAATGAGTTCGCTCTGTACCGGATTGACGCGGGCGCCAGTATTCCCAAGCACACTCACCGTGGCACCGAGCTGACGCTGGTCCTTGAAGGCGGCTTCTCCGATGAAGAAGGCCACTATGAGGTAGGTGACTTCATCATGCGTGACGCGCAACAACAGCAT
>JAUIIQ010000244.1 GCA_030431585.1 Gammaproteobacteria bacterium | reverse complement strand
CCCTTTGCAGGCGTTGCAGCGCCATGGCCTCCTCAATAGGGTTGAGGTCTTCACGCTGGATATTTTCGATCAGGGCCATGGCAATGGCGGCCTCATCGGGAACATCGCGTATCACTGCGGGTATGGTGTCCAGGCCCGCCAGCTGGGTAGCCCGCCAACGGCGTTCGCCGGCGATGATCTCGTATTTACGATCAGAAATCGGGCGCACGACGATGGGCTGCATGACGCCCTGAACCTTGATGCTGTTGGCCAGTTCCTGCAGTGACTCAGGCTCCATGTCCCTGCGCGGCTGGTATTTGCCACGTTGAATCAGGTCCACGGCCAATTCCTTGAGCACGTTGCTCGGGTCGGCGGCAACTTCAGCAACAGTGGCCTCGGATGCCGAGGCCGCATCGCTGGCCGCCGCACTGGCGCCAAGCAACGCGTCCAGACCGCGCCCCAGGGAACGTTTCTTGGACATTCTAACTCTCCATTATTGCGTCACAGAGGCAGGGGGCTCAGCCGAACGCAGCCCAAGCTTCTCCTCCCGCCGGATGATTTCGCCGGCCAGCGCCATATAGGCTTTTGAGCCACGGGAAAATTTGTCGTAGTACATCGCGGGCACGCCATGACTCGGGGCCTCTGCCAGGCGCACGTTGCGCGGCACCACGGTACGGTAAACCTTATCCCCGAAATGGCTGTGTAACTGGTTGGACACCTCATTGGTCAAGCTGTTGCGAGGGTCATACATGGTGCGCAGTATGCCCTCAATCCGCAGCCCGCTATTCACTGACTCTGCAATCTGGCTGATCGTGCGCACCAGGTCAGACAGCCCCTCCAGGGCAAAATACTCACACTGCATGGTAATAATTACGCCATCTGCTGCCACCAGGGCATTGAGCGTGAGCATGTTCAGCGAGGGTGGACAGTCGATAAGGATATAATCGTAGTTACCCGATGCCTCAACCAGAGCGGCGCGCAAGCGGCGCTCCTTGTGGTCAACATTAATGAGTTCCACTTCCGCAGCGGTCAGGTCGCTGTTGGAGGGCAATACATCGAAGTTACTCTCGCCAGCCCGGCATATGACCTCGCTAACGGGGGCGCGATGTACCAACACATCGTAGATGCTGCGGGCAACCGCATACTTGTCGATGCCGCTGCCCATGGTGGCGTTGCCCTGGGGGTCCAGATCTACCAGCAACACCCGTTGCTTCATGGCCGCCAGGGATGCCGCCAGATTGACGCAGGTGGTGGTTTTGCCCACACCCCCTTTCTGGTTCGCGATTGCGATAATTCTTGCCACGGTTTCCCCTGCTTCCAGTATGCGCGCCATGTTCAGCGCAAAGTCATCACCACCAGGTGACGGTGTTCGTCCAGCCCTGGAACATGCAAAGTATGCACTGCTTCTAGCCTGCAGTATCGCTCAACTGCCAGCAGCTCCTGTTCGGGGAAGGCTCCTTTCATCGCCAGGAAATGCCCTCCCTTGCGCAGCAAGTGGCGACAACCCTGAACCATATCCTGCAGAGAGGCAAAGGCCCGCGACAGTACCGCGTCGAAAAGAACCTCGTCGTGGAATGACTCCACCCGCGCCTGATGGACCGTCATATTATCCAAGCACAGCGCAGTTTTCACCTGGAACAGAAAGCGGGTTTTCTTGCCATTACTATCCAGCAGGTGAAACTCACGCTGCGGAAACAACAGCGACATCGGTACGCCGGGCAACCCGCCGCCGGTGCCAACATCGAGCAGGCGCTGGCCACTCAGAAATGGGGCTATCGCCAGGCTGTCCAGCAGGTGCCGGGTGATCATTTGCGTCGGCTCGCGCACGGCCGTAAGGTTATAGGCCCGATTCCACTTGATCATCAACTCAAGATAAGCGAGCAGCTGCCTCTGGGTCACTGCATCAGTCGCGACGTCCAGCGACTGACATCCGCGCGCCAGCTGGCTGCCCAGGGCGTCGTTCAAATCAGGCCAGCTTGCGGCTGGGGCCGGCGTTCGCCTTGCCCAGGGCGCCGCGTTTTTTCAGATAGATCAGCAACAGGGAAACAGCAGCCGGGGTGACACCGGGCAGTCGCCCGGCCCTGGCAAGCGTATCCGGTCGCGCATCACTCAGTTTTTGCTTCACCTCATTGGACAGCCCGTCAACCAACTGGTAGTCCAGGTCAATGGGAAGCGCGGTATTTTCATAGCGCCTGAGGCGGTCAATTTCATCCTGTTGACGATCAATATAGCCCGCATACCTGGCCTGGATAGCAACCTGTTGGGCAGCCTCGGCGTCCTCGCAGGGCTCGCCTTTCAGGCTGGCAATGTCTGCGTATTCCAGCTCCGGACGTTTGAGCAGGTCCGCGAGGGAATATTCGCGGTTCAGCGGGCTGGTCAATTTTGCTGCCAGAGCCTGGGCCTCAGGGCTGCCCGGTTGAATCCAGACCCCCGCCAGGCGCTGGCCTTCACGGGCAATGGCCTCCCGTTTCTGTTCAAAGCGCTGCCAGCGCGCGTCGTCCACCAGGCCCAGCTCTCGTCCCGTTGCAGTCAGGCGCAGATCCGCGTTGTCTTCACGCAACAGCAGGCGATGTTCGGCACGTGAGGTAAACATACGATACGGCTCTATCGTGCCCATGGTGATCAGGTCATCCACCAGCACACCGATATACGCCTCATCACGTCGTGGACACCATGCCTGCTCACCCCTCACCGCCAGTGCTGCGTTCAGTCCGGCCAGCAAGCCCTGCGCGGCGGCTTCTTCATACCCGGTGGTGCCGTTGATCTGCCCAGCGAAATACAGGCCCGGCAGGGCTTTTGTCTCCAGCGAGTAATTCAGGTCGCGCGGGTCGAAGAAATCGTACTCTATGGCATAGCCAGGACGGGTGATATGAGCATTCTCGAAGCCCTTGATGGAATGAACCAGATCTATTTGCACATCGAAGGGCAGGCTGGTGGAAATGCCATTAGGGTAAAGTTCTGGCGAGGTCAGGCCTTCCGGCTCGATAAAAACCTGATGAGAGCTCTTGTCCGCGAAGCGATGAATCTTGTCTTCGACGCTGGGGCAGTAGCGCGGGCCCACGCCCTCTATCACCCCTGAAAATAGCGGCGAACGATCCAGGCCCGCGCGAATGATATCGTGGGTGCGCTCGTTGGTGTGGGTTATCCAGCAGCACCGCTGCTCTGGGTGTTCTTCGACCCGGCCCATAAAGGACATAACCGGTAGTGGCTCATCACCCCACTGCTCCTCGAGTTCACTGAAATCGACACTGCGGGCATCAATGCGCGGCGGCGTGCCGGTCTTCAGTCGCTCCACTCGAAACGGCAGCTCCCGCAAGCGCGATGCGAGAGCGATGGATGGGGGGTCGCCGGCACGGCCGCCGGAACTGTTTTCCAGGCCAATATGCAGCTTGCCGCCGAGAAAAGTACCGGTGGTAAGCACCACCCGTGGAGCACGGAAGATTACACCCATCTGGGTAACTGCTCCCGCTACAGCACCGTTCTCGATCAGCAGGTCATCCACAGGCTGCTGGAAAATAGACAGATTCTCCTGCGACTCCAGAATCTGACGGATAGCGTTGCGATAAAGCACGCGGTCAGCCTGGGCACGGGTAGCTCGCACGGCCGGGCCCTTGCGCGAATTGAGCACACGAAACTGGATACCCGCCCGGTCCGTGGCATGGCCCATAGCACCGCCCAGAGCGTCCACCTCTTTCACCAGGTGGCTCTTGCCAATGCCGCCGATAGCGGGATTACAGGACATCTGGCCCAGGGTATCTACGCTATGGGTGAGCAGAAGAGTGCGACAACCCATGCGCGCAGCCGCCAGGGACGCTTCGGTTCCGGCATGACCGCCGCCGACGACGATGACATCGAATTGTTGCTTGAATTCCACTTTGCTGGCCTCACCTGCTGGCGCTGGCTGAATCAGGGGGCGCGATTATACGTTGTGCTGTGCCGGTGTTCAAAAATTGTTCGATGACATAGTGCCACTCATGTCCCCTTGGACAAGGCGTGGCCCGCTTGTGTAAAGTTGCCGCTTTCGCGCCGCCCAACGGCCCCCCACTCGCACATCAAGGTACTTTTATGGATTGGCTGCTCGCGCTACTGGCGGTTTTCAACCTCGTCTCGATGATCACTGTTTTCACTCCCCGCGCGGTACCGCGCAGAGCAGTACCGTGGGCTACCTTCGGCACAGCGCTGTTAGCTACCGAGCTGGCCTGGATCTGGCTGCCCACACAGATTTTGCTGGCCTGGTTATTCTGCCTGGGCGGTGCGCTGGACTCCATACTGGGCAACCTGGCACTGGTCGTACTGCTGATCACCTGGCCTGGCCTGGTCTGGGCGATATGGAAAACTACCAAGGCCCGGGAGACAGTTGAGGCCGCACTCACAGCCGGCATTGGCGATGACTACCGTTCACGGGTTCCCGACGGCCGACGCGACCAGTTCCGGGAAACCGTGAGCTTCAGTGACTGGAAGAACCCCGTAGGTTTTGGCAG
>JAUIIQ010000243.1 GCA_030431585.1 Gammaproteobacteria bacterium | reverse complement strand
CTCGTGTCCCGCAGGGTGGTTGCCGCCGGCAAGCGCACCAATCTCATTGAATGTGCCCGCCTCGAACAGCAGTTCGATGCGCTCCCTTGCGGTCATGCGGCCCTTGTCGTGCTGTTTGCTGACCTTTTCTTTACCGCCCATGGCTTCCGCACGCAGCTGGCGTTGTTGTAGTTGCTGTAGGAGAAGCTGCCATTGCTCACGATGGGTTTTCAACTTGTATCCTCGCCAAATGCAGGTAGGAGCTGACTATAGCGGGAAAGACTCGGAGAGTCCTGCGAGCTTACACCGAGTATCTGAACTACACAGGCTTAAACAAAGCGGCCTGTCTCGCTATAGTGTGCCTTCGCTGGCCGCCTGATGCCGGCAGACAACACAATTGCGAGGTAACCCGTGTCACTGAGTTTTGACAGCGCCAGATTGCATAACCCTTTTCTTAACGACAGCCACGAAACCTGGCGGGCACAGCTGCGCCGTTTCGTCGACAAGGAAATCACACCGTACGTGGATGAATGGGACGAACAGGGTTTCATACCCGACGCGCTATGGCCCAAAGCCGCTGAATTTGGCCTCCTGGGGCTGGGCTACCCGGAGGAGTACGGCGGCACGTCGCAGGGTATAGATCTCTATCATCACAATATCGTGGGAGAAGAGATGGCGCGTACCAGCCTGGGAGGTTTGCCCAGTACCTTGCTGTCCCATGGTATCGGCCTGCCGCCGGTAGTGGCTTTTGGTTCCGAAGAACTCAAGCAGGAGTTGATCCCTCCTGTACTCGCCGGCGAGAAACGCATTGCCCTGGCCATAACAGAGCCCTCAGGCGGCTCAGATGTGGCAAACCTGCAAACAACTGCGGTGCGCAATGGCGATCACTACATCGTTAATGGCAGTAAAACGTTTATTTCGGGCGGCATGGGCGCCAACTGGTTTACCACCGGTGTGCGCACCGGTGGAGCAGGCGCTGCGGGTGTGTCAGTGCTGGTGATCCCGGCGAATGCAGAGGGAGTGAGCCGCACGCCCCTGGCAAAGAAGCAGGGCTGGTGGTGCAGCGACACGGCCACCCTGTACTTTGACAACGTGAAAGTGCCGGCTGGCAACCTGCTGGCCGAGGAAGGGCACGGCTTCTTGGTGATTGCCAATAACTTCAATGCCGAGCGCATGGCCATGTGCGTGATGATGGAAGCCAGCGCAAGGGTGTGCCTTGAGGAGGCGGTTAACTGGGCTCGGGATCGCCAGACCTTTGGTAAAAGATTGGCAGATCATCAGGTCATCCGCCATAAGGTCGCGGAAATGAAGCAGCGTATCAACGCCTGTCAGGCCTATATTGCCTATTGCAGCCGCCAGATGATTGATGGCAGTGCAGACTTCGGTGATATTGCCCTGCTCAAAGTACAGTGTAGCCAGACCATGGAGTTCTGCGCGCGTGAGGCGATGCAGATACTGGGCGGCATTGGTTATATGCGCGGTAACAGGGTAGAGCGAATTTATCGCGAGGTAAGAGTGAATGCGATAGGCGGTGGCTCAGAGGAAATCATGCGCGACCTGGCCAGTCGGCAATATAAACTGTAATCAGACAGTGAGCGCTTTGGCCATGGTATTTGCACACATGCTGCAATGGGCAAGGTGTCACGCGTAACGATAATAATGAACTGTGTTTCATGAAGGGTAGGAAAACCATGCTTCTGAATTATCTGAAAAAACCTGTTCTTTCAGGCCTTGCGGTGCTGCTCTGCGCAGTAAGCGCACCCGCTCTGGCAGCGGCAAAGCCGAATATTCTGGTTATCTGGGGAGACGACATAGGTTGGTCGAACATCAGCGCCTATCATCGCGGAATGCTTGGCAGCAGAACGCCCAATATCGATCGCATCGCGCAGGAGGGAGCGCTGTTTACCGACTATTACGGTGAGCAGAGCTGCACGGCAGGGCGCTCCGCGTTTATTACCGGCCAGCATCCCTTGCGCACCGGCCTGTTGAAGGTAGGCATGCCCGGCGCGGAGATAGGCCTGAGCGAGAAAGATCCAACCATCGCGGAATTACTCAAACCGCATGGCTATGCCACTGGCCAGTTTGGCAAGAACCACCTCGGTGACAAGGACGAGTTTCTGCCCAGCAACCATGGCTTTGACGAGTTTTTCGGCAACCTTTATCACCTCAATGCCGAGGAAGAGCCGGAAACCTACTTCTATCCCAAAGACCCGGCCTTTCATCAGCGCTATGCACCGCGAGGCGTTATCCGTTCCTACGCGGATGGCAAGGTCGAGGATACCGGCCCATTGACGCGCAAACGTATGGAGACGGTGGACCAGGAGTTTACTGACGCCGCACTGAAATTTATCGACAGGGCTCACGCCGACAAGACGCCATTCTTTGTCTGGTTCAATGCCACGCGCATGCACGTGTGGACGCGACTGGCGCCGAAGTGGCAGGGCGCCTCCGGCTTCGGGCTCTACGCCGATGGCCTAATGGAGCATGATCATCACGTCGGCCAGTTGTTGAACAAGCTTGATGATCTTGGCATCGCTGACAATACGATTGTGATTTACTCTACTGACAACGGCTCGCAAACCAACACCTACCCGGACGGCGGCTCAGAACCCTTCCGCGGTGAAAAAGGATCAACCTGGGAAGGTGGTTTCAGGGTTCCGGCCTTGATCCGCTGGCCCGGTGTGGTCGCTCCGGGAAGAGTGATCAACGATATTGTTTCGCATCAGGACTGGTTGCCGACCCTGCTGCGGGCCGCCGGTGAACCAGATATCAAGAGCAAACTGCTCAAGGGTCATCGCGCCGGCAAGAGCAGCTACAAAGTGCATCTGGATGGTTACGACCAGACGGATCTTCTGGCCGGCAAAGGCCCGGGTAAGCGACAGAACGTTTTTTACTTTGACGACAACGCACAGTTCAACGCGCTGCGCTGGAACGACTGGAAAATACATTTTGCTTTTCAGATGGAAGGCTGGGCCGGCCCTCGTGAAGCGCTCAACTTTCCACGCATTATCAACCTGCGCACGGACCCCTATGAGACGTCCATAGACTCCGGGCTCTACAGTCGCTTCTTCGCCGATCAGTTGTGGTTGTTTGTGCCGGTACAGCAGGAGGTTGGTAAGTGGCTGATGACGTTCCGCGAGTACCCGCCACGCCAGGCCACCGCCAGTTTTACTATCGACAAGATGATGCAGGGTATGCAGCAGATGATGCAGATGCGCGCTGGCCAGGTGCCGCCACCTGCCCAGCGTCAGGGACAATAAACACAGCACACAGGAGATTGCCTATGGGACGCTGGAGCAGAGAGGAAATAGAGCAGGCCTTCGACGGGTTTCAGGCAGCTGCGTTAAAGGGTGCCCAGGAGGGAGACTGGCGGGACTGGGCCGATACCTTCACCGTCGACGCGACCTACTTCGAGCACCAGTACGGCCGCTTTTGGGGGCGTGAGAACATATACCGGTGGATCAGTAAAACCATGGGCGTTTTTCCTGCCAGCAGTATGACAGCGTTTCCCATCCGCTGGTACAGCATAGACGAGGACAAGGGTTGGGTTATCTGTGAAGTGTTAAACCGCATGGAGGACCTTGGCGACGGTGTGATTTACGAAGAACCCAACATCACGATATTGCACTACGCCGGGAATGGCTTGTTCAGCTATGAAGAGGATGCTTATGACCGCAAGCGTATGGGAGACATGGTCGTGCGCTGGATAAAGGCTAAGGAAAGGCAGGCGCAGCCCTGAGTGGTTCACTTAGGCCTCCTGTGAACCTGCTATCGGTTCTTCAATTCGACTTGCGCAGAGCGCCGTTCTGCCCGGATTCAGCGGCGGACCGAACGCGCGCGTGCCTGGACATGGCGCGCTGGGCCGATCAGAACGGCCTCTCGGTGATAGGCTTTTCCGAGCACCACAACACCGAAGACGGTTTTCTCAGCGCGCCGTTGATGATGGCCATGGCGGTGGCGGCCAGCACCCGTAACATCGCCATCAGCGTCAGTGCACTGCAACTGCCACTGCACGATCCCCTGCGAGTGGCGGAGGATGTTGTTGCGCTTGATGACATATCCCGGGGACGCTTCACGCTCACAGTAGGGCTGGGCTATCGCCAGTTGGAGTACCAGACCTTTGCCGTGGACTGGTCCACTCGCGGCCGTGTCTTCGATGACAAACTCAGTGTGTTGTTGCGAGCGCTTGACGGGGAGGTACTGGAGCTTGATAGCTGCCGGTTCCAGCTGCAGCCGGCCCTGCAAAAGCCCGTGCGGTCCGTTGTATTTGTAGGTGGCAACAGCCGGGCTGCCGCTGCCAGGGCGGCGCGTTTTGGCTTGTTCTTCGCCCCGCCTGTTGACGATCCGGCGCTGGCAGCGATCTATAAGGATGAATGCACCGCCCGTGGCTTTAACGAGGGATACGTCATTTCCCCCAGAGAACCCTGCCTGACGCTCATTGCCGAGGACCCAGAAGAAGCCTGGGAAAAAGTGGGGCCGTACCTGCTTTAC
>JAUIIQ010000242.1 GCA_030431585.1 Gammaproteobacteria bacterium | reverse complement strand
CTCCCTCGCGCATTTCGCGCAACACGCGCGCAGAAGGGGTCAGTTCCGGGTCATTCACCTTGGCCATTTGTTCGCGCAGCGATTCCGCGTAGTTATGGCTGCAGTGGGCGGTGTCCAGAGTGGCGGCGATATCATGCATGTTGTGCAGCAGTTCTTTGCTCCAGTCCGCCAGCTGCCGCTCTCCCGTGCAGGTGCGCAGGTTCAGGCCCGGCTCTCGTCCGCGGTTTACCACGGCCTCGAGATTTGCCGCAAGGCAGTCCTGCTCCTCGTCGTCGCAAGATGGGCTGTCGGTCAGCAGGCAATAGAGCAGGAAGGTGTCGAGAAAGCGAATCTGCTGTGCGTCAAGACCTGTGGGGCAGAATGGGCTCACGTCGATACAGCGAACCTCTATGTACTCGATACCGCTTTCTGTCAGGGCATGCAGTGGCGTCTCGCCTGATTGAGTGACGCGCTTCGGCCGGATGGGGCTGTAAAACTCGTTTTCAATCTGCAGCAGGCTGTCATTGAGTTGCTGGTAGTCGCCGTCAGCTCCGCAGCTGAAGCGAGCGTAGCCCGGGTGGGGCTGCATAATTGCCTGGCGCAGCGTCTCCACATAATTGGGCAGCGAGTTGTAACAGATGCGCAGGCCCTTCTGCGCGTCGCTGTTGTAGCCCAGGTCACCCATACGCAGCGCCGTCCCATACGGCAGGTGCAGGCTGTGGCCGTCGCCAAAGGGTTGCAGGCCATGGTTGTCGCGATGCCGCAGGAAGCTGCCACACACAGCGGGCGAAGCGCCAAAGAGGTAAATCAGCAACCAGGAGTAGCGGCGGAAGTTGCGGATCAGGCCGAGATAACGCTCGCTGACATAGTCCTGCAACGTGCCAGGTTTACCGGCCGCGAGCCAGGCATCGTCCCAGTAGGCTTTTGGCATGGAGAAGTTGTAGTGGATGCCGGCTATCGTCTGCATCACTCTGCCATAGCGGTGACCCAGTCCATAGCGGTAAACAGTTTTCATGCGCGCCACGTTGGAACTGCCGAACTGCGCGACGGGAATGTCCTTGTCCTCACCCAATTGGCAGGGCATGGAAGTGCTCCACAGTATTTCATCGCCGAGTTGGCTGTAAACGAAGCTGTGGATGTCCTCCAGCGTTTGCAGGCTTTCCTCAATACTGTTGCTTACCGGCGTGATGAACTCCATCAGCGCCTCGGAATAGTCCGTGGTGATGCTGCTGTGGGTGAGCGCTGAACCCATGGTGGCCGGGTGTGGCGTTTGGGCAAGAAAGCCTTTTGGGTCAACGCGCAGGCTTTCCTTTTCTATGCCACGGCCTATCTCGCGCAGCAGCGCCTGTTTTTCTGGTTGCTGTAGTGACGCCAACTGCTGTTGAAAAAGGGAGGACAAGTAAGGCTCCTTATTGTCGGCCTTGATGGGGTGAGGGCGCCGGGACGCGTTGGTGTCCGCAGTGACCTGTTGCAAAAGATGGGTAATATTAGCGGTCAGTGGCGGCAGAGTACAGGCGGAGCATTGTCAGCGCCTGGCAAGCGGTCTATCTTGCGCGTATGGCGAAAGCAATAATGAGTTGTCGGCTGGTTCTGTGTGCCTTGCTTTGCTGGGCACCGCTCGATGCCGCCTGGGCGTTGGAAGCCGGCTGCAGTGAAGTGGAGCCAGCGGACGCGTCGGCCAATTTCCGCTTCGAGGACACGCCAGCATATATCGACTTTGCCGAGGCAATCCCCGATGGTCTCACGATCTCCAGTATTCGTATCACCCGATACCGTGTTTTTGACAGTAACGATCCACGGGAGAACAGCGGTATATACCGCTGGGCCAACGAATTTCACAGTGTCACCCGTGAGTGGGTAGTGCGCGAGCAATTGTTGTTTCAGGAAGGAGACACTTATTATGCTACCCGGGTGCGTGAGTCAGAACGCATCCTCCGCGATCTCAAGTTTATCTACGACGCCCGGGTGCGGCCCTGGCGGCGTTGCGGTAACCAGGTCGATGTGGAGGTTATTACCCGGGATATCTGGACCTTCACGCCCACCGTGTCCTTCAGTCGCAGTGGCGGCGAAAACGAATATGCCCTGGGTTTTCGCGACACCAATTTTCTCGGCACGGGAAAGCAGGTAGCGCTGCGCTATGACAGTGACGATGAACGTGCCGGCACCACGGCCATCTATGAAGACCCTGCGCTTGGCGGCAGTCGCTGGCAGATGCGCGTCTCCCTTACCGACAATGATGACGGTCATGATCATCGCTTCCGCCTTACGCGACCGTTTTTCTCGGTGTATGAACGCTGGTCAGCCGGGGTGCGCCTGGAGGACTGGGAACTGGAGCAGAACATCTGGTTCCGCGGCGATGAAGTGCAAGAATTCGATCACGCGCAGGAATCGGTAAGGCTTTTTGGCGGCATAGCCACGGACAGGGAACTGGACCAGCAGGTGGGTCGCTGGCTGCTGGGGTATCAGTACGAACGCAATGACTTTGCGTTTTCCAACTCGGACATACCACCACCCGAACTCCCCGAGGACAGGGACTACAGCTACCCGTTTATCGGCTATCAGTCCATCGAGGACGAATACATTGAGGCGCATAACCTTAATTACCTCGGGCGCACCGAAGATCTCTACACGGGCGAACATTACTATTGGAATCTGGGGTATTCCGCTGAAGCGCTGGGAGCCACGCGGGACCAGATTCACCTGTCGGGTCGCTACGGGAACACTTTGAGAGTAAGCGCCCGGGACCTCTGGTTAGTCGATAGCGAGCTGAGCGGCTTCTGGTCCCTGGACGACTCGGAATTTGAGAACCTCTGGTGGACAGTGAGTAGCCGATACTTCTTGCGCCAGGGACCAAGGTGGTCGGTGTTTGCTGGCATCAGGCTTGACTATACCGATGGTCTTACCGGCGACAGGCAGCTGACTCTGGGTGGCCAGAACGGCCTGCGCGGCTACGACAGGCACTACCAGGTGGGCGATCGCTCGGCGGTGTTCAATATTGAGCAGCGTTATTACTCGGACTGGCATCCGCTGCGCCTGCTGCGTGTCGGGTTCGCGGTGTTTTTCGACGTGGGTCGGGCCTGGTTTGAAGGCGAAGACAATGGCTCTAACGGCGGGGTGCTGTCCAATGCGGGAATTGGCCTGCGCCTCAACTCCAGTCGTGCCGAAAAGAGCAGCGTTATACACGTAGACCTGGCGTTTCCATTCAACAAGGATGACGATGGAGACAGCGTGCAGCTGCTGATGACGGTGAAGGACCGCTTCTAGTTGCCCTGCGCGCTGCAGGGCGTTAGCCCGTCTCTTCGCGCGCGCTCCACTCTCCCGGTGCGCGAGCCACGATAACCGCCCGGCGCGGCGCCGGGTAGCCCTCTATGGTTTTGCTTTCGTCCGTCGGGTCGAGAAAATTGCTCAGGGAATGGAAGCGCATCCAGTCGGTGGCGCGCTGCTCCTCGGTGCTGGTATAACTCACATCCACGAGGCGGGCGTCCTGCATGCCCAGTTTTCGCAGCCAGCCCAACAACGTGTCACAGCTGGGCAGGAACCAGACGTTACCCATGCGTGCGTAGCGCCCTTCGGGCATGAGGGTAGCGCCGGGGCCGCCCTCTATCACCAGAGTTTCCAGCACCAGCTGGCCGCCGGGGCGCAGGCAGTCGCGCAACTCCAGCAGATGGTCTATCGGGGAGCGCCGGTGATACAGCACGCCCATGGAAAAAACGGTGTCAAACGCCTGCAGTTTTGCAGGGACCTGCTCTATACCTGCCGGTAGTACCCATACTCCCGGTTGTTGCAGGTATTTCTGCAGCGCCCAGAACTGGACCACGAACAAGGGAGTGGGGTCGATGCCAATGACCTCATCCGCTCCGGCGCCGCGCATACGCCAGCAGTGGTAGCCACTGCCGCAACCGACATCCAGGACGCGACGACCGGTAAGCGGATCCAGCCCGGGCAGCAGCCGGTCCCACTTCCAGTCCGAACGCCACTCGGTGTCGATGTGCACACCAAACAGGTCAAAAGGACCCTTGCGCCAGGGGTGCAGACCCATCAGTGCATCGTGCAGTTGCTGTCTCACTGGCTCAGGCAGGGCCACACCGCGACGTGCCCCGACCCGTGCCGTGTTCAGCTGGACCTGCTCTGCCGGAATATCCGGCAGGCTGGCTAGCGCCTGCAGCCAGCGGGGCAGGTCGCCATAGCGCTGCCGGGACAGGCCGGATTCGAGTTGCGCAGGCAACAGTTCGGCCCAGCGGGCCAACTCACCGTCCTGCCACTGCTCTATCAGCGGTGCGTAATCCATCACTTGAGTGCGACCAGTGAGGCAAAATTGAAACACTGGAACCAGACATCGCAAGCGGAGAAGCCGGCGAGGTTAATACGCTCCTTGTGAGCGGCCAGGGTTTCCGGCAGCAGTACGTCTTCTATGGCGGCGCGCTTCTGCGCGATTTCCAGTTCGCTGTAGCCGTTGGCCCGTTTGAATTCGTGATGCAGGTCTATGTTGAGTGCGTC
>JAUIIQ010000028.1 GCA_030431585.1 Gammaproteobacteria bacterium | reverse complement strand
CAGCATCTGCAGGACAAGACCTGGGAGCTGGTCGAAATCTAGCGGCCAGGAACTTTCCTCCACCGGCATCCCGGCGCCCTGCCCTGGCTGCGGCGCGTTTCCGGCAGCCCCGCACGCGTTTCCCGCAACAGCTCCGCTGCTACGCATAAAGCTGGTTGTCCTAGGTAAAAAATGCGTTATTCGTAAAATATTAAACCATTAATTACGAATGCTGCTTGTTTGTTGGCGTCTGACTGCCTAGTATGAGCCCCTCTCGAGTGGGTGGAAGGCGCGCAACGCATGGCAGCAGAACCGTATCAGGCAAAAACCCTGCCGCAGCTGGTTTCCCGGTCTGCACGGGACTTTGCCGATCGTCCCGCCATAACCGATGGCGACGTATGTCTTACCTACCGGCAGCTGGATGCGGCACGCATCGCCGCCGGTCGCGCCTTTATCGCCGCCGGTCTCGCCCCTGGCGAGCGTATCGCCATATGGGCTCCCAATATTTACCAATGGATTATCGCTGCTATCGGTGCGCAGAGCGTGGGCGGTGTGTTGGTGCCGCTGAACACCCGGATGAAAGGGGCGGAAGCCGCCTATGTTCTCCGGGCGAGTGGTGCCAGGCTGCTGTTCACTGTGGGCGACTTCCTGGGAGTAAGTTATCCCGACTTGCTGCAGGGGCAGGCGTTGCCAGCGCTGCAACGCACGGTGCTGCTGGAGGGCGGCGCTGCGGGCCAAAAAGGATGTGAGGACTGGGATGCGTTCCTGGCTGCCGGTGAAGCCGTCAGCGAAGAGTCTGTTGCCCAGCGCGCGGCGGCCATTACACCCGATGACACTCTCGATATCCTGTTTACGTCCGGCACCACTGGCAACCCCAAGGGAGTGGTCACCTGCCATGGCCAGAACATCCGCACCTTTGAGAACTGGAGCGCGACCGTCGATTTACGCGCCGACGACAACTACCTGGTGATCAACCCGTTTTTCCACTCTTTCGGCTACAAGGCAGGTTGGCTGGCGGCGATCATTCGCGGCGCGCACATCCTGCCGGTGAAGAGTTTTGATCTGGACGCGGTGCTGGCGCAGATTGCCCGCGACCGTATTTCGATGATTCCAGGGCCGCCCACCATTTATCAGTCATTACTTGCGCATCCGCGCCGGGCTGAATACGACCTTTCCAGTTTACGTCTTGCAGTAACGGGCGCAGCGCCGGTGCCGGTAGCACTGGTGGAGCAAATGCGTAATGAGCTGGGTTTTGAAGTGGTGGTTACCGCCTACGGCCTGACCGAGTCCTGTGGCGTGGTGTCTATCTGCCGCGCCGACGACAGCGCCGAGCGCATATCCCACACCTCCGGTCGCGCCATGGATGGCGTTGAAATGCAGTGCGTTGATGCCGACGGTAATCCCGTGCCTCCGGGAGCAGAGGGTGAGATCTGGTTTCGCGGTTTCAACGTGATGCGCGGTTACCTGGACGACCCGCAGGAGACCGCTCGGACTATTACCGCCGATGGCTGGCTTAAAACCGGCGACGTGGGCGTGATGGATGCGGACGGCTATGTGCGTATCACTGACCGCATCAAGGATATGTTTATTGTTGGCGGATTCAATACCTATCCCGCGGAGATCGAAAACATCCTTTGCAGCCTGCCCGGAGTGGCTCGTGCAGCGGTGATCGGTGTGCCCGATGAGCGTATGGGCGAAGTGGCGATGGCGTTTATCGTCAAGGCTGCTGATGCGGCGCTGGATGAGCAGGCAGTGGTGGATTGGGCCAGGGAAAACATGGCCAACTACAAGGTGCCGCGCACGGTCCGCTTCCTTGATGAGTTGCCGATAAACGCCGGGGGCAAGGTGTTGAAGAATCAGTTGCGTGAGCTTGCTGCCGGGGATCTGTCGTGAACAGCCCTGCGGCAGCCACGGCAAGCGGCCCGGTCGAACTCGACGAGATTGATCAGGGCATCATCGAGCTGCTGCGCAGTGATGGCCGTATGCCCTACCGCTCCATTGCCCGTGAACTGGGTGTCACCGAAAACACCGTCCGCGCACGGGTCAAGCGGCTGGAAGACACTGACACCATGCGTGTGGTCGCGGTGACCGACACCCAGGCCGCGGGCTTTGATATGTTGCTGGCGGTGGGTGTGCAGGTGGAAGACCGCACGCCCGAGGCGGTGGCGGAGGATCTGGCGCGCATTCCCGAGGTGTTCTCTGTGAATGTGGCGGTAGGTAACCATGACGTGGAAATATTGGTCATGGCGCGCGACCCGGCCAGTCTCAACGAGCTGCTGGCGCAGACACTGGGGGGTATTCCCGGCGTGCGCAGGCTGACGCCGGCCCTGGCAGTGGATGTGCTGAAAAACCAGCCCGATTGGGTGCCATTTTATGACGCGTAAGCTGGACTCCGTGGACCTGGCGATCGTCGAGCGATTGTCGCCGGACGCGCGTATCAGTAACAGCCAGATCGCCGGTCAACTGGGCGTAAGTGAAGGCACCGTGCGTGCGCGCATCAAGCGAATGGAAGAAGAAGGCCAGATACGCATCACGGCTGTCACCAATATCGAACGACTGCAGAATGCGACGCTGGCCTACATCTGGATTGAGGTGGAGCGCACCGACCAGGCCCGGCAGATTGCCCAGACGCTGTCCGGGATTCCTGAACTGGGCTTTGTGGCGGTCATGCTGGGGCGTTCAGATATCCTGGCAATCACCATGGTGCGCAACACCGAGCATCTTGCGCGTTTTGTCCACAGCAACATCAGTTGCATCCCCGGCGTGCGCAGAACGGAAAGCACGCTGGGAGTCAATTTCGTCAAACACGATTACCGCATGGCGCGGATCGTCAGCTAACAAAAGGAAAGGCAGATGAACAAGCAAATGACGGCGACAGAAGTCGTTGCCAGTCTTGAGGACGGCATGACCATCGGCATCGGTGGCTGGGGTCCCAGGCGCAAGCCTATGGCGCTGGTGCGTGAGATCCTCCGCTCCGACCTCAAGGACCTGACCATCGTGGCATACGGTGGTGCTGATGTGGGCATGCTCTGCGCGGCCGGCAAGGTCAGGAAAGTGGTATTCGCGTTCGTTTCGCTGGATTTTATCCCGCTGGAGCCGTACTTCCGCCAGGCGCGGCAGTCAGGCTCGATTGACGTGATGGAGATCGACGAGGGCATGATGTTGCTGGGCTTGCGCGCCGCTGCCTGGGGTGTCCCCTACATTCCAACGGAAGTCGGGCTCGGTACAGACATCATCAAGCACAACCCCGACATCAAAGTGATAGACAGCCCCTATGACGACAAGGGGTGGGTGGCTATGCCCGCGTTGAAACTGGATGCGTCACTGATTCACGTAGACCGCGCCGACGCGCGTGGCGTCTGCCAGATTGCCGGGCCGGATCATTATATGGATGACTGGTTCGCCCGTGCTGCGGCGAAAACCTATGTATCCTGCGATGAGCTGGTCGAGACCGGTTACTTCCACGACCCCGCGCAGGCGCGCATGGTGCACTGGGAACGCAGCCAGACCACTGGTGTGGTGCACATTCCAGGAGGCGCACATCCCAGTTCCTGCACGCCTCTCTATGGCTTCGACGTTCCTCACTTCAAGGCCTATACCGGTTCCGCGAAAGAGGAAAGTGGCTTCCAGGGTTACCTGGACCAGTACCTGGGCGCCTCGGAAGACGAGTACCAGACAAACGTGGGTGGCCTGGACGCCATCCGTGCCATTGAACTGCCCACATACTGAGCGGCGAAGGAGAGAGCAAATGACTGCAGCAACTGACTACACCCTCGCCGAACTGTGCATCGTGGCCGCGAGCAAGGCTTTTGAGAACGACGGCGAAGTGCTCGCCACTGGCATTGGCGTGATTCCCCGCCTGGCCGCCAGCCTGGCGATGAAAACCACCAACCCGGACCTGATGATGACCGACTCCGAGGCCTGGATGCTCAGCGAGCCCAATCCGCTGGGCAAGCGTGATGACACGTTCCAGCCGGCCTGTGAGAGCTGGATGGGCTTCTCCCGTATTTTCGACAACGTATGGAGCGGCAAGCGTCACGCCATGCTTGGGCCGACCCAGATCGACAAGTACGGGCAGACCAACACCTCGGCCCTGGGCGGCACCTACGAGGCCCCCAAGGTGATGATGCTGGGGGCGCGCGGTTTTCCCGGCAACTCCATTTCACACCCGAACAGTTTCTTTGTGCCGGCGCACAATACTCGCGTGTTTATGGATGGCGAGTGCGATTTTGTTTCCTCTATCGGCTACAACCCGGCCCGTCTGCCCAAGGGCCACAGCCTGGACGATATTGACATTCGCCTGGTGGTGACCGACCTGTGTGTTATGGACTTCGGTGGTCCCGATCACCAGATTCGCCTTGTCTCCCTGCATCCCGGTGTCACCGCAGAGCAAGTGCAGGAGAACACCGGCTACCCGGTTCACGTTGTCGGAGATATACCTGTGACTGCAGCCCCCACGCAGGCACAGCTGGATGTTATTGCCGCCATGGATCCGCACAACCAGCGCGCTTACCAGATCAAGGATAATCCCCCCGGCGTGCGCGCCGCGGCGGACTTCGCCTGAATCGAGGACACGACCATGCTTGCAACGCGCCTCACTGAACTACTGGGCTGCCAGTACCCCATCGTGCAGACAGCGATGGGCTGGGTAGCCGACCCCAGGCTGGTCGCCGGCAGTTGTAATGCCGGCGGCTTCGGTTTTCTCGCCGGCGCAACCATACCTGCTGATGAAATGGAGCGGGATATTCTGCGCGTGAAAGAGCTCACCGATAAACCGTTCGGCGTGAACTTTCATATGTATCAGCCCAACGCCGCGGATATCGTTGACATGGTGGTTCGCCACGGCGTCAGGGCGGTGAGTTATTCGCGCTCTCCCGGTCCCGAGTTTATTGCCAGGCTCAAGGATGCGGGGGTGATCTGTATGCCCACCGTGGGCCTGCCCAAGCACGCCATCAAGGCGGTAGAACTGGGTGCCGATGTGGTAACGGTGCAGGGCGGGGAGGGCGGTGGTCACACCGGCTCCGTGCCCACGACTCTGCTGATCCCGCAGGTGATTGATGCGGTGGGCGACAAGGTGCCGGTGGTCGCGGCAGGTGGCTTCAAGGACGGACGCGGCCTGGTGGCGGCCCTGGCCTGGGGAGCCGACGGTATTGCCATGGGTACGCGCTTCCTCATGACCGAGGAAAGCCCGGTGCCCAGGCAGACTCTGCAGCGGTACGTGGATTGTAAAAACCCTGGTGAAATTATCGTTTCCAAAGCCATGGACGGTCTCCCCCAGCGCATGATCATGAACGAGCTGCTGACCGAATTGGAGAGAGCCGGCCCGCTGAAGAAACTGATGATAGCCATGCGCAACGGTATGGCGTTCCGCAAACATACCGGCGCCACCTTCCTCAGCCTGTTGCAGTCTGCCTGGCAGATGCACAAGGACGACGACATCACCACAGCGCAGGCCATCATGTCGGCCAATGCCCCGATGATTATCCAGAAAGCCATGGTGGAGGGTCAGCCTGCTCACGGCGTGCTGCCTTCTGGCCAGGTAGCTGGCGTGATCGACGAGCTGCTCAGCTGTGAAGACCTGATTAACTCCATTGTAGCCGAGGCGGAATCGCGCCTGGCTGTGCTGGCGCAGCGCGCCGGTTGAACCGACAGACGAGACCCTGACTATGTCCAAGCCATTTAATACCGCCATCGACAACGGCATTGCCGAGATGATCCTTGATCACCCGCCGGTTAACGCGTTCGACAGTGCCGGCTGGTTCGCCATCGCCGACGAGATCGACGCACTGGGAGAGAACGACGACGTGCGCGTGATTATTATCGGTGCTGCAGGCAAGGGTTTCTGTGCCGGCGTTGATATCAAGGAACTGGCTGCGGACGGTAGCAAGATCGTTGATGTAAACAAAGGCAACTACGAAACCTTCCGCGCCATCCATCGCAATCCCAAGCCGGTCATAGTCGCACTGCACAGTTTTGTGCTTGGCGGCGGCATCGGCATGGCGGGCGCGGCAGATATTATCCTGTGCTCTGACTGCGCGCGGTTTGGGGTACCGGAAATCGACCGCGGTGCCATGGGCGGAGGCGCACACCTGCAGCGCATGTTCCCGGTGCAGAAAGTGCGTTACATGTACTTTACCGGTGAGTTTATAGACGCGCAGGAGGCTTATCGCCTGGGTGCGGTGGAGCGCGTGGTGCCGCGGGATGAACTGTTACCCGCTGCGCGCGAGATCGCTGCGAAAATCGCGGAAAAGTCGCCGGCGATGGTGAGGTTGGCCAAAGAAGCCCTTACCGGCATTGAAGACGGCAACCTGGAAGACAAGTACCGCTGGGAGCAGGGTTTTACGCTGGAAGCCTACACCATGGGCGACTCCCAGGAATCCCGCGATGCGTTTGTGCAGAAGCGCGATGCGAAGTTCTGATCGCGCTTTTCCCGCGGGCCAAACAGTAAAAGGATCATCATGGACCTGACCTACACAGACAAACAGAACGCCTTTCGCGAGGAAGTGCGCAGCTGGCTGGCGGCCAATGTGCCTGCCGAAGCATTGCAGACATTCGACACTGCCGAAGGTTTTGCGGCGCACCGTGAGTGGGAAGCAAAGCTCAATGAGGGCCGCTGGGGCATGGTCACCTGGCCTGAAGAGCTGGGCGGGCGCGCCTGCGACCTCATTGAGTGGCTTATCTTCGAGGAGGAGTATTACAAGGCGCGAGCGCCCCTGCGGGTAAACCAGAACGGTATCTTCCTGCTGGGCCCCACCCTGATGGAATATGGTACCGAGGAGCAGAAAGCACGCATTCTGCCGAAGATGGCGAACGGCGAGGAAGTCTGGGCACAGGGCTGGTCTGAACCCAATGCCGGGTCCGATATGGCGGCAATACGTTCCACCGCGAGGCTGGAGGGTGACAAGTACATTATCAACGGCCAGAAAACCTGGTCTACCCGCGCGGTCTGGGCGGACTGGTGTTTTGGTATGTTCCGCACCGACCCGGATTCCCAGCGGCATCGTGGCCTTACTTTCATTCTGGTGCCACTGAATACGCCCGGGATTACCGTGCGCCCGATACCGCAGCTGGACGGCCTCCCCGGGTTCGCCGAAATCTTCTTCGACAATGTGGAAGTGGGCGTGGAAAACCGACTCGGTGACGAGGGCGCTGGCTGGAGTGTGGCCATGGCCACCGCCGGCTTCGAACGCGGCCTGATGCTGCGCTCTCCCGCGCGATTCCAGGAGACTGCCCGTCGCCTGGTCGAGCTGTATCGCGAGAATCAGGCAACAGCCGATAGCGATCCCGCCGTGCGCGACGCAGTGATGCGCGCCTACCTGGACGCCGAAAGCTATTGCCTCACCACCTACCAGACCGCCTGCCGTTTGAACAAAGGCGGCAAGATCGGCGCGGAGTCCTCTACCAACAAGATCTTCTGGTCCGAACTGGACCAGAACATGCACGCCACGGCGATGAGCATTCTCGGCGCCCGCGCGGAACTGCTGCCCCACGCGCCCGACGCGCAGGGCGTGGGCAACTGGCTGGACGGCTGGCTGTTCGCCCAGTCCGGGCCCATCTATGCCGGGACCAACGAAGTGCAGCGCAATATTATTGCCGAAAGAATGCTGGGAATGCCGAGGAAGTAACTATGGATTTTACCTTTAGCGAAGATCAGCTGTTGTTCCAGGAGTCGGTTAAGGATTTTCTGGTGAAGGAAGTGACGCCCGAGCGCATTCGTGCCGGTTGGGAAACAGATAACGGGCGTGACAGCAGTCTCTGGCAGCAGCTGGCGGAACTGGGCCTGACTGGTCTCACCGTGCCCGAGGCGCACGGTGGTCTGGGTATGAACGAGTTGGACTTTGTGTTGCTGGCACAGGAGTGCGGCTATGTGGCTTTGCCTGAGCCGTTGGTGCATACCGCCATGGTGGCCGTGCCTATGCTCGGCCAGATTGGTGGCGAACTGGCTGACCATTGGTTGCCGAAAATTGCCGCCGGCGAAGCAAAGGTAATCGTGGGCCTGGAGCAGAACCTGCTGGTGGAGGATGCGCATGTGGCGGACCTGCTGCTGCTGCAGCGTGGCGCCAGCATTGTCGCCGCGACGCCAGAACAGGTTGAACTGCGTCACAACGAATCCGTAGACCCCTCGCGCAAGCTTTACGCTGTTGAGCTGTCAGACTCTGCAGCCGCTGTCGCAGAGGGAGAACAGGCGCAGGCACTGGTGACAGGCGCCATGGATCGCGGCGCCCTTGGCTGTGCCGCCCAGGCCCTGGGGCTGGCGCAGCGCATGGTGGACATCTCTGTGCAATACACCAGTGAACGCCAGCAGTTCGGTCAGGCTATCGGTGCCTTCCAGGCGGTCAAGCACCATATGGCCAACGTGGCAGTGTCCCTGGAATACGCCAGGGCGCCCGTGCACCGCGCTGCTTATAGCGTGGCTGCCGGCGAACCGATTGCCAGCCATGCCGTGTCCCACGCCAAACTGGTTGCCTGTGACGCTGCGAACCTGGCGGCGAAGAATTGCATACAGGTGCACGGCGCCATGGGTTACACCTGGGAAGTAGACCTGCACATCTTCATGAAGAAAGCCTGGGCGCTGGCAAACACCTGGGGCGACGCGGGTTATCACAAGACGCGCATAGGCGAACACATTTTCGCAGAAGGCGCGGTACTGGGTGCAGGCGCCACTTTTCAGGGAATGTGAAATCGAGGCCATGCCCACACAGGGTAAACCGGCTATTCAGCTGCATGTAGAGACACAGGAAAAGAGGAACACGCAATGGCAGATGCATACATAGTAGACGCAGTACGCTCCCCCACCGGGCGTCGCAAGGGTGGCCTGGCACACGTGCACGGCGCTGACCTGGGCGCCCACGTGATCAAGACACTCGTTGAGCGCAACGGTATTCCCGATAACGAGTATGACGACGTCATGTTCGGTTGTGTGGATACCATCGGGCCCCTGGCCGGCGATATCGCTCGCACCTGCTGGCTGGTCGCCGGCCTGTCCGACGAAGTGCCCGGCACCACCATAGATCGCCAGTGCGGTTCCTCACAGCAGGCCGTGCACTTTGCAGCGCAGGCCGTGATGGCCGGCGTCAACGACGTGGTTATCGCCGGTGGTGTGCAGACCATGACCCAGATCCCGATTTCCTCCGCGATGACAGCCGCAGAGCCCATGGGTTTCAGCGACCCCTTCACCGGATCCAGCGGCTGGGTTGCGCGCTATGGCGACACCCCACCCACGCAGTTCCGTTCCGCGCAGATGATCGCCGATCACTGGAATCTAAGCCGCGAAGAACTCGAAGTCTTCGCCCTTGAATCTCATACCCGTGCCCTGAAAGCCATAGACGAGGGCCGCTTCGACAGGGAAATCGCCCCGCTGGAAGGCGTCACCATGGACGAGACACCACGGCAGTCCACCCTCGAGAAAATGGCCGAACTGGACTACCTGTTCGGCTGCGACAAAGTGACCGCCGGCGTATCCAGCCAGACCTGCGACGGCTCATCCGCCGTGCTGGTAGTGTCCGAAGCAGCGCTCAAGCGATACAACCTGACACCCCGAGCCCGTATCGCCCACATGAGCGTGCGCGCCGCCGATCCCATCTGGATGCTCACCGCGCCCATCCCGGCCACCGAGTACGCCCTGAAAAAAAGCGGCATGAAGCTGGACGATATCGACCTGGTGGAAATCAACGAAGCCTTTGCCTCCGTGCCCATGGCCTGGTTGAAAGAAACCGGCTACGACTACAGCAAGACCAACGTCAATGGCGGTGCCATCGCCCTGGGTCATCCGCTGGGCGCCACCGGCACCAAACTGATGACCACCCTGCTGCACGAACTGGAACGCAGCGGCGGCAAGTACGGCCTGCAGACCATGTGCGAAGGCGGCGGGCAGGCAAATGTAACCATCATCGAACGTCTTTGACATAGAGAGCTGAAAGAGCGCCGGTGACTGTGCCGGTCCGCAGCGGAGCGTCTGAGGCCATGGATGGCCGAAGCCGAGCTGCCAGGGATGGCGCTTTAGCGTCTCCGCAGTGGACCGGCACGGTCACCGGCGCGCCACAGGAACAGAACCAAGCAACTTGAGGTAGCAACAACATGAGCGGAATCCTGGAAGGAAGAGTAGCCATCATCACCGGCGCCGGCGGCGGCCTGGGCGCAGCCCACGCCCGTGTCTTTGCCAGCGAAGGCTGCGCCGTCGTCGTTAACGACATCAACACCGACGCCGCCCAAACAGTGGTAGACGAAATTACCGCCGCCGGCGGCAAAGCCGTCGTCAACAGCTCCGACATCACCAACTACGACGATAGCCTGAACGCCGTAAAGCAAGCCATAGACAGCTTCGGTGACCTGCATATCGTGCTCAACAACGCCGGCGTCAACCGCGATCGCATGTTCGCGTCCATGACCGAAGCCGAGTGGGATACCATCATGAGCGTGCATCTCAAAGGGCATTTCTGCATCAGCTCCCACGCCGTACATTATTGGCGCGGACAGTCCAAAGAAGGCAAGGAAGTGGATGCGCGCATCATTAATACCACCTCCGGCGCCGGCCTGCAGGGCTCCATCGGCCAGTCCAACTATGCCGCCGCCAAAGCCGGTATCGCCGCGCTGACCCTCAACCAGGCCGCCGAACTGGGTCGTTACAACATAACCGCCAACGCCGTGGCGCCCTCGGCGCGCACCGGCATGACCAGCGCCGTACCCGAGATGGCCGAACGCATGAAAAAACCCGAAGACGGCAGCTTCGATCACTTCGCCCCCGAAAACGTGTCCAATCTTTTGGCGTGGCTTGCCAGTGCCGAGGCAGCGCAGGTTACCGGGCGTGTATTTGAAGCAGAGGGCGGTCGCATCTGTATATGTGACGGCTGGCGCACCACCGACGGTGTGGATCGCAATGGCCCCTGGCCGCCGGCGGAAGTGGGAGAGGCCATGAAAGTGTTGCTGGAGAAAGAAACACCGGCCCAGAAAGTCTGGGGAACCTGATAAGGGGCGGATATCGCAGCCTGCGCGACAGCGATGGCCAGGATGGAGTAACTATGGAATTTGCGTTTACCGAAGAACAGGAAATGATCCGCGATACCGCGGCGGCATTTCTGGCAGAAGTCTCAACCAGCGAGGCCATTCGCCAGGCCATGGCCACCGAACGAGGCTACGACCCCGAGCTATGGCAGCGTATCTGCGGCGAAATGTACTGGCAGGCGATACACGTGCCGGAGGCCTACGGTGGTATGGGGCTGGGCTACGTGGAAGTTGTGGCAATGATGGAGCAGATGGGGCGCTACCTGTTGTGCTCGCCCTTTTTCTCTACCGTTTGCCTGGCAAGCAACGCCCTGCTGGTAGCCGGTAGCGACGAACAGAAGTCACACTGGCTGGGCAAACTCTGCGCCGAGGGACTGACCGCAACCGTCGCCTTCAACGGTGGCGTTAATCGCTGGGATGCACAGTGCGTGACGGCGAGCTATCGGCGAGAGGGCGATGCGTTCCTGCTTAACGGCGATTACCGGTACGTGATTGATGGCCATACCTCGGAACTGTTGATTGTTGCCGCGCGCGAAGAGGGCAGTCAGGGCGAGCAGGGTCTCAGCCTGTTCCTGCTGCCGGCGGACAGCGCAGGCGTGAGCACGAAGTGGCTGCCAACGATGGACCAGGCGCGCAAGCAGGCGAGCGTGTGCCTTACCGATGTTGCACTCAGTGCAGACGCACTGCTGGGCGAAGCCGGTCAGGGCTGGACAGCGTTGTCCGAGGTGATAAACCTCGCCTCCGTGGCGCTGGCCGCGGAGCAGGTGGGTGGCTGCCAGCAGCTGCTGGACATGACCGTTGATTACACCGCTGAACGGGTGCAGTTCAATCGACCCATCGCCAGCTTCCAGGCGGTCAAGCACAAGGCGGCAGATATGATGCTGCAGACAGAAGTGGCCCGCTCTGGTGTTTACTATGCAGCCTGTGTCGCTCAGGAGGCACTGGAAGGCGGAGAGCTTGCTGCTGAATTGCCCGAGGCGGCGAGCGTTGCCAAGTCCTACTGCTCCGACGCCTACTTTGCGATCGCCGGCGACGCATTGCAGTTGTTCGGGGGTGTTGGTTTTACCTGGGAGTATGACGTGCACCTTTATTTCAAGCGCGCTAAATCATCCGAACACCTGCTGGGTAATGGCGCGGTCCATCGCGAACGCCTTGCTGCACTGTTGCTGGATACGGAGGATGTCGCATGAAACTCAGTTTTAGTGCCGAGGACGAGCAGTTCCGTGAGGAAACTGCCGCCTGGCTGAACGAGAATCTCACCGGGGAGTTTGCCAAACTCAAGTACCGTGGTGGGCCTGGTGATGAACACACCTACCCGAAGGAACGGCAGCAGTGGGAGAAGAAGCTGGCCGAAGGCGGTTGGACCTGTGTTGGTTGGCCCAGGGAATACGGTGGCCGTGGTTGCTCCATTGAACAACAGGTTATCTTTTTTGAAGAATATGCCCGCGCTGGTGCACCCGGCCGCGTTG
Source organism: Gammaproteobacteria bacterium (assembly GCA_030431585.1). Classification (GTDB taxonomy): domain Bacteria; phylum Pseudomonadota; class Gammaproteobacteria; order Pseudomonadales; family Halieaceae; genus Halioglobus. The sequence goes on along the minus strand of JAUIIQ010000028.1, from coordinate 13,068 downwards.
GCCATATAGGCGAAGGCCTGACCGGCCCCACACTTATCGCCTTTGGCACGGAGGCGCAAAAGCAGAAATACCTGCCCGGCATTGTGGCCGGTACCGAGCTATGGTGCCAGGGTTACTCCGAGCCGGGTGCCGGGTCAGACCTGGCGAACGTGAAAACCAGGGCACGCTTCGATGACGCCAGCGGCAAATGGATTCTCGATGGGCAGAAAGTGTGGACGTCCCTGGCCCATGAGTCGGATTACTGTTTTGTGATTGCACGTACTGACCCGGATTCGGTGGCGCACAAGGGCCTGGGCTTTTTCCTGGTGAAAATGGACCAGCCGGGTATTGAAGTGCGACCCATTGAGCAGATTACCGGCACCTCTGAATTCAACGAGGTATTCTTCGACGGCGCAGAATGCGATGCACAAGATATTGTCGGTGCGCCCGGTGAAGGCTGGAAAGTCGCCATGGGTCTGCTCGGCTTTGAGCGCGGCGTGTCCACGCTGGGCCAGCAGATGCAGTTCCAGAATGAGTTTGATCAGGTGGTAGAGTTGGCCAGGCGCAATGGCGCGGGGCAGGACCCGGCTATTCGCCAGCGCATCGCCCGCGCCCATACCGAACTGAAAATCATGCGCTATAACGCCATGCGCATGTTGTCCGGGCAAAGCGGTTCCGACGGCTCGTTGCAAAAGGAAGCACTGATCTACAAGCTTTTCTGGGCCACCTGGCACCGCAGTCTCGGTGAGCTGGCCATGGACGTGATGGGCCCTGAGTGTGAAATACTCGAGGGAGGACCCTACGAGCTCAGCCGTCTGCAGTCCATGTACCTGTTCGTGCGCTCCGACACAATTTATGGCGGTACCAACCAGATTCAACGCAACATCATTGCCGAGCGTGGCCTGGGCATGCCCAAGGAACCGCGGGTCGCGGTGAATCAAGCGGTCAAGTAGAGGTTTAGAGATGAATTTAAAAGCTCCCGAATACGTAAAGGGCCATGGCCTGATCAAGGGCAAGTCAGTGCTGATTACCGCAGCAGCAGGCGCCGGGATCGGCTTTTCCGCGGCGACGCGTGCAGCTGAAGAGGGCGCCAGGGCGATTGTGCTAAGCGATATTCATCCGGGGCGGCTGGACGCTGCGGTGGAAAAGCTGAAAGCCGAGAGCGGTTTGCAGGATGTCTTCGGCAAGGTCGGCAATGTTGCTATAGAGGATGATGTGCAGGCGCTGGTGGACTTTGCGGAAGCGCAGACCGGCGGAGTGGACATTCTTATCAACAATGCCGGACTGGGTACGTCAAAGCTGCTCATTGAAATGGAAGACGACGAGTGGAACAGGGTGATTGATGTTACGCTCAACGGCACCATGCGCATGACGCGTTACATGATGAAAGTGATGAAAGCGCGGGGCCAGGGAGGTGTGATCGTCAACAATGCATCCGTGCTGGGCTGGCGCGCACAGAAGGAACAGGCGCACTACGCAGCGGCAAAGGCCGGGGTGATGGCGCTGACGCGCTGCGCGGCCCTGGAGGCTGCTGAATTTGATGTGCGCATCAACGCGGTATCACCTTCTATTGTCCTGCACCCCATGCTGCGCAAGTCTGCCTCAGAGGAGTTGCTGGAAGAACTGGAATCGAAGGAGGCCTATGGTCGTGCCGCCGAAGCCTGGGAGGTGGCGAACGTAATGATGTTCCTCGCCTCTGACTACTCCAGCTACATGACAGGGGAAATTGTCTCCTGCTCGAGCCAGCGCTCCTGAACCAGGCAGCGATTTTCGTAACAAACCGTTTCACCAGGAGAATGAACATGAGAGAAGCAGTAATAGTATCGACAGCACGCACCGGGCTGGCCAAGTCATTCCGTGGCGGCTTCAACAACACCGAAGCGCCGGCCATGGGCGGTCACGTGGTTCGCGCAGCAGTGGAGCGTGCCGGTATTGATCCCGCGGAAGTAGACGACTGCATCTTTGGCGCCGCCGCGCAACAGGGTACGCAGGGTTATAACATTGGCCGTCTCAGCGGCATTGCCGGGGGGTTACCGGATACGGTGGCCGGTATGGCCATCGAGCGCCAGTGTTCCTCCGGACTGATGTCCATTGCCACGGCGGCGAAAAGCATTATGTGCAACGAGTACGACATCGCTGTTGCCGGTGGTGTTGAATCCATCTCCCTGGTGCAGACCAAGCACAAGAATACCTATCGCGCTGTCTCCGAGACCGTAACGGCAATCGACACCACGGCCTACATGCCGATGCTGGAGACCGCCGAGGTTGTATCCGAGCGCTATGGCATCAGCAGGGAATCGCAGGATATTTATTCCCTGCAGAGCCAGCAGCGCACGGCAGCCGCGCAGGCGGGGGGCTTGTTCGCTGACGAAATTGTGCCCATGAATGCGGTCAAGGCGGTATTCAATAAAGAGACCAAGGAAACCACCTATGAAGACGTGGTGGTAGACCGTGACGACTGCAACCGGCCATCCACGACTCTGGAGAGCCTCGCCGGTCTGGAGCCGGTGTGGAAAGACGGCAACTGGGTAAAAGAGGGGCGTTTTATTACTGCCGGGAATTCGTCCCAGCTCTCCGACGGCGCATCGGCCTGCGTAGTGATGGACTCCAAGCTGGCCCAGCAGAAGGGCCTGGCGCCACTGGGAATCTACCGCGGCCTGGCCGTGGCGGGCTGCAAGTCCGATGAAATGGGCATCGGTCCTGTTTTCGCGATCCCGAAACTGCTGCAGCGCCACGGTCTTTCAGTTGCTGATATCGACTTGTGGGAGCTCAACGAGGCTTTCGCCTGCCAGGTCATTCATTGCCGCGATGAGCTGGGCATCGACAACGACAAGCTCAACGTTAACGGCGGTTCCATTTCCATCGGCCACCCCTTTGGCATGAGCGGGGCACGCATGGTCGGCCACGCGCTGCTCGAGGGTAAGCGTCGCGGCGCCAGGCGTGTTGTGATCACCATGTGTATCGGCGGTGGCATGGGCGCTGCAGGATTGTTCGAAATCGCCTGATTTCTCCACTCGGGGCCGTCCGGCCCCGAACTTTTACCACCCTTTAGCGTCAAATCGCTGTGTTACAATGGCACAGTTCGTGCCACGTATCTCATTGATGCGTGGCCAATTTTTATACGGCGGCTCGGGTGGGCGATGAAAAAAATCGGCGAAATGCTGGTGGAGCAGGGCAAGGTCTCGGAGCGGGATGTGGAGCGGACCCTGTTAGCCCAGAGCGAAATGGGCGACATGTTCGGCCAGGTACTGATCAAACTTGGCCTGGTCTCTGAACTGGATTTCGCCCAGGTTCTGAGCGAGCAGCTGGATATTCCGCTTTATGCTGCCGCCGATTATCCCGAACAGCCCGTGGCCGTTGACGGCGTCGCGCTGGATTTCCTTTTCTCTAATGCCGTCGTGCCGGTGCGGGCCGACGACGGACTGGTGCATTTCGCCGCTGCGACCCCTCAGGATCCCTTTCTTGCCAAAGCGCTGTCCATGGCACTGGATAAACCGGTAGCGATTGCGCTGGGTCTCGAATCGGACATCAACCGCAGCCTGCAGCTTTACCTGCAGTCCACAGAAGATGGCGATGAAGATGATATCAATGACCAGTTCGCCGGGCAGAGTGATGATGAATTCATCGAACACCTGCGAGACCTCGCCAGTGAGGCTCCGGTTATTCGCCTGGTTAACCAGATCATCCACCGCGCGGTAGATCTCTCCGCATCAGACATTCACATAGAACCCTTTGAAGACGGGCTGCACCTGCGTTATCGCGTGGATGGGGTGTTACAGGAGCACGCAGACGCGCCTGCCCCCGGCTTGAGCGCGGCGATCGCCTCACGTATCAAGTTGCTGTCCCATATGAATATTGCCGAGCAGCGGCTGCCGCAGGACGGCCGTATCATGACCCGGGTCAAGGGTCATGAACTGGATTTGCGGGTGTCCACTATCCCCACCGTGCACGGTGAAAGTATTGTCATGCGGGTTCTGGACCGCGAGAGTATTCGCCTGAGCCTCACTGATATGGGCTTTAGCGACGACACGCTGCGCCGGTATCAGGAGTTGCTCGCCAGGCCTCATGGCGTGCTGCTGGTAACCGGGCCTACCGGGTCGGGTAAAACCACTACCCTGTATGCGTCGCTGGCATCACTCGATTCCGAGCACCTGAAGATTATCACCGTGGAAGACCCGGTGGAGTACCAGCTGCAGGGCGTTAACCAGATCCAGGTGCAGTCACAGATAGAGCTGACGTTCGCCCGTGCCCTGCGCTCCATACTGCGTCAGGACCCGGACATCATCATGATCGGTGAGATGCGCGACACTGAAACCGCGCAGATTGGCGTGCAATCGGCACTCACGGGTCACCTGGTGCTGTCTACATTGCACACCAATACCGCCGCGGGCGCCATCACCCGCCTGGAAGACATGGGCGTAGAGCGTTACCTTATTACCTCATCAGTGAACGGTGTACTGGCGCAGCGCCTGGTGCGCACCCTGTGCGCCCACTGCAAACAGCAGGTGACCCTGTCGCCGGAGGCGATCAAGCGGTCGGGCATTGCACCTTTCCTGGCTGAAGGGCAGCGCGACGTATACCAGGCTGCCGGTTGCCCGCATTGCCTGGAAACCGGTTATAGCGGCCGTACCTCCATCCACGAGCTGTTCCCGCTGGACGAAGAAATGCACCGGGTGATCATGAGTGGCGCTGATGCCACTGTGCTACACGCGGCAGCGCGTCGCCAGGGCATGATTACCCTGTATGAAGACGGACTGCGCAAAGTGGCGGCAGGGCAAACCTCCATGGAAGAGGTGCTGCGCGTGACTCAGGACCAGAGCGACGAGGCACATTCCACTGAAGCGTTGGCAATGGATCTGTCGATAGAGCAGGCGGTGTCTGTTTAAAGCATGGCGGCCTTCAGTTACAAGGCGGTTAGCCGGGACGGCAAAACGCGCCAGGGCGTGATTGAGGCGGAGGGCCTGGAGCTTGCTTCCCGGCAATTGCGCTCACAGGGCCTGACACTGCTTACCCTTGAGCAGGGCGGCAAGCTGGACCAGATGGCAAAGGTGGCCGGCAAGCCGCCCACCCGCCAGGAGGTACTTTCCATGACGTCAGAGCTGGCCGTGTTGCTGCGCGCCGGCCTGCCGCTGGACCGGGCGCTGAAGGTGCTGATCGAGATGGCGGCGCAGCCTTCCATGCATCAGTTGTTGAGCGAGCTGCTCAAGGCGGTGAAAGGCGGCAAGGCGTTGTCCACCGCGCTGCAGCCCCACGAGAAACTGTTCGGCACGTTTTATATCAGCATGGTGCGCTCGGGCGAGGCCAGCGGGCAGTTGTCCACGGTACTCGACAGCCTTGTGGAGTACCTCGAGAACGCCAGGGCAAATCGCGAGAGTGTGGTATCGGCACTGATTTATCCGGCTATTTTGTTGGTGGTGGCGGTGCTGTCCATTGTCATGATGCTTGGTTTTGTGGTGCCGCAGTTCGAAACGCTGTTCGAGGATATGGGCGATGCACTGCCGCTGCTGACACAAATAGTGCTCAGCGGCGCTGAGTTCCTCAAGTCCTGGTGGTGGTTGTTATTGCTGCTAATAACAGTGACCGCTGTGACCGCGCGCAATTGGGCGTCTACGGAGCAGGGGCGCGCGGCGCTGGACAAGCGTCTGCTGGGCCTGCCGCTGGCTGGCGGTATTGTTTTTGAATTCGAAGTGTCCAAATTCGCCAGAACAGTGGGAACCTTATTGGGCAACGGGGTGTCTCTGTTGAAGGCAATCTCTATTGCCATCGATACTGTGGAGAACCGCGTAATACGTGATGCGCTGCAGGTGCTGCCCCCGGCGGTGAAGGCGGGTAAGCGTATGTCGCTGGCGCTGGAAGAAACAAAGATGTTTACCCCCATGGTGATACAGATGATTCGCGTGGGGGAGGAATCCGGCAGCCTGGACAAAATGATGCTGGAACTTGCGAAGGTGTTTGATGAGCACGTGCAGTCCGGTGTGAAACGAGGTCTGTCACTGCTGGAACCAGTGCTTATTCTCACCATGGGCGCGATCATCGCCGCGATCATAATCGCCATACTGTCGGGCATTCTGTCAGTGAACAACCTGGCGGTGTAGTGAATAAAGTGCACCACAAGCAGTGCGCAAACAAGTACCTGAGGACGTGAACATGATACGTAAAACTGGAAAACACGCGGGCGGCTTTACCCTGATGGAATTGCTGGTAGTGCTGGCCATCCTGGGATTATTGGCAAGCCTGGTCGGGCCACAGGTGCTCAATCAGCTCGGTGGCGCCAAAACCAAGACCGCCGGTATTCAGATCAAGGATCTGGAGCAGGCGCTGGAAATGTACAAACTGGATGTGGGCCGCTTCCCTTCGACATCAGAAGGGCTGGAGGCACTGGTAAAAAAACCCGGGAATGCCGCAGGCTGGAACGGACCTTATCTCAAGTCCGAAGTGCCTATGGATCCCTGGAGTAATGAGTACCTGTACAAGTACCCGGGAGAACACAGCGAAGTGGATATCTTCACTTACGGCGCCAACGGCACGCCCGGGGGAGAGGGTGAAGACAGAGACGTGGGCAACTGGAAATAGGCGCCAGCTGTCTGCGGTCCGCCGCGGGTTCGCCGCATGTCGATGACTGCTACCCATACCGCCGCCCCCCGTTTGCCCCAATCAGCTTTTACCCTGGTAGAGTTGATGGTTGCCATGGCCATCGTGGGTCTGTTGCTGGCTGTTACCGTGCCCGGGTCCATGCGCTTTTACGAATCCATGCAGTACCGGCAGGCTGTGCGTGATGTCCTCAGCACGCTGGGTGCCGCGCGTCAGCAGGCAATGGATCAGGGCCGGGCACAGGACGTGTTGTTCCGCTCTGAACAGGCCAGTATCGAATTCAACGGAGACCTTCAGCAACTGCCCGACGGCTTCGGATTGAGCGTCACCACCGCCAGTGAACTCAGTCGGGAGTCCGCCGGCGTGATCCGCTTTTATCCTGAAGGCAGTTCCACCGGTGGTGATATCGAGATCAGCTCTCCGCTCGGCCAGGGTGTGCGGTTATCCGTGGATTGGCTGATGGGCGGGGTGAGTCAGGTCAGTTATGACGTTGAATAGCCAGCGAGGCGGGCGGCGCCGGCAACAGCAACAGGGATTCTCCCTGCTGGAGATGGTGGTGGCTATTTCCATTCTCGCGCTGGCGCTGGGTTCGCTTTACCAGGCCGCCAGCGGCGCAACGCGAAACGTACGCACCTCTGAACGCTATGCCTACGGTATAGAGCTGGCACGGTCGTTGTTGGCGGATAACGTCATGGTGCCCGCCGAGGGTGTTGCGATAGAAGGTGAGACGGGTAGCGGATACAACTGGCGTGTTCAGACGGCACCCATAGACCTGGACCGCGCGGGCATGGGGCGGACACAGTTGCATGCCGTGGAAATTGGCGTCGCCTGGTTTGATGGCAGCAAGCGTCGCGAAATTGTCCTCAACTCGGTGGCGGAGGGATACGCGCGTGAACGGCGTTAGCCCGTCGCGAGGTTTCACCCTGGTAGAGGTGATGGTCGCGCTGACAATACTCAGCCTGGTCTTGCTGGGTACTGTGTCTGCGATGCGCACTCTGGGCAATACCCAGACGTCGCTGGAGCGAGTCAGTGAGCGTGTGGATGAAATTCGTACAGTCAGCGAGTTTCTCCGCGACCTGATGGAGTCTGCAGTAGTGGGTAGCGGTAAAGGCGGACTGTCTCTGGGAGGTGGTGGGCGCGGTGCCACCTATTTTCGTCTGGGTGAGGGCTTTCTGGAGTGGAAGACCAATCTCCTGTTTGGAGAGGCTTACGGGGGAACGCATGTGGTGCGTATTGCCGCTGAGCAGGGGCGGCTGATGTTGCGCTGGATGGAGCCCACAGCGACGGGGCTCAACAGTGCCAGATGGCAGGAGGCACCCTCAAGACCGCTGGTTGATCAACTGGAAGAATTTACCGTTTCGCTGCGCCCTGAATTTGGTGACGACTGGGTGGAAAGCTGGGAAGAAAGCACTGTTGCTCCCGCGCTGGTGCGAATTGAAATGAAGTCAGCCGGTCGTTTTTGGCCCGAGCTGATCATGCAGGTGCAGCGATGAGGCGTCAGCGCGGGGTAGCATTGGCTATCGTGGTCTGGTTCCTCGCTGGCATGTCCCTGTTGGTCGCCGGCATCGTCGCATCGGCGCGGGTTGACACCAAAACCACGCAGATTTACCTGGCCCGGGCAAAGGCGGTCGCCGCAGGCGATGGGGCCATTACCCTGGCAATGGTCGAACGACGAACGGGGGTGCAGGCCTCAGGTCAGGGGCCGCTGGTATCCGAGTCGCGTCAACGCCTGGGTGACGCCGAGGTGTTGGTGCGGATCATCCCTGCAGCAGGCTTTGTCGACGTTAACAGCGCGGCGCCGGAAGTACTGCAGGCGCTGTTTCAATTTGGTGCTGGCCTGGAGCCGGCAGAGGCGCAAAGGGTGGCGGTGAATGTGGTAAAGTGGCGCAGCGGAAAACCGGCAGGCAGTGGCAGCCGGCGCTCGCGGGGCGAACAGGGGCGTTTCTATTCGCTGGAAGACATGCTGCGAGTGGAAGGAGTGAACCGTACCTTGCTGGATGGTATTCGCGACTATGCGGTAGCCGGCAGTTGGACCAGTGGAACGATGGACTGGAGCGCATCTCCGCAGGCCATGATGGATTTGCTGGCTGAACTGAACCCCGGGCAAGCCGGCGCTATTGCCAAGCGGCGGGATTCAATGTCTGCTGCCGGCTCGGGCAGCAGGCTGCGAGGGGGCGGGGTTTACCGTGCAGATGCGCTGGTCAGTTATGGCGGTCGCACCTGGCTGCGTCGCCGCTGGCTGAAAATGGAGTCGGCCAAGGGCTCCACGCTGCCCTGGAAGACGATGCGCACGGAAGCACCGCGCGTCGTGGGACGATAAGAATGAATACGGGGAATGTGGATGTTTGAGTCGGGTCAGAACTGGGAACTGTTCGGCTACGATATGCGCCATGTAGGTCGGCATTTCCTGTCCGCCTGGCGGGAACTATTGTGGGCCTATGACTCCCCCGTCAGGTCCCGGCTTGATGAGGCGGTGAGCTTGCGCACGCCGCAGGGTGAGCACATTTATCATGCCGGAAGAGCCGTTGCCGACATTCCTGCGGCGTGCAAGGCAGTGCTCCTGCCCGAAGAGGAGGTTCTTGTCAGACGCCTGCGCCTGCCGCTGGCGGTGGAGACGGATCTGGAGTCAGCGCTGGCACTGGAAGTCAGTGCCAACAGCCCGTTCTCGGCCGAAGATACTGGATACGGATGGGTGATAGCGGGCCGCGACGAGCATATGTTGCAGTTGAATCTGGTGATTGTCTCCCTGAGCTCGGCCATGGCTTATATCGGTCAGCACTACCAGAGTCATGACGCACACGCCCAGGAGGCCTGGGTGGAAGTGGATGGGCGGATGGTGGTGGTGCGTGGTTTCGGCGAAGCGGAGCGCGAGCGCTACTATCGGCGGCGGCTGATCCGTGTGGGCTCAATGCTGGCGATCGCCGCACTATTGGTATTGGTAACGGTAAGCGCCGGTGCCGGTTTCAAGAAGCTGGAGCTCGGGCGCCTTGAAAGTATCGCCTCGGTTACCCAGCGCGAGGCAGCAGATGCCTCGCGTTTGCGCTCTGCCCTGGGGGTGGCCAATGAGACTATCTCTGCGGTTAATGAGATCTCCGTGTTGTACCCGGACGCTCACAGCGAGCTGGCGCGACTGACAGCACTGGTGGATGACACGGCCTACGTGGAGAGGCTGGCAATCAGTGCCGAGGAAATAGATTTGCGCGGTCGCGCTGCCGACGCGGCCGCTATCATGGAGCTGCTCACCGAGCAGCCCGATTATGCCGGGGTGAGTGCCGCCAGCCCGATCCGCAAGATCCCCGGCACCAATGTTGAGCAGTTTCATCTGAAAATACAGTTGCGGGGGAACGCACCGTGATTGGCTGGATCAAAGCTCACCGTCGCAGCGCCATTATTTGCGGACTTACTTTGCTCGTGCCGTTGCTGCTGTACCTGAACCTGGTGCTCAGCGCCTGGGGCATGCGCACTGATTATGCCGCTGAAATAGATCGTCTCGCGCCACGCATTGCCAGGCTTGAAGGCGTGCAGCAGGTGGAGGAAGAGCTGCGCGAATCTGCAGGTATTGTGCAGCAGCGCATGTCTCGCCTGGTGTACCCGGCCAGTGCGGAGCGGGCTTCGGTTGCCGCTTCCATGCAGACGGATGTGCGTCAGCTGATGACTGACGCTGGGCTCAATGTCAGTAACAGCCAGGTGATGCCGGTAAGGGAGGAGGAGCGCTTCGACTTTATCGGCGTGAAGCTGACGGTTGCCGGTGATATGGCCAGCCTTGACCGGGCACTTGCCGAACTGGCGGACTTTTCTCCTCTGGTTATTGTCGAAGGCCTGGATATCTGGCCAACGCGCACGCGGCGCGGCAAAGATGAGCCGGAAGTGCAGGAGGCCACTATCTCAATCCGACTGTTGTCTTTGAGGTCGGTAATATGAGTGGGCTGTCGCGATATCGTGGGCTGGTGGACCCGCTGCGCACAGAGCGTCGGGTAGAGGGTGCCGTGGTGATTCTTCTGCTCTTGTTGGGGCTGCAGTTGTTGTGGGGGGCTTACCGCACGCTGGCACCCGCACTGCCTGAACCCGTGTTGCCAACTGCTGAAGCACTGACAGTGCAGAACCTGCGAGCGACGCAGGTGCCGGCCCCTGAGATGCGTGGTGAGATTCGTCAGCGTCCTCTGTTCTGGGTGACGCGCCGCCCATCGGAGTCGGCAGCGCGAGACAACGCAAACGCGGCGATGGCGGAACAGGCATTGGCTGACAGTGAGCCGGGTGACATTGAGGGGCTGCAGTTGGCAGGCGTGTTTGGTACGGGTAAATCAGCCGGCGTTATCGTACTGGCCACGGAGAAGAAGAGAAAACATCGGGTGATGGTGGACGAAGAGGTCAACGGTTGGACGCTGCAATCTGTGACGACCACAGAGGCACTGTTTTCCCGTAACGGCCAGCGTGCGACGCTGGCACTGCAGCGAGGCAATATTCTGGCGACGGAGCCAGCACCCGTGGCAGAGCCCGCCGCAGAAGCGGAAAAAACGATTCAACAGCAGCGCGCTGGTGCGCCTGAACAGGGCCAGACGCCAGCGAAAAAAACCAAGGGCAGCCGCAGACCCGCAGCCGGGGATGGCGATGACAGCCTTACTCTGGGCCGTGGCTCGAGGTAATTGAATTGAAAACAACAGTAAAGACCAACAGGCCATCCGGAATGAAGAACTTTCGACTTATTGCAACCGCGCTGAGCCTTGCGCTGTTGAGCAGCTGTGCCACCACTGGCGGAGATGCAACTGGCGGCAAGGTCTCGCAGTCTGCTGACGGGTCGCAGGACCGGCCCGCGCTGGCCAAAACGGCGGCGGAACTGGCGGCGGAGAAGGAGGACAAGTCCGCGCAGGAAGCGGTGGTGTTCAAGGGGAATGACCGCCACGTAAACATGCCAAAGAAACAGAAGCCGGTGCGCTTTGTTGGTGAAGACGTCAGCCTTAACTTTGAGCAGGCCCCGCTGGGAGAGGTCACGCACGCTATTCTGGGCGACATTCTCAAACTGGACTACGTGGTCGACCACCCCATTCAGGGTCAGGTGACTTTGCGTACACGCACGCCCATACCGCGCGACCAGCTGCTGAGCGTGCTGGAGTCACTGCTCAAGTCCAACAACAGCATCATGATACGCGGCAGCGATGGTCGCTACCTGATCACTGGCTCCAAACGCGGCAGTTCGCTTTCACCGCGTATAGGTAATCCCAGGGATGAGACTGCCGGCTTCTCAACCGTTATTGTGCCGCTGCAGTACATCAGCGCTAAAAACATGGCGGAGATACTCAAGCCCGTGGCGGAAGAGTCGGCCTTCGTGAGAGTGGACAGTACACGCAACCTGCTGATGCTGGCCGGCACGCGGGCGCAGTTGGATGGTTGGCTGGATATTGTCACCACCTTTGACGTGGACCAGCTCAAAGGTATGTCAGTTGGCCTGTTTCCGCTTGAGAATAGCAGCGTGGAAGAAGTGTCCATGGCGCTGGATGCGATGATGGGCAGCGAAGGTGAGGGCGGAAGCCTCAAGGACCTGGTGCGGGTAGTGCCGGTTGAGCGCCTTAACAGCATCCTCGTGGTGACCCCGCGGGCTCACTATCTGGACAGCGTGCAGAAGTGGATAGAACGGCTGGACGCGGCGCATTACTCCCAGTTCGACCAGCGGCTGTATGTGTACCCGGTGCAGAATACTACCGCCAGTCGCCTGGCTGATTTGATCAACAGTATCTATTCCGGCTCCGGTGGCAGTAATACAGGCTACGGCCCGGAAGTGGGTGATGCAGGTGGCGTAGCGCCCGGCATGTCGCCAGAATCACTGGGGGCCTCGGTTGGCAGCAATAACCGTTCACGGAACAACAGCAAGGCTGGCAGTTCTGTAGCCAACATTAATATGCAGGGGATGACAGGTGGCCGTGAGGCGGTGTCGGATGTGCGGGTAGTGGCTGACGACGAGAACAATGCACTGATGATCTACGCCAGCGCGATGCAGTATCGTGTGATCGAAACTGCGTTGGATCAACTGGATGTAGTGGCGACCCAGGTGATTATAGAGGCGAGTATTATTGAAGTGACCCTGACCGAAGACCTGAGTTATGGCCTTGAGTGGGCGTTCAGCAATGAGTTCAGCAGTAGCACCAGCGGAGAGGGCATATTGTCCAACATAGCAGACGTTACTTCTCCGACATCTGTGTTGCCTGGTTTTTCCTATGCCGTGACGGGGACGGACTTCAACGCGGTGCTGAATGCATTGGCGAAAGAAAGCCTGTTGAATATTATCTCCACGCCTTCTGTTATGGTGCTGGATAACCACTCCGCCTACATCCACGTTGGCCAACAGGTGCCGATTCTTGATTCGCAAACATCCTCCCTCGCCAGCGATGCGGATAACGACCGGGTTACTCAGTCCATTTCCTATCGTGACACCGGTGTGAAACTGGAGGTCAGGCCTTCTGTGAACGCCGGTGGCCTGGTAACCATGGATGTAAAGCAGTCTGT
>JAUIIQ010000241.1 GCA_030431585.1 Gammaproteobacteria bacterium | reverse complement strand
ACCCGGAGGTGGTCAGCTACGCTGATCTGTTGAAAGTGTTTTGGGAGGGCCACGACCCAACGCAGGGTATGCGCCAGGGCAATGACAGGGGCACACAGTATCGTTCCGGTATTTACACCTTTAATGCCGCGCAGGCTGAGCTCGCAGAGCGCTCAAAGGAAGCGTTTCAGCGTTCGCTCGAAGATCGCGGTTACGGTGACATCACTACGGAGATAGTGCCTGCTCCGGCGTTTTATTTCGCGGAGGAGTACCATCAGCAATACCTCGCGAAAAACCCCGGGGGCTATTGCGGTCTCGGGGGCACGGGTGTGAGCTGCCCAGCCGGACTGTTCGCCGGGCAATGACACCGCGAGCTTAGATCTCCCCGTCGTTGAAGCCTTCGTCGTAGTCCTGCGCGTCCGGTTCCGCCTGTTCCAGCTGTTCCATCAGGTTGATGGCAATGCTGACGAAATCCGAGTCGGTGATAATACCCACCAGCTTACCGTCTCTGGTTACCGGCAGGCAGCCCATCCGGTTCTGCTGCAGGTGCATCGCGGTGCCGCGCAGACTGGCGGATTCGTCCACTGTTTGCACCGGCGAGGTCATCACCGCAGAGAGCGCCACGTAACGCTCTTCCTCTTCATGTGCCTGGCGGTCTGGCAGTACGCTTGAATCCGCCGCTGCCAGCACGTCTCTCTGTGACACCACGCCGACAAGCTGGCCGTCGTTATCGACAACCGGAATATGGCGGATATGCTGCTCCGACATCAACTGGCGTGCCTGGGCCAGGCTGGCATCGGGGCCGAGCGTGTGCGGCTGCGCGGTCATGATTTCTGCAACACTTAGCATGCTGGTTTCCTTTTGTCCGGGTTCGTTCAATATGCTGCACCAGAGTAGCGCGGCGTGATGCGCTATGCCTTGATCGCTATCAAATTACCACTTGAGGGCTGGCGGCGTTCAGCGTATAAAATTGATTCGGTCGATCAGCCTTAACGCTGCAACGCCGAATCAATAACCATAATATTTGAGGTGTTTATGTCCGCGAAAACCCTGTTTCGCAAGTGTGTGCTGGCGGTCTGTATTCCCGCATCGTCCTTTCCTCTATTCAGCTTTACAGCAATTGGCCAGGATCTGGTGCTGGAAGAAATCATCGTGACCGCACGCCGTCGAGCCGAGAGCCTGCAGGAGACGCCTGTCGCTGTTACCGCACTCAGTTCCGAGGCATTGCGCGAGCAGGGCGTGAGAAATCTTTCCGACATCAACACGGTGGTGCCCAACATTGAGGTCGCTGCCGGTAACGGCAATGCGGGTCTGGCCAATATTTACATTCGTGGTGTCGGCCAGCGGAACTCCGGGGCAAATATTGACTCCGGTGTGGGCATCTATATGGACGGTGTGTATATCGGCAGGCCCGACGGGGCGCTGCTGGACATCAATGACATAGAGTCTGTGCAGGTTTTACGCGGCCCCCAGGGCACGCTGTTCGGTAAAAACACGACCGGCGGTGCACTGGTTTTTACCAGCAACCGACCACAGGATGAGTTCGAGGGGTCCGTTGGCGTTCGAGTGGGCAACTACGACCGGCTGGATGCGGACCTGGTGGTCAATGTCCCGATAACAGACAGCGTATTTACGCGGCTTTCAGGCACGCACCGTTCGCGCGACGGCTATATCGAAAACCTCTTCGATGGCGATGATTATATCGACGAGGATCGCCAGAGCCTGATGTGGCAGACGCGCTGGCTAGCCAGCGAAGACCTCACGCTTGATCTCAATGTCAACTGGGCGCAGACGAATCAGACCGCGCGCCCGCAGAAGTGCGTCAAGGTGCCCGGTTACCTGGGATGGCAAGAGGCGCTGTTTGATGCACTGGCAATCGTTCCCTCCACGGGCCGGTCGTATGCGGATTTCTGCGCAGATGCCGCTAACGCTGGTGATTCGCGCAAAGTGATTTCAGACCTGGGCTCAGTGTACGAAGCAGAAAATATGGGTGCGTCACTGACAGCCGAGTGGGCGATAGGTGACGATACGACGCTGAAAAGCATTACCGCATGGCGGAACACAGAAGCCGAGCAGAATGATGACCTGGACAATACCGCGATCCCGTTCCTGCACCGTACCAATTCCATTCACCCCTTCAGTACACCAGCAGAGACGGATCAATACAGCCAGGAGTTGCAGTTTATCGGCAGTGCCTTCGACGATCGCATGCAGTACGTGACCGGCGCTTTCTGGTTCAGGGAAGAGTCTGATGATCGCCGCGCCGTTACCCTGCTGGGCCCATACGACCCGGCCCTCAGCGGCCTGTTCTTCATGAGCGCGGAAGCAAACCTGAAGAGCGCGGAGAACGAGGCCTGGGCGGTATTCAGCCAGGTGGAATGGGAGTTCAATGATCACTGGCGTGCCACCGTGGGGGTTCGCTATACCGATGAGAAACGCAGCTTTACCCGAGAGTTGTTTGCCGTCGATGCTCCAAGTCTTGATGCCAGCGGAGGTCCCGTGATCCCGCTGGGCGGGGGCTTGTTTGTCGTCAGTCGACCGGACTTCACCTATAACCCCAATTTCGACTTCCTGCCCGTCGAGAGGCCTTCCGAGTCGGTGTCCAACAGTGACGTGACGCCCATGGGCAGTATTCAGTACATCTTTGGGGAGGGGGACTGGGTAGACAATGGCTCGCTCTACCTGACCTACAGTGAAGGTTTCCTGTCTGGTGGCTTGTCTGAAGCGCCTGGCGGTGACCTGGAGGAGTTTGAGCCCGAAGAAGTTGAGAATATCGAGTTCGGGTTCAAGCTGGATATGCTGGATCGCCGGTTGCGCGTTAATGGCGCGGTCTTCCACACGGACTACACCAACCGCCAGCTTACCACCCTGGTAGTGAACCCGGGAACGGGCTCACCGGCCCCCGCTACTATCAACGCCAAGGCGTCCACTATCCAGGGTGTTGAACTGGAGACGACCTGGCTGGCGAGCGAGAACTGGCTGATTACCTTCAATGCGGCCATTAACGACGGCGACATTGAGGAGTTTGACGATGTACAGCTCACAGTGGCGCAGGCGGGGGCGGTTCCGCCTGGGTGCACGCGGACAAACCTGACCATTATCGAGGTGGACGAGTGCCCTAACGACCGCTCCGACGAAAACCTGCCGCGCCTGCCCGAAGAGAGTTACATGCTGGCAGTGCAGTACAGCTGGCAGTCGCCCGTCGGTCTGGTTGAGCCCCGGCTTCAGGCAAGCTGGAAGATCGATATCGACTACTGCTTTGACTCCGCCAGTTGCCGCAGCGGCCTCTGGCTGGAAGACGAGCAGTATGATCTGAGTGCGCGGGTGACCTGGTTCTCCCCGGATGGGGACTGGACTGCAGCACTGTGGGGTACCAACCTGACTGATGAGGAGTACATCATTGGTGGCGGCGCCCTGGTTGAGTCCAACGGCAGTGGTGGTATTGTCGCCAACCCGCCGCGAATGTACGGCGCTGAAATACAGTACCGTTTCTAGAACAGGCGGCCTATCAGGCCGCTGACCGCATTTTCCACTCGCAGTATGCGCGGGCCGAGGCTGACCGCCTCGCAGCCCGCTGTCTGTAGCTTTTCCACTTCGTAGGGAATGAAGCCTCCCTCTGGACCTATCACTAGTAGCGTTGCACCCTGCGCGCCGCGAGGGCAGGGAGGGTATTGTCCCGGGTGAGCAAGTAATGCCTGCTTTCCCTCTGCAAGTAGCGGCAGATTGTCTTCCACGAAAGGCTTGAATCGCCGCTGGCAGCGGACGGTGGGGAGGCGGGTGTCACGTGACTGCGCCAGCCCCTGTAGCAGATACTCGCGAATGACATCCTCCTGCAGCGCAGGCGATTGCCAGTAGCTTTTTTCCACCCGGTAACTGTTTATCAGGTGTAGTTCGGCTACGCCCAGTTCGGCCACCGTGCGCAGTATACGCCGGAGCATCTTCGGCCGGGGCAGCGCCAGCACCAGTGTCAGCGGCAGCTTTACCGGGGGAGGGGTGTGTAAGTGCGGGCGCAGTAGCGCATGGCCCTCATCCATGCTCACGATTTCGGCTTCGCCCATGTCACCGCCGATCTCGCCTACCCGGAGGTGGTCGCCCTGGCCCTTGCCAATGACTTCGCGAAGGTGAACAAGGCGCCCATCGTCGATGCGTACCAGGCCCTCTGCATTACGCTCATGGGCAGCAAACAGCAGCAGGTTCACAGTCTGGTCAGCCAGCCCAGAGATCGTATTCGTCGGCACCGGTTACCTCGGCTTCCACGATGTCGCCCGGGGTGAGGCCGCTCGCGCCGTCCAGGTAAACCTTGCCGTCTATCTCCGGCGCATCGGCGCTGGAGCGGCCCACTGCACCCTGCTCGTCGACGGCGTCGATAAGTATTTCGATGGTGGAGCCAATCTTTTCCTGTAACTTGCTGGCGCTTATTTCCTGCTGTAACGCCATGAAACGCTCCCAGCGCTCCTGCTTGAGTTCTTCGGGCACATGATCCGGAAGATCGTTGGCTTTAGCGCCGGCTACCGGCGAATACTGGAAACAGCCCACCCGGTCCAGCTGTG
>JAUIIQ010000027.1 GCA_030431585.1 Gammaproteobacteria bacterium | reverse complement strand
TGGTAAGGCTGGGTATGGCCAGCCGGCCCCACCTGTTGCACGATCTGCAGGCGGCCGCAGCAGTAGGCCAGTCAGTGCTGGTGCAAAGCTATGAAAGCGCGTTTAAACAACACGACGTAATTTGCGCTCAGGTGCTACTGGGACACGACGACGTGATCGCCCGCGACCGTTATCTCAATGCGCGTGGCACACTCAACACGCTTCTCGGGTTTGGCGTTGTGCCGATCATCAATGAAAACGACACCGTTGTAACCGACGAGATCCGCTTTGGCGACAACGACACGCTGGCAGCACTGGTAGCCAACCTGATAGACGCCGATGCGCTGCTGCTATTGACCGACCAGCAGGGCTTGTATCGCGAGGACCCCAGGCGTAACCCCGAAGCACCATTGGTGGAAGTGGCAGATGTGCACGCCCCGGAACTTGACGGAATGGCCGGTGAGGGCGGCGTGCTCGGCCGCGGCGGTATGGTAACCAAACTGCGTGCCGCCCGCCTTGCTGCCCGCTCTGGCACCGAGACGGTGATTGCCAGCGGCCGCGTGGACGGTGTGGTTGCACAGGTGGCATCTGGAGCGAATATCGGCACCTGGCTGCGTACTGGCAAGGAGCCTCAGAACGCACGCAAGCAGTGGCTGGCGAGCATGATCCAGGTGCAGGGCAGTGTGCAGCTTGATGCGGGGGCCGTTCGGGTGTTGTGTGAGTCTGGTCGCAGCCTGCTGCCGGTTGGTGTGCGCGGTGTGCACGGCAGCTTTGCTCGCGGTGACATGGTGTCATGTCGCGATCCAGACGGAAAAGAGGTAGCGCGGGGGCTGGTAAATTACAACGCCGACGAGGCCAGGCGCATAATGGGTTCACCCTCCGCCGACATCGAAGGCATTCTGGGCTATGCCGGGGATGAGGAACTGATCCATAGGGATAACCTGGTCTTGAGCTGACCGCGTTTCCTGAACTGCCTGAGGGCTGATCCGGTCTAGCTCAGCCAACGCCCCAATGGTGTCTTCACCCAGATAAAGTCCATAAGCTTGCGCATCCCCTCCGCGCTTTTCGCGCTGTAAGGGTAGCCGTTTTGCATCTTGCCGCCGAAACGGTCGATCACGATAGGCATCTCATGGCAGTACCCTCGCAAGCCTTTCTTACCGTTGACCTGCCCCAGCCCAGAATTCTTCTTGCCGCCGAAAGGTGCCGCCGGAATGCCATAGCTAACGGCCATGTCGTTGACCGAGCAGGAGCCTGTGTCGATGGCTGCGGCCAGGCGGTAGCCCTTGTCCTTGTCCTGGGTCCATACATTCCCGTTCAGGCCAAACTCGGAATCATTGGCCAGGCGCAGCGCCTCCTCTTCTGAATCCACTTTCTGGATGCAGAGTATGGGACCGAAAGTTTCCAGCACCATGATGTCCATGCTGTTGTCCACGTCTGTTATCACGGTGGGCTCGTAATAGAGACCGGGCAGGTCCGGGTTGCGGCGTCCCCCCATGAGGATGGTTGCGCCTTTGGCTCTTGCGTCCTCCACGTGGGCTTCGATGATTGCCATCTGTCGATCCCAGAATACAGCACCCACGTCTTCTTCCCAGCCGTGCTCGCTGCCCTGGCGCAGTGATTTGCCCTTTTCCAGGATCAGGCGCAGAAACTCGTCGTAGACCTCTTGCACGACATAGATACGCTCGGTGCCACAGCAGTAGTGCCCGGTATTCATGCATGATCCAACCCAGGCGCCATCAGCCGCGCGATCCAGGTCCGCGTCGGCGCAGACGATCATGGCGTCGTTACCGCCCAACTCAAGGGTGCAGGGAATCAACTGCTCAGCGCTGGCTATAGCGACCTTTCTGCCGGTGGCGACACTGCCGGTAAATGACACTTTGTCGACGCCGCCGCGAACGATGGCCGCTCCTGTTTCACCGTCTCCCAGCAGCACCTGCAGGACGCCCTCCGGTAGCCCGGCCTCGCGAAAAATGTCCTCTGCCAGTTTGGCGGAATAAGGTGTGACCTCGGATCCCTTGGCGACAACGGTGTTGCCGGCAAGCACTGCCTGACAGGCCTGGTTCATGACCAGCACAAAGGGGCCGTTCCAGGGGGTGATCAGACCCACCACGCCCAGGGGCTTGTAGACAATGCGCAGTTGCTTCATCAAGCCCAGCAGTCCATGAACCCGGCGTTTGCGAGGTTTGAGGAATTTCTCTGCGTTTTTCGCGTAGTAGCAGAGCTGGTCCGCCACCGAGAAGACCTCCATACTCATCGCATCCGTGCGCGCCTTGCCGGTTTCAGCCACCACGGTGTCGATGATTTCATCCTGCCTGGCCAGCACAATCTTGAGAGCCCGTTCTACGATAGCGCAGCGATCTTTCATGCTGGTCGCTGCCCAGGCCGGCTGCGCGGCGCGAGCGCGACGAATGGCTTCAGCCACATCCTCGGCGTTGGCGCAGACCAGCTCACCGGTGGGCTCCAGCGTCACCGGGCTGCGCAATTGCAGGTGGCGACGGGAATCGTTGGACTCTATCGGTTCGTACAGTGACATGGGCCTACTCCACTTTGGCTGATCAGTAGGCCAAACTAATGGGCATTAGCCGGCGCGTCAATGACGGCTTGCGTCACCTGCCAGTGACGGATGCGCTCATCACGGCCACGGGCGCTATACGATGTGGCCCCGATTGTGAAATAATCGCGCGTTCGCTTAATCAGGCTGCTGTTAACCATGTCGGCGTCACCCACGCTAACCCTGTTCTTCTATTGTCTGGCTATCGCCTGCTTCTCCCTGGCGGGTGGTCTGTTGCCCAGCTGGGTGAAAATGACTCATACCCGCACGCAACTTGTGATGAGCCTTGTATCGGGCCTGATGCTGGGCGTGGCGTTCTACCACCTGCTGCCTCACAGCATTGTTCTGTACGGTTCTGGTGGCGGGGTTGACAGCGCGGTGTGGTGGCTGATGGTCGGCCTGATTACCATGTTCCTGCTGCTGCGGATGTTCCATTTTCACCAGCATGATTTCAGCCGCGATGAAGAAATTCACCACGACCATAGTCACCCACATCAGCATAAGCCGGCTGCCCATCAGCTGAGCTGGCTGGGTATCGCCCTGGGGCTTGCCCTGCACACGCTGATAGATGGCGTTGCACTGGGGGCGGTGATGCTAGGTGAGGGCGGTGATCACACTGCCGTGAGCATGGCAGGCTTTGGTGTATTCCTGGCGATTTTGTTGCACAAACCCCTTGATGCGATGTCCATCACCACGATCATGGAAGCAGGTGGCTGGGACAGGCCCGCCAGGGCGACCACGAATCTGGTGTTTGCGCTGATGTGTCCGCTGGGTGCATTGCTGTTTTATTTTGGCGTGGATTTGTTCAGCGTATCTCGCGACGCCATCGTGGCGGGAGCATTGGCATTTTCAGCTGGAGCCTTTATTTGTATCGCGCTGAGTGACCTGCTGCCTGAGGTGCATTTTCACAGTCATGACAGGGGTAAATTGACCCTCGCTTTCTTGCTCGGTATTGTCATTGCCTACGCGATAGGCGCGGTAGAACCCGCGTCCATGCATCACGGATAAACCTGAGAGGAAAGCTGCTTTATGGCCAGGGTTAAGCGATTTATCTATCCGCCGATGTGGCTGGCCTTTGGTATCATCGCCCAGTTTGTTTGCAATGAGTATTACCCGGGTTGGCGTTTCACCAGCCAGGCAGGGCAATTGCTGGGCAGCGGCATACTGTTGCTTGGTCTGGTGCTGTTGGTATTCGCCGGGGGCCTGTTCAAACAGGCAGACACGGACATGGTGCCGTTCAAGGACGTCAGCGCGCTGGTGACCTCAGGGGTTTACCGCTTTACCCGCAACCCCATGTACCTGGGCATGGCGATGATCCTGTTGGGTTGCGCCGTCATCGTCGGCGCCGCCACGGCATTGCTGGCACCGGTGTTGTTCGTGGTGATCATCCAGTACCGTTTCATCCTTCCCGAGGAGCAGATGCTCCGGGAATTGTTTCCCCGGGAGTTTCCGGAATATTGCAGCCGGGTGCGTCGCTGGATCTAGCGCACAGCTGCAGTTGGTCTGACGTGCGCCTTGCGTTCTCCAGTGTCTCCAGGTTGATGACCCGGGTAAATCCCATCGCGCGCAGCGTATCCGCAGCGATACCTGCCCTGCGTCCACTGCGACAATACAGATACAGTGTGGTATCCATCCCCGGTTGCAGCTGGTTGATGCCCTGTTCGATCTCGTCATGGGGGATCAGTTGCGCACCGCCAAGGTGACCTTGCGCAAACTCTGCCGCGCTGCGCACGTCAATGAACACCGGCGCCTGTGCCAGGGTACTGGAGGCCCACAGCAGGGCCAGGATGGTGATCGCTGTTTTCATGAATGCGTTTTTCCTGTTTCTTTCTCCAGATACTACATTTTGCATGAGCAGTGTTCCAGCCGTTGTACTATAGTTCTGCTTTGACAGCATTAAGGGGTGTAAATCTATGAAGCGTATCGTGACTAATGTCCTTGCGAGTACTGTAATGTCTGTGTCGCTTGCCGTCTCTGCGGGAGATGAAGAGCTGTGCCTGGACTGCCATGAGCCCGTGGAAGATTGGGAAGGTATGACGGCTGAAGAAATCTATGAGACAGCTGCGGACACGACTATCAAGCGCCACGCCGACAACGCAGAATTCGATGAGGCCCAGTTGCGCGCGATGATCGCCGCGTTACTTGCCGAGTAAAATCACAGCAGGGTCAGTCCATCCTGCCCTGCACCCAGCCCTGCAGTTCCTCCTCGGCAATTTGAGCCAGCACTGCGATATGTCCCGGTTCACTATTCAGACAGGGGATGTATTCATAGCGCTCACCGCCGGCATCCATAAAATACTCGCGGTTTTCCTCGCCGATTTCCTCTATGGTTTCCAGACAGTCGGCGCTGAAGCCGGGACACACAATCTGTACCGACTTCACGCCCTGCGACGGCAGCTGTTTCAGGGTTTCATCTGTGTAGGGTTGTAGCCACGCCTCGCGGCCAAAGCGTGACTGGAAAGTCGTCATGTAACTGTCACCCGACAGGTCCAGTACTTCTGCCACCAATTGTGAGGTATGCAGGCATTCACAGTAGTAGGGATCACCTTCGTCACAATAACGCTGTGGTGTGCCGTGATAGGAAAAGATCAACTTGTCGGCTTTGCCATGCTGCCGTTGGAACTCGCGAATACTCAGGGCGAGTGCGCCTATATAATCGGCGTGGTCGTAGTAGCGCGCGACGTAGCGCAGTGAAGGAATGCTGCGCCGCCGGGTGAACTCCGCGGCGACTGCATCGAAGGTTGAGCCGGTGGTGGCGCAGCTGTACTGAGGGTAAAGCGGCATGATCAGCAGCCGTGTCACGCCTGCCGCCAGCATTTTATCAATGGCGCTGCCTATGGACGGGGAACCGTAGCGCATGGCGAAATCTACAATGACGTCATCGCCATGGCGCTCGGCCAGAGCGGCCTGCAGGCCCGCTGCCTGATCCTGAGTGTGAAACATTAACGGCGAGCCACGATCAGTCCATACGGTTTTGTAGGCCGCCGCAGAACGCGCAGGACGTATATTCAGTATCACCATGTTCAGGATGAACCACCAGATCAGCCGAGGTACTTCAACGACCCTGGGGTCTGAGAGAAACTCCTTCAGGTAACGACGCAGTGGTTTCTTTTCCGGGGCATCCGGCGTGCCAAGGTTGGTGATGAGGACGCCGACCCTGTCCGGTCCGCCCTGTTCGGTGCGTGCAGTGCTGATGTATTTCATGACGCCGTAATATACGTGCGCGAAGCCACCGGGCCAAGCACTTGATCGCCAAATACCCGGATTGGCCGCCAGTGGTTCGGCGCAGCTCCGGGCAGGCAAGCTCCGCAGGCGGGCTAACGGGGGCTATGTACTGCCGATACGTCCGCGCTGCGTCCCTGGGCATGGCAGACGGCGCATTCTTCAACCACCTCGCCGCTGTCGATCGCTGACTGGGTTGTTGAGAAACTGCCGCCGTTGGATTCCATATGTGATTTAGCGACATTATTGTCATGGCAGCTGGAGCAGGCGGCCGACGCAGGCGTCACTACCACGTCATCAGTCGGGTCAGCTCGATCATCACCGGTGTCTATGCTGGTGCCTAGCACGCCATTGGCCAGTGGCAGGGTGTAGCCGGATGCGGTGTGGCAGGCGGTGCAGTTGGCAAGGTCACCCGGGTAGTGAACCTGCTCCTGTGTGTAACGATGGGTACTGAAACCCCTGAATCCAACGATCTCCAGTGGATTCTCGCGCATGGCTGCGGCGTGTATACCGTGAATCATGGTTTTGAAGTCGATGGATTCCTCGTCCTTGCCATCGGTGGGCGGGTCATTGGCGATTTCGCGCACGCGCTTGTCGGTGTTGCGTGGATTGTGGCAGGTGACGCAGCCATCGATATCGTCGGTGCGATTGTCTCCATGCAATGACAGGCTGCTGTGGCAGCTGTTGCAACTGGCCAGCTCTACCGATGTCCTGCGGGGCACGGCGCTACCATCAGGCTCGTCAATGGAGAAGAAGGCGTGCACATTCGTCAGCGGTATATTGTCTGCTTCGCCGTCCCCGTCTACGTCAGCCGCAGGGTGCCCCTCGATAGTGGCCGCACCGCTGCCACTGGCAGCGATCCCCGGCGCCAGGCTGCCATCGGGTATCGCTACTGGCATGGTCACGGTGTAGGTACCGTCGCCATTGGCGGTCGAGGCGAGTATCGCGTCAGACTGGGCATTGCTGGCGTTGTCTCCGCCGTTGCCTGTGTTGCTGTAGTCAGTTGTGTTCCATGCAACACCAATGCGCACGCTGAAAGGCGCGAACAGAGGGTCGTTCTTTATATCGTAATCTTCGTTGGTCAGCGGGTTTCGAATCCTGAAGGTGACCTGAGGGTTCTCGCCCGGCATGGTATTGCGCACGTCGGTGATTTCAGCCATGAAAGACTTACTCGCTTCGGCGATGAGGTTCACGTGGCTGGCGGCGATACTGCCGGCAAACCCGCCTTCAGAGTGGCAACTTGCGCAGTCCGTCGCCTCCTGGTTATTGATGTGGCCCTGCGCGCCGGCACTATCGTGACAGCTTCCGCAGGCAGCCGGTGACGCGTACTCGGCCCAGTTGTCGCCCTGGGCTGTCAGGACCAGGTCGTCACGGCCAGCGCCGGTACCCGTTCCGGCATGGCAATTCACGCAGTTACGGATGTCCTGGGGATAGTGCAGCGCAGAGTAGTCGTGTTTGCTGTCTCGGAAGCCCCATATGGCGTACTCGCCTCCCGCCTGGACGCTGGGCAGGCTGGCACCGCGATGGATTTTGTGAATCATGACTTTCATGTCCACGCTATTACCGCTGTTCGCGTCAGTCGAGCCCGCATTGTGGCAAGCTACGCAATATTGTATTTCACGCCTGCCACCGCCATGGATAGCCAGCGGGTCATGGCAGTTGTTACAGTTGGCGGTAGCGGCGATATCCATTGTAAAGATGCCGCTGGTAGCGCCCGTGGCGGGAACCCAGTCGTAGTAGGGGTTGGCTTTACCCGGTGCGCCGTCAAACTGCATGGATACGCGGTGTGTGCGTGCGGGTTGGTAACTGAGGTCCAGGCCTTCGGTTTCAGCCTGGGCAATTACATCGCCGGGCAGGTTGCTGATATCGGTAGCGAAAGTGTATTGGTAAGTGCCGTCACCATTGTTAACAAAATTGGCTTCCTCCCTTTCATAAGTGGCCTGAAGTTTGTCCTCTACCCCTGGCCCCACGCTACCGGCCGTTTCGATTTGATTGATATAGGATTGCCAGTTACCCGTGAGGTTTCCCAGTGGGCTGGCCTGCAATTTGGATATGACGAAGCGTACGTTGCCCGCTTCCAGGTCAGTAATTGCCGTGCCTCCATCGTTGGTTAACTGAAACTGCACTATGGCCTGGTTGTTGTCGTTCAGCCTTACGTCGGTGATTGTTGCCAGCAGCACTGTCTGCTCGGCGTAGGGTGCGGGGCTGGGATCGGGCACCACTGGTGGTGGTGTTATGGGCGGCTGTCCGCCGCCCGGGGGACCAGGTTCTACGCCAGCGGCGCGGTCACCACCGCCACCACCGCCACAAGCGACCAGGAGGCCAAACATGGCCGCCATTATCCAGTTACGCTTGAGTGTTGTTCCCATGGTTCTCATCTCCCGCCTCCAGATGCCTGGTGGCTGCTATTGCCAGCGATAAATCGCCGACACACCTACGTAATGAATCTGTTCGTTGGGGTTGCTTGCCCCGAATGTCAGCACCTTGTCTATCGTGTCGGCGTTTACGCCTGCCAGTGCCCAGTCGTCAGACCTGTAGCGGTAGTATTCGTAGTCCAGACGCAAGGACAGGTCCTGGCGCAGCTGCCACGTGCCGCTGGCCTGAAAGTGGTGCAGCCTGGTGTCCACAGTCGGCAGGTCCTGTGGCATGACGTCGCTTGCACCGTAGCTGCGAAATGCCTGGTCGCTGGCGGTATCCGCGAAGCTGTAGTCGGCAGTCACTGCAAGTTTGTCGCTGGCTTGCCAGCTCAGGTTTGCTCCCAGCGTCACGCTGCTGTCTGTGGCGTCCAGCCGCCAATCACGGTCGGGATCGCTGGCCTGAGGTAGTGGCGGGTAGAGCTCAAAAGCATTTTTCTCCGCACCGCCGCGAAAACTGCGGCCCATTTGCTCCGACTCGAAGCGGTCGTAACCTCCATATAATGACGCAGACAATGTTGTCGACGGACTGTAGCTGGCGCTCAGGTGGTAGCGCTGCCAGTAGGAATACCTCAGCCCGGTATAGGTTTTATCATAGTCATCATTGCGGGAAAGCAGGTTGAAACTCAGGCTCCAGTTGTCGGCAGGCAGCCAGTTCAGGTCCAGTTTGACCTGCTCCTGCTCGCGATTGGCCAGGTAGTACTGACTGAGATCTGGATGGTTGATGTAGCGTTGCGCGTCCGGCGTCGCATTGATCAGGCTTGTATCCAGCAGGGCGTAGTAGCGTTGGTCCCATTGGTAGGTATCAGCGCGACGGTCGCCGTAGCGGAGCTGCAACCGGGCGGTGACGTTTTGTACCGGCTGTACGCGATAGCCAATGGTAAACTGGTCTTCTTCCGTTTCCTCCACTGCGGCATTTTCTCTCTCCACTTGCTCGTACGCGTACTCAACTTGCAGGCGACTGCGCCATGGCAATCGGTAGGTGCCTTCAATGCCCATGGTTTGGGAGATGAACTGGTGGGATGTGTTGTATACCGTCAGCGCCGCGTCGGGTTGCCGGCTGCCGTCGCCGCGGATGTAGCGATAGCCGTCTCGGGGGGTGTCGTAGTCGCGCTCCCGGCCCTTGTAAAAAACCTCCACATCCAGTTTCTGCAACGGGCGCAGCCACAACTTGCTATTAAAAGTTGTGGTCAGAGCTTCGCCGTCAAACGAGTCCCGGGGCAGTGGGTCGATGATGTTGGCTGCAGGGTTGATACTGTAATCCAGGTAATCCTGATCCTGGTTGGCCACTGCATAACTGCCATCAAATTGCAGGCGTGCTGTCGGGCTAATCAGGTATTGTCCGGTAACGCGTGCCTGAATCTGGTCGTTGTCCGGGGCGAGACCCAGTCCACCGGCACTGTCCGGATAACGGGAGCTGTAAGGGTTCTCCCAGATCAGGATCTCGTTTTTGTTATCGAAGTCGGAGTAATGCAGGCGGCCTTCCAGATTAAGCTTACCAGCGCTGTAGTTCACGCCTGCCTCAAATTCTGTTGTGCGATAGTCCACCGGCATTGGCAGTAGCGCCGCGTCACCCGAGGAGGCGTCTACATAAATTGCTCCCGCCGTCACATCTGTGCCCTTGCGCTCCTGGTAGGACAGGGCGGAATCAAAGCGCCATTGATCATTCAGTGTAACCACTGCAGTGGCGAATAGTTTCTCCCGTTCCAGTTCCCGGTCGAACTGACGCAGGCTTGCGTCGAGCTGGCTGAAGCTGTTGGTAGTGGCACCGACAATCCAGTTATCAGGCAGTAGCAGTGGACTGTCGCTACCGCGAAAGGGTGTCCTGCCGCTGTTGTTTTGCACCTGCTTTTGAGAATCTACGCCAAATGAAAGACGAACACGCTCGCTCTTGCCCCAGACAATTTCGGCCTCTCGCGTGTCCAGGCCGAGATCGTTGACTGATGCTCGCCAGTAACTGCTGCCATTACCCACATTCTGCCAGCGCAAATTGCCGATAAGGTTCACCTGGTCTTCATACAGCCCGTTGTACTGACCAAACATGAAGTTATCGTCGGAGGTGTAACCCAGCCCGAGTTGCAGGCTGCCAGCGTAGTCAGTTTGCCAGCGGGTATCGAGACTCCGCATATTGATTAGCAGCGGGGCGTAGTCGGCCGCGGTGCTCGCCTCATCCGCGCTCTCGGCGAATGCTCCGTGCATGGAAAGGGATGCGACGGCAACTGCTGTCAGCTGAATTCTTGTTAATGTGCGCTCAGTCATCGTGTCAGTCGCGCCCCCGACGGATGGTTGGAACCGTGTACCTGGCTGTGGCAGTTCGAGCAGTTGCTGCCCAGCAGGTTGCGGTTACTGCTGCCCGAGGGCAGCCCTTCAGCACCATAGGGTACGCTGGGATGGAAGGCAGCGGAGTGACACTGCTGGCAAAGCGCCGGGCCGCGGGCCGTCAACAGGCTGTCATGCACCGAGCCGTGAGGAGCGTGGCATAAAGCACAATCCTCGGTTACGGGTTCATGCTCCCATAGCAGTGGACCGCGCTTTTCCTGATGGCAACTGTAGCAATTCTCGTTAAGTGTAACCTGATGCAGGTCTGCATCACTGGCACTGCCATGTGGGTTGTGGCAGTCAGTGCAGGCGGTCTTGCCTTCTGCGATGGGGTGACGCGAAGGCAGGTGCAACTGCGCTTTCACCTGAGCGTGGCAACTGGTGCATTGCGCCTGAGCGATTGTCTGGTCCAGGGCCGGATCGCGCGGTTGGTGAGCGCTGTGGCAGTCGACGCAGGCAATATTGTCCTGCTCGTGTTCGCTGCCAGCCCACAGCATCTGGTCGCCGTCATTGTGGCAGTTCTGGCAGGCGCCGTTGCGCTCTTCCAGGGAAGATATCCATTTCGGCCCGTAGCTGATGTCAGGTGCGATGCGGCGGCCGCGCCGGTCGTGTGCCGTTGAGGGGCCGTGGCAGGCTGTGCAGGCTGCCGCTCCCCCGCCCGCCAGATTTCCATGCAGCGTTTGGTAGACAGCATGCAGGGCCGGGTTCTCGCTGGCTTCATGGCAGTCCAGGCAACCCGGTTCATCTGCTGCCACTGCGTAAGGTGTCGCTGACAGACAGAAACAACAGAGCAGCACGCTGGCGAGTATTCTTATCATTTATCGTACACTCGTCTCAAAAAGTGTCGCTTTCGCAGGCTTTGCCTGCCCTGAGGGCAGAAGCTGGCGTTGGCAGCGCAAACAACTGCTGCCTGACATCAACGTTAACGCCTGTACGAAACCATTCTGCTATTAGTAATAGACGATTTCCGACCTACCGTCATCTCTTCTGGCGTCAGATGGCAATTTTCTTGATCTGGATTAAGGCGCGAGCGCCCCATCTGGAGCCCTGGTGGCGATCTTCATGCTGGCAATGGTGGAAGCGGCTCGCCACGCCGGGCACAAGCGGGGCTGCTGCGGACTGTGGTTTGCCAGCGCGGTTACTCCGTCACGAAATCTGTACTGTTGCCGGACAGACTGAATGTCATGGGGAGGGATACCCAGTGGCCCCTGCCTGGATTGTCGCTGCCATGCAGCGCGATACCAAAGGTGTAATGCTCGCCCGCCACAAAGCGTTCGCTGCCAGCCTGCGCTTTGGTATTGATACTGAGACGCACAGACCATCGCCCCGCTACAAACTCGGTGGTGGCGGTAACGTCGGTCGGGGAACTGCGTTCGTTACTGATGCCCGTGCCAATATGGGCGGTAGTGAGCTTGCCTGATTCCAGGCTTATGCGCCACAACTGTGCAGCGGACGCCAGCGCGCCCATGATGGCGGTTTCATCCTGCCCGGTACCGTGATAAAGAATGCGACTGGCGCTGCCACGGCTATCGTCGTGGCAGGCAGCAAAACAGCCACCACGGCGGAATTCAAGATTGCGATCATCTCCCCACATCAACGCCAGGTATTCGTCATCGATTCCGCCCGGCCAGGTGAGGTCTATGAAGATCTTCTCGCCGGCTTGAGAGAACGCTATAGCAAGCTCCCGCGACGGCTGGACGAGGTCTGCACCAAGGCTGCTGCCCATTTCTGCCTCGTCGCCGCGATGGCACAGTGAACACGCGGTGCCCTGACGCAGAGGCTGGGAGCCCGGGTGTCTGGTCAGCAACCACTGTCGAGTGGCGTTGCCGGGGTAAAACAGCGTTATCTGTCGACCGCGCACCGGGGCGGGGTGCAGCAGTGGGGCGCTGTCCCGGGGCGCGTGACTGATGCCCTGGTGACAGTCGATGCAGCCCCGGTTACTGCTTTCCATGGCGCGGTGATAGTTGCCGGCCTGCGGGTTTAACGCGGCCAGGGTGTCCATATCCTGCGCGGTATGGCAGAAAGTACAACCCGCAGAGTCGTTGGATGCCATGTGCGGCCTGGCTGCTTCGTGATCGTGAGGATTGTGGCAGGCGCTGCAGGGAGGGTTTTCCGGTCCCTTTGCGCCCAGATCGTGAATGCCGGTTTTTTGTGCTTTGTGGCAGGCCGTGCAAATCTGGTTTTGCCGGGAGGCGATCAGTACCTGGTCCTGCTGCGTGTGGATGTCGTGGCAGGTGATGCAGGTCATACTGTTGACCATGTGCAGCGAGTGCTGCCAGTTGCTGGCGCTGTCCTGCAAATGACAGTCGAGGCAGGGCCCGTCCTGGGCTCCGCCACTGGCGCTCCAACGCGGCCCGAAGCTCAGGTCCGGGGCGTGCTGACGCGGGTTTTCGACGTGTGCCTCGCTGTCGCCATGGCAGTCGAGGCAGCCGCGCCGGCCAGCCATGTCGGTGGTGTCCCCGGCGATACCGTGTGATCCCAGCAGGACCTGGTGTGCCGGCGCACCTTCCCCGTAATCATGGCAGTCCAGGCATGACTGAATAGCTTCCGCGGCCTCCTGCGCAGAGACGGGTTCAAGGCACTGCAAGGCCAGCAGCAACACCGCAGCGCGGATACCCGTGTGCAGCCCATAGCGTCTCATGCCAGCACCGTATCGATGATCACCCCAAGCAGGAAGAGCGAGGTAAACCGTCTGGTATGGCGAAACGCGAAAGCGGAGAACCACAGCGGCCACGCGCCCTCTGGATAGTGTTCAGGCGGCTGCGCCGGTTTGACCTTGCCATAGACGGCAAATAGCTGCGGCAGTGCCGGCAGGCTTATCAATACCAGCAACAGTGGCCAACCAAAGCTGCCTGACAGCACCAGAGCGATACAGAGCACGTATTGTGCGCTGATCATGGCGAGGACACACAGCCGCGAGAGTTGCTCGCCCAGTAGCACCGGTAGCGTGTTGACACCTTTGCTGCGGTCGGCTTCGAGTTTGTCTGTGTGCTTACCAAACAGCACCGTGGTGGGCCCCAGGGCGAACACCAGGCTGAGCCAGGTGACACTCCAGCTCCAGTCGCCGGCGAGTACATAGTAGCTGCCGCCAACCATCAGCGGGCCCCACACCAGCAGTACGGCTGGCTCCCCCATGCCGTAGTACTTTAGCGGCCAGGTGTAGAAGAGTACGAAAAAGGCGCCGGCCAGCATCAGGTCCAGGGTGAGGCCGCTGCGCTGGTAGATGAGCCAGCTGCCCAGTGCCAGTGCAATGCCGGCAGTGACACCAACGTAACGCCAGAACTGACCCTCGCTCATCAGGCCGTCCTCCAGTACGTGCACCCCATACTGATTGCGATAGTAATTGTCTTTGTCTATGCCTCGACGCGAGTCAGTGTAATCGTTGAGCAGGTTGTTGGTGGCGTGGGCGAACATCAGCCCGAGTACGGTGGCCAGCCATAAGTCCCATTGGAACCAGCCCGCGCGCCAGGCCATCAAACCGCCCAGAGCCGCTGCTGTGAAGGTCATGAACAATACGGAGGCGCGACAGGCAATCAACCATTTCGCCACCGGATCCAGTGCCTGCCACTCGTGTTCGGACAGCTTGGGCATCTGGTTGAGGGCCTTGCCCCACATGGATATATCAATCATCTGTTGGGTGTTCCTGCCGCGGACAGTTGCTAGGGGGGTTCAATCGGGCTCCGCCCGGGTAATGCAAGGGCACAAGGTTACCGCTTCAGGCAGTTCTCTGCGAGCCTCATGGCGAAATCCGGCCGTCTGTCACCCAAGCATGCCTTATTATTGATTTGTCGCAATTCCCGGCTGTATTGCCATTGCCAGATAGCACTGCTCTGCTATGCTTTTTGCAGCGTATGCGTGACCGAAAGCTTGAGCAATCAGCTCGGTTATCTCTGCAATGATAAACACAAAGAGCAGGAATAGGCATTCAGTGACTTTTTTCAGTAATCCTGTTGTGCGAACACTGGCCGTGCTGGCAGTGGTTGGCGTAGGCGCTATTGCCAGCTGGGCGGTACTGGACACGGCTTTCCATGCTACCGGTGACTACGAATTCTGTACCAGTTGCCACGGCTATGAGCCCATCGCGGCGGCGTACCGGGAAGATACCCACGGCGGCAACAACCCCATGGGCTTCCGAGCGGCGTGCAATGACTGTCATCTGCCGCACGACAATTCCCTGCACTATTTCTGGGTCAAGGCCAGGCACGGCATTGTTGACCCGACCATGTCTCTGCTCACAAAGCCCGAGGATATCGACTGGCACGGTATCCGCGAACGTCGCGAAGAGTTTGTCTACGATTCCGCCTGCCTGAATTGTCACAAGTATCTGCAGGAGGCGAGCGAAGGCAACCGCAAGGCGTTTCGCGGACATCGCCGTTATTTCAAGGACCCGGATGACTACAGCTGTGTGGAATGTCACGAGCACGTTGGTCACAACCGCCTCGGCTATCATCTGGAAGAGATGGGCTGGCATAAAAGCGAAGGAGAAAAAGAATGAAGCGGCTTATTCGGATTGGCCTCTCAGTGGTGCTGCTGGGAGCAGTGCTGCCGGCGACGGCGGACACCGCCTACAGCGTCGCGCCGGTCAAAACTCTGAAGATCAATCGCGACCTCAGTGAGGAAGGCAAGGCCTGTATTACCTGCCACCAGCAGGTGTCACCCGGCCAGGTGGCGGATTGGGCCGATAGCCGGCATGCGCACTCGGGTATCTCTTGTATAGACTGTCACCAGGTTGCAGAAGACGCTCCTCACGCGACACGTCATGCCAACGTGGAAGATACCCCGGTATTTGTTTCCTCGCTGGTGTCGCCTGCGGTGTGCGGACGCTGCCACGTGGATGCAAAGAAGCAGTTCGACGCCTCGGGACATTTCCGTGCTTATCGCCAGATTATCCCCAAAGACAGCCTGCATGCCTTGCAGATCGTTCACGAGGGCCAGAATCATCCGGAATTGTCAGGTGCTCCCGGCGAGACAGGCTGCATGCAATGCCACGGCACGGAAATAAAGCTCGATGAAAACAATCGTCCTACGCCGGAGACCTGGCCCAACAATGGTATGGGGAATATTTATCCCGATGGCAGTACCGGCAGCTGCAACACCTGCCACAGTCGCCACAAGTTCTCTATTGCCGAAGCTCGTCATCCGCATGCCTGTGCTTCCTGCCACCTTGGGCCGGACCACCCCAATATCGAGATATTCAATAATTCCAAACACGGCCACCTCTACAACACAGAGGGAGACGAGTGGAAAATGGACTCTGCTCCGGACGCATGGGAGCCGGGAGATTATCGAGGGCCGACCTGCGCAACCTGCCACATGAGCGGTATTGGCGAGTTGAGTGTCACCCACAATATCAGCGAGCGCCTGTACTGGAACCTGTGGGCCAAGAAGTCCAACGTACGCGGTTCAGACGACGTAATGAGCCCGTTGTTGGGAGATGGGCCTGCCGGGCGCGAGAAGATGAAAATGGTCTGCAACAACTGCCATACCGCCAGTCATACCGAGGGCTTTTTCAAGCAGGGTGACAAGGCTGTCATGCTGTATAACGAAGCTTACTATGAGCCGGCGACGGCTATGCTCAACGAATTGAAGGAAAAAGGGCTGGTGCGGGAAAACCCCTGGACCGATGAATTCCAGATTGTGTACTACCACCTTTGGCACCACCAGGGTCGGCGAGCTCGCCAGGGCGCGATGATGGGTGCTCCCGATTACGCTCATTGGCATGGCTTTTTTGAGCTGCAGCAAGATCTCTACAAGTTGAAGCAGATCCACGCCAGGCGCCTGGAAACGGGCGAGATAGAAGACTAGCCCGGCCCCCTCCTGTCCAGCGCGGGCAAGACTGGATGCGTTCAGTTGCGCCCGCGGTGTGCCTACCATTAAATCCTTGATGTGTCGCACTGTACTCGCGGTGAAGCACTCCGGTAGTATGCGCTGCTCACACCGCATCGATATTCCCGAAACGGAGTCACTATATGAAACTTTGGCACTGTGCCGGTTCGCGCTCCCTGCGCCCTCTGTGGGCTCTGGAAGAGATGGAACTGGACTATGAAATCGAGATACTTCCCTTCCCGCCGCGGATTTTTCAACGGGACTATCTTGAGGTAAACGCATTGGGGACAGTTCCCTATTTTGTCGATGGCGAAGCGCATATGACCGAGTCCTCGGCTATCTGCCAGTATCTGGTTGATCGCTACCAGCGTTACGATCTGGGTGTGCCTGCGGATCATCCGGAGTACGGTGCCTATCTCAATTGGCTGCATCATGCTGATGCCACACTGACGTTCCCGCAGACCATCGTTATGCGCTACTACTACCTGGAGCCAACTCCTGAGAAGCAAGTGGTGGCAGATGATTACGCGAAGTGGTTTATCGCCAGGCTGCGGCGCCTGGATGCTCACCTTGAACAGAACGACTACCTTGTTGACCAGCGCTTCACCGTGGCCGATATCGCAGTAGGCTATGCGCTGATTTTTGCCCGTGTGCTGAAACTGGACGAGCGTTTCAAGCCGCAGACGCTGGCGTATCTGGATCGCATTACAGAGCGCCCCGCCTTCCAACGCGCGAACGCGCTGGGCGAGCCCATGTCCATACCTGAACGCGGTTAGCAACAACACCGCGTTCCACCCTGTTTAGCAGGCGAGGCAAACTTTGGCCAAAGACAAGAAACCGTTCCCAACTCGTGCCCTTGGCCGAAGTCTGTCCGTATCAATGGCGGGGCTGCGTGCCGGCGGAGCGCTGGCGGTAGACAGTGCCATGTCCCGGCTACTGGGACGCAGTGACGACGACCCGCAATCCCAGTTTGCCCGGCGCGAGGCCCAGCGCTTTGCTGAAGAGTTGGGCC
The DNA here is from genome assembly GCA_030431585.1 of Gammaproteobacteria bacterium. Lineage (GTDB taxonomy): Bacteria > Pseudomonadota > Gammaproteobacteria > Pseudomonadales > Halieaceae > Halioglobus. Next base: position 8,271 of record JAUIIQ010000027.1, on the reverse strand, counting down.
GGTTGAAGGGTACCTACGTCAAGATTGGGCAGATGCTGGCGTTGTTTGGCGAGCATTTCCTGCCTCCAGTGCTGGTAGAAGCGTTGCGCGATTTGTCTGATGCAACCGAGCCGCTGCACTGGGACGCCCTGGAGTCCTTCGTCCGCGGCTCGCTGGGGCCGCGCTTTGATGAGCTGGAAATCGATCCCGAAGCGATAGCAGCGGCATCATTGGCACAGGTTCACCTGGCTAAAATCAGGGCGACGGGCGACTGGATCTGTATCAAGGTGCAGTATCCGGGGCTGGCGCAGATGATAGACAGTGACTTTGATGCAGTGGTCAAGATGCTGGTACTGGCACGTTGGGTGAAATCCGGGCGCGATCTGGATGACTGGATGCAATCCCTGCGCTCTCATTTGCACAATGAAATCGATTATCACCGTGAGGCTCGGCTGACGCGGGAAATGGCCATGCGGGTCGCCGGTCTGGAACTGGATGGCGTTCACTATCACGTCCCCGAGCTCTATCCACAATATTGCACCGGTGAAGTGCTGGCCATGGAGTACATCGAAGGCTACTCAGTGGTAGACGAGGACGTGGCAAAACTGTCGCAGCCGCGCCGCAACGCGCTGGGCCAGGCGATGCTGGAGCTGTTTTTTTACGAGCTGTATGACTGGGGCATGCTGCAGACGGACCCCAACTTTGGCAACTACCTTTTGCGCCTTGATGACCGACGCAAAAAGCAGGCACAGGATGAACTTGCGCTACTGGATTTCGGCTCTGTGCTCGATTGTTCCGAGGACTTCCTGTTCCATCTGCGCGGCACGATAGCAGCGAGTCAGCGTGAAGACAGTGACGCCATTGTCGAGGGGCTGATCGGCCTGGGCTGCCTGCAGCCGGATGCGAGTGAGGAGGGTAGACGTATGTTTGCCGACTTCTGCCTGCACTTGCTGGAGCCCCTGCGGCCGGTGGACAAGCTGCCACAGGAATACCTCAACGACAAAGGGGAATACTGCTGGGCCAGTTCGCGGTTGATGAGAAGGGCGGGTAAGCAGGCGGCCGCATCCGCAGCCAGTCGACATTTCACACCACCGTCCCGGGATTTTGCACTGATCGCCCGCAAGCTAACCGGCGTATTTAACTTTATTGCAGTGCTGGATGCTCAGTTCAATGCCTGCGACATGATTGAGGCCCATGTGGCCGCCTGGCAGGAGCGAGAACAGCGTGGCAAAGCGTGACAACGACAAAGAGAATCACAAAGCAATACCGACTTCTCGGGCAGGACGATTCGCTCGTGTAGCCCGCATGGCCGGTGGTGTTGCCGGTGGCATGATCGCTGAGGGTACGCGTCAGCTGCGCGCGGGAAATCGACCGCGGGCCAGGGATATGCTGCTCACGCCCGCCAATGCCCGCCGGGTAGCCGAGCAACTGGCTACCATGCGTGGCGCAGCGATGAAAGTGGGACAGATCCTGTCTATGGATACGGGGGACTTTCTGCCGCGGGAGTTGGCAGACATTCTCGCGCGCCTGCGCTCGGATGCCCGTTACATGCCCCCGGGGCAGTTGGATCAGGTAATGGCGCAGGCCTATGGCGAGGATTGGGAAAGCCAGTTTTATGGATTTGAGCATCGGCCCCTGGCTGCTGCCTCAATCGGTCAGGTGCACCGTACTACGTCGCCGGACGGGCGCGACATTGTGTTGAAAGTTCAATACCCCGGAGTCGCCGGCAGTATCGATGCTGACGTGGACAATATCGCCTCGTTGTTGAAGCTGTCAGGCCTGTTGCCTTCGGAGTTCAATATCCAGCCGCTACTCGATGACGCCAAGGAGCAGCTCAAGGATGAAGCGGATTATAATAAAGAGGCGGAGTTTCTCGCCGCTTTTGGGGATCTGCTGGCAGGGGACGAGCGCTTCCTGGTGCCGGAGGTATTGCCGGAATTGACGCGTGGGACGGTGCTGGCAATGACCTACGTAAGCGGCAGCCCCATAGAGTCCATCGCGGAGCTGCCACAGGAGGAGCGTGACAAGGTTATGAGTGCTCTGGTGGAATTGATGTTCCGGGAGCTTTTCGAGTTGCGAATGGTACAAACCGACCCGAATTTCGCCAACTACCAATACAACGCCGCAACAGGCAGGATCGTGTTGCTGGACTTCGGTGCGACGCGACGGTTCAAGGCTGGCTTTGTCAACGCCTATCGCAGCCTGGTCAAAGCCGCCATTGCCGGCAACGAGAAACGCCTGATCGCCGCTGCTGAAAAAGTGGGTTATGCCGTGGGCGATGAAGACAGCGAATACCGGGAGCTGGTGCTGGCCTTGTTTTTGCTGGCTCTGGAGCCCCTGCAGGAGGACGCGCCCTACGATTTTGCCCGCTCTGACATGACCCGCCGTATGTCAGAAATGGGCCAGGACGTGACTGCCTACCGCGACTTCTGGCAGGCACCGCCCACCGATGCGGTCTACTTTCACCGCAAGCTGGGTGGCATGTTCCTGCTCGCCAGCAGGTTGCGGGCGAGGGTGAACGTGCACGCCCTGATCAAGCAGTTCCTCTAGTGGAGCGGGTTTTCCTGCGTCTGGTTGTTTTTGCTTTTTTACCTACCGTGGCAGCGTAAAGCTCGTCGAAGGACTCCTGCAGGCACTGCGCGTAGAATTCAGGGTCGGGCATCATGTCGCGACAGGCCGTGAAAGAGAGGACGATGGTGCCCTTCTTGTCCTGCACAGAGCTGTAAACAATCTGGAACAGCCCTACGTTGGGAAGCAGTGGCCCCAGGCTGATTGCATCGACCAACGCTGCGCCGCAAAGGTAAAGCTGAAAGGGCGCACCCGGCACATTGGTGACTATCGTGTTGAACATCACGCTCGCCTCGGACAAACCCGTTGCAGATGCTGTGCGTATTGCCAGTGACAGCACATTGCCGGGTAGCACGTCGGTCAGGTCAACCGCAAAACGCGGTCCCAGAGCCTGGGCGTAGGTCTTGGCATATTGTGACTCTTCATGAATGGCAGCCAGCTGTTCTGCCGGGTCCTCTATTTCAGTGCGCAGGGAAACGTTCATGAACCCGACCATATTGCCGCCGGCTGCTTTTTCCTGTTCGGAGCGAACGTCTATTGGGCAGCCGGTAACGAGCGAATGTTCAGGCATTTCGTCCTTGGATTTCAGGTACTTACGCATCCCGCCGGCGACAATAGTCAACATGGCATCGTTTATCGTAGCTCCCGGGCAGGAATTCTTGATCGCCCGAACCTGCTCAAAATCGAACTTCTTCGCGTCAACCACGCGGTGTCGCGAAATGCGCCCCTGGAAGCGCGTCGTGGGCTTGTCCTCGAGAAAGTGGATAGAGCCTTCTTTGCCGCCTTTGCGTATACGCAGCGCGGCGGGGATAGACTCACGGATAAAATCCAGTGCCTTGCCTGGTTTGCGCCAGGCATCAAGGTAGGCGCGGCCCAGCATTCGTGCTTTCGACGGGCGTTCCACAATCCATGGCGGTGGATTCCCTGGGTCACGCGTCTCGGGTGTCAGGTCGTGAACAATGTTCATGAACTGGGTGCCGGTGGCGCCATCCATCGCACAGTGGTGGACTTTCAGCAGCACAGCGAAGCAACCGGGGGGGTATCCCTCCACGTTGTTCAGGCCTTCTATGATATACATTTCCCACATCGGCTTGTCGCGACGCAGGGGTACGGCATGTATGCGAGCAGCGAGAATACACAGCTGGCGCCAGTCGCCCGGTTTGGGCAGGGCGATGTGGCGTACGTGGTACTCCAGGTCAAAATCCGGATCTTCCACCCAATAGGGGCGGCCCAGTCCACCGGGAACGAATGCCAGCTTCCGGCGAAAAATGGGTGATAGATGCAGGCGCCGCTCCAGCATCTGCAGGATTTGTTTGAAGCGCACCTTGCCGTCCGGCGCGGTGGATTGGTCGTAAATGCTGACACCGCCAATGTGCTGTGGCAGACCGTCTATTTCTGCGTGCAGGAACATGGCGTCCTGACCCGATAACTGTTGCATATTATTCTCGTTATCTTCAAGTGAGATAGAAGGATTGCTTGAAACGGCAGTGGGGTCAATATACTTTTTATGCCGCGACACAGGCCGGCGCCCGCAACAACCCAAAAAGCCGCATAGCGCGAGCTTTGCTTGCAAGGGCTGCAGTATTGCCCCCCTGCCATCCAGTGTTCCTTTGTCGCTCAGCTATTGTGGTATCTGGTATGTTGTCCGGCTACCCAGCTGTCCGTCACTGCATAACTGGAGGTGAAGGCAAAAAGGTCCGCCCTGAAGCCGGGCGCGATGCGTCCTAACTGATTTTCCAGACGCAGGAAAGCGGCCGGGTACAGGGAGGCCATGCGCAGGCACTCGCCCAGTTCGATGCCGCTGAGTTGATGTGCAGTGCGCACGGCGTCGATCAAGGCGATTGCACTTCCCGCGAGGTTTCCTTCAGTGTTGATCAACTTCCCGCGCTGGACTTCTATGCGCTCGCCGTAGAGCTCAAAACCTTGCTCTTTCGCACCAACAGTCGCCATGGCATCACTGACCAAAAGCAGTTTACCGGCCGGTTTACAGCGATGCGCCAACGACAGTGTAGCGGGGTGCACGTGGTGTCCGTCGGCGATGATACCTGCCCAGGTAGTATGATCTTCCAGAGCGGCACCGACAGTGCCGGGTTCTCTGGCGGTCAGCGGACTCATGGCATTAAACAGGTGGGTAAACCCCCGCAAGCCCTGCGCGATGGCCTCGGTGACGCAGGCGTGGCTGGCGTTGGTGTGTCCAGCGCTTACCAGCAAGCCGGCATCGCTGAGCCTGCGCAACTGACCTGCCTGCAGTTTTTCCGGCGCCACGGTGACTATCACCGGAAAAGCATCAAGAGAGCACAACCAGGCTATATCGTCGTGATCAGCTTGCCGGATCATGCTGGCACTGTGGGTGCCGCGCCGCTCTTTGTTCAAGAAAGGCCCCTCCAGGTGAATGCCGAGCACGCCGTGCTCTGCGTTGGCCCGTGCCGTGGTCACGGCCTCCACTGCGGCTCTGTGCACCTCGGCAGAATCACTGATCACAGTGGGCATCAAGCCAGTGGTTCCATAGCGCAGGTGTGCCGCCACCATGGCGTGCACTGTTTCCGCGTCAGGTTGGTTGTTGAACAGCACGCCGCCGCCGCCATTGACCTGTATGTCGATCAGCCCCGGCGCGAGTATCGCGTCGCCCAGGTCTATCGACGTCAGGCCCTCCGGCACCTCATCGACGGGCACCACACCGTCGATCCGGTCACCGCGCAGCAGCACGGCATAATTTGAGTGCCATCGCTCACCATCAAAGACACGGCGGGCACGAAGCACTGCGGTCGGGCTGGTGTCGGTCACGTCAGTCTTCGCTGTACAGAATTGGTGTGGTTATTCATCTTTGTTTTTTCGGCACGACTGTATGGACGGGTGTGGTTTCAGTGTTAACAGGCACAGCCTACGCCGGATAAGACAGCTAGACAATGTTGCCCGAGACGCGCTGTGTATTTCGCGCCGTGTTTCTGGTGACAATGAAACCCCGCCGCACTCAGGCGGCGGGGGAAGGCGCTTTCACGGCTTTGCTTTCCGCTGATTCGCGGTGGATGCGCAGCACCAGGGGAACCAGTACCAACGCCATTAATGGCGCGAAAATTGCGAGCAGCCAGAGCAAGGTAGATTGCATGCCACGGCTATCCAGTGCCAGACCCAGCAGCGGGCCGGTGACAATGAAGATCGCCCTCACTCCCAGGCTCACCAGTGAGTTCACTGTGGCGCGAAACTCACCGGGCACCCGCCGGTTCAATGCTTCGTAGAACAGGCTCATGGATAAACCCCTGGACACCTGGATAGCGAGGCCGAACATGACTCCCCACCAGCCGCTGCCCAGCGCCATTCCCAGCAGTCCGCACAAGGGCAATGTCGCAATGAGAATCAACAGTCGGCGGTAGCCCAGGCGTTTTTCCAGCGCCTCGCTGTAGCGCGCCGAGAGGCTGACTGTGAGGGCAAGCGCTGCCCAGATGTAGCCGAAGGAGGTTAACGGCACACCCTGAAGCTCCCAGTATTTCTGGTAAATCCAGAACACATACACTGCCAACAGCCCGAAAACTGCTATCGCAAATGCCGTCCACAAGACCACCGGCTTGCCAAACAGCAGCAGTTCAACAATGCGCCTGGCGTTGTCACCGTGGCCAGCCATTGCGGTGGATTCGCTGTTGGCCGGCCTGGGTGCTTCCACCAGCAGTAGACCCAGTAGAAACGGCGCGAAGCCGGTGAATGCCTGCACCATGATCACCCAGTCCATGGACCACAGCAGCAACAGGCTGGCGCCAATTCCGGCGACGCCGGACGCTGCCGCTTCTACCGAGATGAGCCGGCTAAGCGATTTGCCGGCACCTGCGCCGCCTTTGAGTCCGCGTTCCTGCAAATAGACTTCGGTGTCATAGAGCAGCGCGAGGTCGGCGCCGGAAATGAGACTGAAGCCAACACCCAGAATAAACTCATAAACCAGGAAGTCGACGAAGCTGTCAGCCCAGAGCAGAGAAAAAAATCCCAGCGCATTCAGTGCCGAGCCAACCAGTATTGCGTTCTTACGCCCCCAGATATCAGCAATGTAACCTGAGGGAACTTCGCACACAGCAATGGTGAGGGCGAACAGCGCCTGTGTCTGCAGTACTTCGCTCATCGACAGGCCATGGCCCTGCAGTAGCGGCACGAAAATTGGCACGACGACCATGAAGCCGGTGAAGAAGCCCATCAGGTAAATCGTTGTAATGTTGTTTTGCAGTGACCGTTTCACGGTTCTAATCCCTGTTTAGGGAGAACCCTGAGTGCAGTGACAATGTATTTCTGAAAAGAAAAAAGGCCTCCGGAATCAGGGTTCTCGGAGGCCTTTTAGTAATGCTTGCTGCTTACAAATGCGTCCTCAAACCACCTCGCCTGTGCCAAGACAGACGGGCGACACGGTATACATGCCGCGTCGCTTACTGGTCTTGGTGGGGTGGATTGTGGTCATTGTTTCAACTCTGGAAAATGGTTGAGGCACGTTAAGGTATGGCAATACCCGGGCTGTGTTTCCTCGTCTTTATGGGCCCATTGTCCGCAGACAAGCGTCTATACTGACGCTGTGCATGATCCGGGTCAACGGATAAGCCTGCAACTGTGAAAAAATTCACAGTCCCGGCCCCAAGAGCGCGCAAGGAGAGTTGATTTGAAGCCTGATATCGAAATTGCCCGGGAGGCGAAGATGCTGCCGGTAACGGAAATAGCGGCAGGGCTGGGCCTGGATGAGGCGCACCTGATTCCCTTTGGCCATTATAAAGCCAAGATCAGTCTCGACGGCGTAGAGTCGCTGCGCAATCGCCCTGACGGTCGCCTGGTGCTGGTCACTGCCATGAGCCCGACGCCTGCAGGCGAGGGGAAGACCACGGTAGCCATCGGTCTGGCTGATGCCATGAACCGTCTGGGTAAGCATGCTTCGGTGTGTCTGCGTGAGCCAAGCCTCGGGCCCTGCTTTGGTCTGAAGGGAGGGGCGGCCGGGGGCGGAATGTCGCAGGTGGTGCCCATGGAGGATATTAACCTGCACTTTACCGGTGATATGCACGCTATCGGTGCCGCTCACAACCTGCTTGCCGCCATGATTGACAACTACATTCACTGGAGCAACGAACTGCGCCTGGACTTGCGCCGTGTGACCTGGCGCCGCGTGGTGGATATCAACGACCGGCAGTTGCGGCAGATTGTCACGGGTATTGGTGGCCCGGCGAATGGGTTTCCCATGGAAGCCGGTTTCGATATCACCGTCGCCTCGGAGGTGATGGCAATTTTTTGTCTGGCCCGAGACCTGCAGGATCTGCAACAGAGGTTGGCAAAAATCGTCATTGGCTATACCCGTGAGAGAGAGCCGGTTACCGCGGCTCAGGTGCAGGCGCATGGCGCAATGACCGCTCTGCTGCGTGATGCGCTGGCGCCCAACCTGGTGCAGACGCTGGAGAACAGCCCCGCGTTCATCCATGGTGGCCCTTTCGCCAATATTGCCCACGGTTGTAACTCGGTGATTGCCACCAACACAGCCCTCAAACTGTCAGACTATGTGATTACCGAGGCTGGATTTGGGGCTGACCTGGGTGCTGAGAAGTTCTTCAATATCAAGTGCCGTAAGTCCGGCCTTGCTCCCGATGCAGTGGTTATCGTGGTAACGGTGCGGGCCTTGAAGATGCACGGTGGTGTCCCGCGGGACGCTCTGCAGGCGGAAAATCTGCCGGCGCTGGAGGCGGGCCTGGAAAACCTGGGGCGCCATGTGCG
>JAUIIQ010000026.1 GCA_030431585.1 Gammaproteobacteria bacterium | reverse complement strand
TCCAGCATAAAGCGACGGTTTCCCGAGCAGTACCCCTTGTGCACATTGTAGGTAAGAATGTGAATATCGCGGTTGCCGCCGGCCATCGCCTCAGTGCTCCATCTGCTTTTTTTCTCTCGCCTTGCGCGACCAGGTAATGACGTAGTCTGCGCCGCTGACGACGGCAATGATCAAGACAACATACAGCAAGCCGGGGATCGCCGGTTGCACAAGGTCCGGAAGCAATTGTGCCGTCAATACCAGCGCGCAGAAACAGATCTGCACCAGCATGTTCAGTTTGCTTAATCTGGTAGCCGCGAATTCGATGCTGCCGACCAACAGCCGGTAGCAGAGCGCACCGCTGACGATAACGAGGTCGCGACCCACAACAATAGCGGCCGCATACCAGGGCACTGCGCCAATATGCGCGAAGCAAAGGAAAGATACTGTGATGAGCAACTTGTCCGCTACCGGGTCCAGGGCAGCGCCAAAGCGCGAAAGATAGCCCAGCCGCCTGGCGGTGTAGCCGTCCAGTGCGTCGGTTACTCCGGCTAGCAGCCCAACGGCCAGCGCCATGCCGTATTCCTGGCGCAGTATCAGCAGCCCCAGTGGCAGCGCCAGCAACAGGCGTAACGTGGTAATGGCGTTGGGCAGGTACTTAAGCATCAGGCAACACGACTAGCTCTTCTGTCTGCTTCTTGCTTTTGCCTTGCCGGTTGACGCAGTTTTTCTGGTGCCGGTTTTGGGCCGGCCTGCCTTGCGCTTCGGAGCTGCTTTTTTACCCGCGCCGACCCGCAGTGCTTTTTCCAGAGCAAAGAACTGCCGGGTTATGGCGTCAGACACATTGTCCAGGTCTGGTAGTGCGTGGCGGTCGGCGAGCAGGCCGAAGTCCAGTGAGTTGCCATGGGACAGCAGTGTAACGTTCAGGTTCACTCCTGGTAGCAGGGTGGAAATGGGGTAGCTTGCTACCATGCGCGAGCCACACAGATACAGGTTTTCATCTCCTGGCCCGGGGACATTGGATACCAGCACGTTGTAAGACGGTGCCAGTAATCGGTCCAGTTTACTGCGCTCCAGCAGCTCCCACAAAGCGAATACCATTACGCCGTAGTCCATCATCGCCTCGGCCGAGAGGGAGGCGACCTCTGCCTTGGAGGCCTTGGATGACTCCACTACCTGAGCCAGCCTGCGACTGAGGCTGACGCCCGGGTCGCCGAGGCGAACATGAACAGCGGAGACCTGGGTGCGGGCGCTGTCGTCGTTTTCGCTGCGAATAGACATGGGGCACAGGGCAACAAGTGGCGCCTTGGGTGGCTCACCATGGGCGCTCAGGTAGTCATCGAGTGCAGCGCCAATAACGGCAAGCACCACCTCGTTAACGGTACAGCCTTTGGCCTTGCCTACACGTTTGACCCGGTCCAGGGGCAGCGTGCAGATTGCAGTAGAGCGGGTGTCCCACTCAATGGGTTTGTTCATTCGTGTGCGCCCGGCAGAGAAGAGCACCTGGGCGTCACTGTCGCGCAGCTTCAGCCACTGCAAGCCCATTTGAGCGAAGAACTGGTAGGCCTGGGTGATACCTTTAGCCTGCTTTGCCAGCGCGTTACCGGCATCTGGCCTGGGGGCACGCGACCGGGTGACGCCCGCTTTGCGGTCAGGGTCAAAAGACCAGGTGCTGACCACCTCCGTGTCATCGGGAGATGTAGACAAAGACCCGTACATACGTTTAACACCGGACATACCATCGATGTAGGCATGGTGAATTTTGGAATAGATGGCGAAACGGTTGCCTTCAAGGCCTTCTATGACCTGGCACATCCAGCATGGGCGTCGTCGGTCCAGCAGAGTACTGTGCAGGCGCTGGACAACTTCCATCAACTGCTTGTCGGTACCGGGCGCGGGAAGTGCGGAGTGCCGAATATGGTAGTCGATGTCCAGCTCCGGGCTCTCTACCCACTGTGGCATGCGCAGGCGGCCAAAAGAGGGGGTGTAACTGAACGGCGCGACCACTGGCGCTTCCTTGAAGCGTGCAACCAGGCGTTGCAGATAATCCGCCGGCGCGTTGCGAGGCAGCTCGAAGATCTGCACTGCGCCCACGTGCTTGGGGCTCTGGGCCGACTCGGTGAGAAAGAACATGAGGTCCAGTGGTGGAATCGCTTTAGTGTTCATTATTTGCGTAGGCCCCTTTTTATTGATCGTGGTTCAGGAGATAAACCGCCAACTGGCGTTGCTCCAGCGTAGACAGGGGGAACAAGGGCATGGGTGCCTGGGGTGCCTGCAACGCGTCGATAACCGCAGTGTAACCCATACGCCGGGATAATCCGGCCAGCGACACAGGGTTTTCTCCCTCCTGGTGACACCGGCCACATTGGTGCTGAGCATACAGTTGCTCGCCTGCGGCGGCCATGCGCTCGGCATCGGCCTGCTGCAGCCAGTCAGGAGCTGCGCTCTCGCGCTGATTCGTCGACAGGCCAACGGGTCTTGCAGTTGGGCTGGTCGTAGTACTCTCATCCGCCACAACAACGCGGTAAATAGCCCCGGCATAGTCGTCTGATATGTAGATGGCCTTGTCCGGGCCCTGGATCACGTCAACCGGCCTGCCGAAAATGCGGCCATCCTGATGAAAACCAGTGAGGAAGTCCCGCTGTTCTATGCCGTTCTGGGTGAAGTGCAAAGACACTACTTTATAGCCATCAGCGCTGCTGCGATTCCATGAGCCGTGCAACGCCACCAGGGCAACGCGCTGGTAGTCGCCCGGCCACCCGGACGTGTCGATAAAACTGATGCCCAGTGGCGCGTTGTGGGCAGCAAAGCCGTGCACGGGTGCTGTGGGTGAGCGCTGGTCAGCGAATGGGTCATCGCCCATGTCCGGGTCCGGTACGTTGTTGTCGTTGAAGTACGGCCAGCCGTAGAACCTGCCTTTCTCGATGAGGTTGAGCTCACAGACGGGGAAGTCGTCGCCCAGCATGTCTCTGCCATTGTCGGTGGCATACAGCCCGCCGTCCCAGGGCGCCCAGTCGAAGCCCACGCTGTTGCGCAGCCCGGTGGCTATTATCTCGGCCTCGCGACCATCCGGGCGAAATCGCATCATGGCGGCGCGGCGTGGATCTTTCTCGATGCAGGCGTTGCAGGTAGACCCCTGGGTCAGGTAGATCAGTTCATCCGGGCCCACGCGCAGGGTTTTGCTCCAGTGATTACCATCGCCGGTGAGGTTGTCCAGTACTGTGCGGTAGGGGCCAATGGCGCGTCCGGTTGAGAAATTGATCCGGCCAACCTTGTCTCGCTCTGCCACGTAGAGCCAACCGCGATAGAAATCCAGCCCCTGGGGCCGGTTCAGGTCCATCAATACAGACTCGCGACCATCGTGACGCCCGTCTCCATCGGCGTCCTTGCGTAACAGGACGATATCGCCGGAGTGGGGCCGGCTGACGAGCAGGTCCCCGGCGGGGGTGAAACGCATGAAGCGTGCTCGGGGCAGGTCGCTGGCGAATATCTGCAGGGCAAAACCGGGAGGCAGCTCATAGTTCTGGTGGGCGGCAGACTCCTCCAGTGAGGGTCCCTCTACGCCGAACATCACGTTGGCTGCCATGCGCAAGCCGTCAAGTGAAACTGTCCCGCTGGCCAGCAGCAAAGCCACCACGGCGATGAGCAGGCCAAGCAGACTGAAAAAGGTGAGGATAATTTTTTTCACGTCCATATCCTGCGTATGAGCTTATCCGTTTCAATCGCCAGAAAGCTGGGGAGGAAGCACAGTAGAATCAGTGGCCACCATTCTGCCGGAAAAGGTGCCGTGCGGAAAAGGGCAGCTGCCTGCGGGATAACGGTGGGGATGAATCGAATGGCTATACTGATGGCGATGCCCGCCAATAGCCAGCCGTTTGAGAACGGGTTGAAGGAGAATGCCGAGGCGTGTATTGATCTTGCTGAGATAACATAGCCAAAGTGTGCCAGCAGTATGGCCCAGAATGCAGCGGTCTGCGCCTGGGTCAGTAGCAGCGCGTCCGCCACTTCGCCGTCGACGACAGCCGGGTGGCCAAAGTGGTAGTAGATGGCGAATCCAGGGAGTGCAATCGCCAGGCCGATGAGCACCACGCGTTGCAGGAACAGCCGGTCAATGATATGCGCGCCGGCAGGACGGGGAGGGGAGTCCAGCAGGTTCTTTTCCTTGCCCTCCATCATCAGCGGCATGGTCAAGAGCACGGAGTCCAGCAGGTTGATCCACAGTATCTGCACTGGTTCCAGCACGAAGCGAGCGCCGAACAGGGGCACCCACGCTGCCATGACAATGGCGCCCATTATCAGCAACGCCTGCGCTGCATTGGTTGGCAGGGTATAAAGAATGGCTTTCTGCAGATTATTCCAGGCGTGGCGACCTTCCTCCACGGCAGCGACGATGGTGGCGAAGTTGTCGTCGGCAAGGACCATATCCGAGGACTCCTTGGCCACTTCTGTGCCACTGATACCCATGGCGATACCAATATCGGCGGCTTTCAATGCCGGCGCATCGTTGACGCCGTCTCCGGTCATCGCCACTACCAGTCCCTGCGCCTGCAACGCCTCTGCAATGTTTTTCTTGTGTTCGGGCGCAACTCGGGCGAACACCGATACCTTCGCGCTCGCGACGAGCAGCTCATCTTCGCTGAGATGGTTGAGCTCGGTCCCGGTCAGGACCTGGTCGGCAGCAATGCCCAGTTGCCGGGCGACGGCCTGCGCTGTATCGGGGTGATCCCCGGTAATCATCACCGTGCGTATGCCCGCCCGTTTGCATTGCGCTACGGCCTCGATGGCCGATTGTTTGGGTGGGTCGATCATGCCCTGCAGGCCCAGGAAGCACATGTCAGAGAGGTCTTCATGGTCCAGGTCAGTCTGCTCCGGTGGTACCTTTTTCATGGCGAAACCCAGTGTGCGCAACGCGTCCATTGCAAACGACCTGGCCGTACCCAGTGCCTGCTCGGGCGCGAAGGTCGTGTTCTCGCCGACGTCGCACAGAGTGGTGTTGCACATGCTGACAATCACTTCTGGCGCGCCCTTGGCAAGAATCCAGCGCTGGCCACGGTCTGCCACCAGAACCGCCATGTACTTCACGCTGGAGTCAAACGGCAACTCCACCAGGCGCTGTCTGCCGTCCGCGGCGATCTCTGCTTTGGCCGCCGAGATACGCAGCGCCAGCTCGGTGGGGTCGCCGGTACCTCCCTCACCGGACAGGTGCGCATTATTGCAGTCAGAACCGCATTGCAGCAGTTGCACCAGGGCAGGGTGTTCACTGGCTTTTACCGCTTTGCCTTCGCGTAGAAAATCGCCTTCGATGTCGAATCCGGTGCCGGTGATGGCAAGTATTTCTCCGCCGGCATAGACCCTCGTTACGGTCATACGGTTCTCGGTAAGCGTGCCGGTCTTGTCCGAGCAGATGACTGACGTTGCCCCCAGCGTTTCTGCCGCCGGGAGTTTGCGAATCAGCGCCTTGCGCCCCGCCATCACCATGCCTGACAAGGCGAGAATGGACGTAACCAGCGCCGGCAGCATCTCTGGTATGGCCGCCACGACCAGCGATACTGCGCCAAGAAAACTGTAGGAAATAGCGTAGCCGACATAGATCCCGTAGCCAAAATTGAAGGCGCCCACCAGAAGAATGGCGATGATCAGCGTACGCACAAACTCTTTCATTTTGCGTTGCAACGGAGTGCTGTGGGTGTCTGCCGCCTTGACCATGTCGGCGATCCTGCCGAACACGGTTTGCGCTCCGGTTTCGATCACCATCGCCCTGGCGGTGCCCTGGGTGAGATAAGTGCCTGAGAATCCGATGTTCCTCTGGTCACCGGGAACCAGATCTTCTCCTGGAATGGCTTCCGTGAGCTTTTGAACGGGGACAGATTCGCCGGTGAGTGAGGATTCGTCGACGTGGATGTTGGAGACTTCCAGAAAACGCACGTCCGCGGGTATTTTGTCACCCCCTTCGAGAATCACCAGGTCGCCGGGAACCAGTTCTCTGGCGGGGATTCGCCGTTGATCCCCGGCCCGTATCACCAGTGCCTCCTGCACCATCATGTTGCGCAAAGCGTCCAGCGCGCCCTCGGCTTTGCCCTCCTGGACAAAGCCGAGCAGGGCATTCAGTACAACAACAGAGACGATAACCACGGTATCTGGCAGCATATGACTGCCCAGTGCCGTCAGTGTGCCGGTGACGACGGCGGTTGCCAGCAGAATGATAACCATCGGATCGTTGAACTGGCGCAGCAGCAATACCCACGCCGGGGTCTTTTTGAAGGCGATTTCGTTCGGGCCGAACTGTTCCAGCCGTTGCGCTGCCGCCACTTCGTCGAGGCCTTGCTCATTACTGGCCAGCTGCTCAATGACCGCTTGCGCAGACAGGGCGTACCAGGATTCGCTCACGGACCCACTCCCATTGGGTTTTAACTGCTTGCAATCCCAGTTTAGCGAGTGAGTTGCGGCGGGGGCATGCGCCGCGTCAAGAAAAGAGCCTTTACGGTCGCCTGCCTTACTGGCGTCGAGTCAGTCGCAGGTTGTACTTCACCCGGCGCAAATGGTCCGAGAAAGCCTCTCCCTGCTGCAGGGCCAGGCATGTAGCGAGGATGTCGAGGATAACCAGTTGCGCTATCCGTGACGTCATGGGGGTATAGACATCGGTGTCTTCATCGTTCTCTACTGACAGTGCCAGTGTGCAGGCATTCGCCAGCGGTGAGCCGGGCGCGGTGATGCCCACCACATGGCAGCCACTGGTTGCAGCGAGTTCAGCAAGCTCCACCATGGCATGCGTGCGGCCGGAGTAGGAGATACACACAATACAATCCTGTGGGTCCAGGCCGGTCGCTACCATGCGCTGGTTGATGATGTCCGTATGACTGGCCACAGGCGTGTGGAAACGCAGGAATTTGTGCTGTGCATCGATTGCGACGGAAGCAGATGCGCCAAGACCGCAAAAGATGATTGAGCGGGCGTTGGCGAGGGCGGCTACCACATCCTGCAGGGCGGCCAGGTCCAGCTGTTCCAGTGTGCCGCCAAGGCTGGCCTGGGTGCTTTCGAAAATTTTCGCCACCACGGCCCCCACCGAATCGTTTGCCTCGATATTCCGGGTCATGCGCGGCTGCTTGCGGGCCAACTCGGCAGCCAGGGCAAGTTTGAAGTCAGGGAAGCCTTTGTAACCAAGCCCGGTGCAGAACCGGTTGACGGTGGGTTCACTCACGCCGGCGCTCGCCGCCAGTGCGGCGGTGGTAGCTGAGAGAACGGCCTCGGGGTTTGCCACCACGCAGGCGGCAATCTTGTGTGCGGATTTACTGCGCTTGCTGCGTGGGTCGGCAAGGTCTGTGAGCAATGTCATGTCAAAAAAGCTCCCGGAGCGAAAAATTGTAATAAAAATACAACAAGATTATGGTGGGTTCGGCCTTCTTCTTTGTTCTGTCGTTATTTTCGTGTCGAAATTTATAGGGTAAATGCACCATAAAGGCAAGGACTTGTCGCTCGAAAAGAAAATGCGGGCAGATCTTGCACTGGGAAATATAAACGGATAGAGTTCCCTTTCTGTAATAAAACTACATCATTGGTGAGCAGTGAGTAATATCGATTTGCACGCGTGTCGGGTTCTGCCCGTGGTGACTGCCCTGGACGCTGAGACAACCGTAGACCTGGCCAGGGCGCTGCTGGCGGGTGGCATGAATGCCATTGAAATCACACTCCGTACCCCTGCGGCCCTGGCCGCGATCGCCGCCGTGCGTCGCGAGGTGCCCGCGATGCAGGTGGCAGCCGGAACAGTTACCACGGCAGATGAGCTTTCTCAGGTTGTAGACGCCGGGGTGTCGCTGGCGCTCAGTCCTGGCGGTACTGACAGCCTGCTGGCCGCGGCCTCACGTGCGCCGCTTGATTTCATACCCGGCGTTGCCACAGCCTCCGAGGTAATGCGTGCTCGGGACTATGGCATGAACCTGTGTAAATTGTTTCCCGCAACCGTCGTGGGCGGACTGGATATGTTACGGGCTCTTGCCGGCCCTTTCCCGGACGTACAGTTCTGTCCTACCGGGGGATTGAAGCCTGAGAATTTTCGACAGTTCCTGGCCCTGCCAAACGTGGTTTGTTGCGGTGGGTCATGGATGGTATCCGGTGACCTGGTAGAGAATGGTCGCTGGGCAGAGATAACAGTGCTGGCCCGCGAAGCCATGTCGGATTCCTAACAGCTACCAAGGAGAGTAACAATGACGCAGCAAGCGCCCATAAGGGTGGGCATTATGGGATTTGGTCAGACGGGACGTCAGATTTTCGAGCTGGCATCCCACAGTAGCGATATCGAAGTGGTCGCTATCGCGGATATCGGCAAACCCGACATTCTGCATTATTTGCTGAGCTCGGAAGTAGAGGAGCCAGAGCGCCATCGTCTGGAGGGCAATTTCCTGGTGAACGGGCGCTGCCGCGCACGTTTGATGGAAATTGACCGGCCGGCAGAGATGCCCTGGGATATTTTCGGCGTGGACGTGGTGATCGACTCCACCGGCAAGTATCGGGATCGCGGTGCCATGGAAAGTCACCTGGGTAATGGCGCACCACGCGTGCTGCTGCGCACCTTGCCCACTGATCACATTGACCGCATCGTCATACCCGGTATCAACGATGCGAGCGCTGCGGCCTCTGACCGCATGGTGTCTGCCGGCTCTGCGACCACCAGTGCCCTGGCGCTGTTGTTGAATAGTCTGGCTCCCGAATTTGCTATTGAGTGTGGCAGCATGAATACCATTCATGCATTCACATCTGATCAGGCCTTGCAAGATTATGCTGGTTCCGATTTCCGCCGCAGTCGGTCCGCTGCCAAGAACATTATCCCCAATACACATGAAGCGGGAATGTGGTTGGGCCAGATTCTGCCGGAATTCGATGGCAAGATTCTTACCTCAGCGCTGAATGTGCCGGTGCAGGAGGGGTGTTTACTGGACGTAAACCTGGTGATGAAGGATTCGGCGGTTACTGTGGAAGATGTCAACGAGGCTATGCGCGCCGCAGCACAGCGGCATCCGGGTATCATCGGGGTCGTCGAAGATCCGATTGTGTCTTCTGACGTGATTGGCAACCCTCTGTCCCTGCTGTTTGACACCAAGGGCACGATCAAGGCCGGGGAGAGCATCATCAAGACGCTGAGCTGGTACGAGAACCTGGGGCATGCTGCGCGCCTGCTGGATGTGGTGCGGCTTTACAACACACTTGATCAGCAGCGGGAGGTGGCGTAATGAAAGTCGGTATCAATGGCTTCGGCCGCATAGGGCGCTCCGTCTTCCGTATCCTCGAGAATGTGGAGGGCATAGATGTTGTCGCTATCAACGATCTGTTTGATTATGACGCACTGCGTTACCTGCTCAGCTACGATACGGTAATGGGGCCTTTCGGCAAAAATCTTAAACTGGAAGATGACCATTTTGTCACCGACAAGAGCCGGGCAAAACTGATCAGCGTGCGCGACCCGGCGGAACTGCCCTGGCGTGAGCTTGGGGTGGAGGCTGTTGTCGAGGCGACGGGGGTGTTTCGCAAGCGCGAGCAGCTGGATCTGCATTTACAGGCTGGTGCCCAGCGAGTGGTGTTGACCGTGCCCGCCAAGGACCCGGTGGATTATACCGTGGTACTGGGTGTGAATGATGAAGGCCTGACCGATTCGCACCGGATCATCTCCAACGCCAGCTGTACTACCAATTGCCTCGCTCCCATGGCGCGTGTATTGCACGACGAGTTCGGTATCGAGGAAGGCGTGATCAATACAGTGCACGCCTACACCAATGACCAGCGCTTGGCTGATGTGCCGCACTCAGACTGGCGTCGCAGCCGTGCGGCCGCAGAGAATATTATTCCCACTTCCACCGGTGCGGCCAAGGCCGTTGGCCAGGTGCTGCCCGATCTGCAGGGCAAGCTTCATGGCATTGCCGCACGCGTGCCGGTGCCGGATGGCTCGGTGGTGGACCTGTTTGTAAAATTGGGCAAGACCGTCAGCGTCGACAACGTACATGAGGTAGTGCGTGCCGCTGCCGCGTCAGAGCGCTTGCAGGGCATACTCCAGTACAGTGATACACCTATCGTATCGTCGGACATTATCGGCAATCCCCATTCGTCAATCTATGATGCCGGGTTCACCGGTGTTACCGGAGATCGTTATCTGCGAGTGCTCAACTGGTATGACAACGAGTGGGGATATTCATGTCGCGTCGTTGACCTGCTGAAAAGGTTGAGCGGCTGGTGAGTCAATCTGCAGCTGAGACAGATTACGCAGGGCTGCGCAGTAATGTCAGTACGCTGGGCCGCATTCTGGGCGACACCATCGCCACCGCCGAAGGCGATGACTTCCTGGCGCTCGTAGAGCGTATACGTGTCCTGTCCAAGGGCGCTCGCGATGGTTCTGTGGCTGACCGGGAGCAGTTGCTTGCGCAACTGCGAGACCTGGACAGTGATCAACTGGTACCGGTAGCGCGCGCATTCGCACAGTTTCTGAACCTCGCCAATATTGCAGAACAGCAGCACATGGTCTCGCGGCGAATGGACCCGCTGCTCTCTGCTTCGCGCAACCTGAATAACAGTATGCGTGAACTGCGAGAAGAGGGTGTGGAGGCCGCGGCGATTGCCGGCGCAATTGACAGTCTGAAGATAGAGCTTGTGCTGACCGCTCACCCCACTGAGATTACCCGGCGTACGTTGATTCACAAACACAGCGAGATAGGAGCCTGTCTCAGCCAGCTGGAGCTGGGTGGTCTCACCGAGCGGGAGCAGTCGCAATTGCAGGCGCGCCTGCGTGAGCTGGTGACACAGACCTGGCACGGCGACGATTTCCGCCGCGAGCGACCTACCCCGGTCGATGAGGCCAAATGGGGTTTTGCCGTAGTGGAAGAATCCCTGTGGCGGGCCGTGCCGGAGTTCATGCGCCGACTTGATGACGCCCTCGGGCGACATTGCGGAGAGAGCCTGCCACTGGACGCTGCGCCGGTCAGCTTCGTTTCCTGGATGGGCGGCGACCGCGACGGTAACCCCAATGTGACTGCTACCGTGACGCGCGAGGTCATGCTGCTCTCGCGCTGGCAGGCCGCGGACCTGTATCTGGCCGATATCGAACGATTGCTGGAAGAGTTGTCGATGACCCGGTGCTCAGCGGCACTGCGCGAATATGCCGCCGACGCTCACGAGCCGTACCGGGCAATCTTGCGCGGTCTGCGCCAGCTGCTGCGCGATACCTGCAGCCATATCGAGGCTCGCTTGCGCGGCGAGCAGCCAGGCACCGCTGCGATTCTGGAAAGTGAAGAGCAGTTGTGGCAACCGCTGCACGCCTGCTACCAGTCGCTGATGGACTGCGGCATGGAGATTATTGCTCGTGGCAGCCTGTTGGATGTTTTACGGCGGGTGAAATGTTTCGGTGTTTATCTGGTCAGGCACGACATACGCCAGGACAGCGCCCGTCACACCCAGGCGCTGTCGGAAATTACCCGCAGTCTGGGTCTGGGAGATTATGCTGACTGGGATGAGGATACCCGTCGCGCTTTTCTACTCAGGGAGCTGGGGAATCGCCGGCCGCTGATTCCGCGGCAGTGGCAACCGTCGGCTGACGTTCAGGAAGTTCTTGATACCTGCGCAGTCGCCGCCGAGCAGCCGGCCAGGGCGTTGGGCGCCTATGTCATTTCCATGGCGCGGCAGGCATCCGACGTGCTTGCGGTGCATCTTCTACTGCAAGAGGCCGGTGTGCGCGAGCATTTACCGGTAGCGCCGCTGTTCGAAACTCTTGACGACCTGTCACGTGCCAAAGAGGTGGTGGGGAGCCTGCTGCAGGATCAGTGGTATCGAGGTCAGATTGGCGGGCGCCTGATGGTGATGATCGGTTACTCCGACTCGGCCAAGGATGCCGGCGTGCTCTCCGCCTCCTGGGCACAATATCGCGCGCAGGAAGAACTGCTTGAGGTCTGCGCCGGCCACGGTGTGGAGCTCACCCTGTTCCACGGTCGTGGTGGGACCATCGGTCGCGGCGGAGCGCCGGCACGCGAAGCTCTGCTTTCACAGCCTCCCGGTTCACTGAAGAACGGGCTGCGGGTGACTGAGCAGGGGGAGATGATTCGGACCAAGCTGGGCTGGACCTCGCTGGCGGTCAAAACACTTGCGCTGTACACGGTCGCGATCTGCAGGGCTAACCTGAAAACCCCACCTGCGCCGCATGATGAATGGCGTGACATGATGAAAACGTTGTCAGCCGATTCCTGCGAGGCTTACCGCAAGGTGGTGCGCGAAGAGCCTGATTTCGTCGCCTACTTCCGCCACGCGACACCGGAACAGGAATTAGCCAGCCTGCCCCTGGGTTCCCGTCCTGCCCGGCGCAAGGGCGGCGGGGGAATAGAGAGCTTAAGGGCGATCCCCTGGATTTTCGCCTGGTCGCAGAACCGCTTGATGCTGCCGGCATGGCTGGGCGCTGGTAAGGCGTTGGCCAATGCAGTGGCTGCTGGCAAAGCAGACCTGCTCAGTGATATGGCTGCGCATTGGCCATTCTTTGCCACCCGCCTGTCTATGCTGGAAATGGTGTACGCCAAATCCGAGGTGGGCCTGTCGGCCTATTACGACGAACTGTTGGTGCCGGAGGCGTTGCAGCCTATTGGTGCCGGTTTGCGCGCGCAGTTAGACAGCGATATCGAAGCGATACTGGATATTCTCGGCGCTGATGAACTGTTGGCAGGGCAGCCCTGGGCTGCGGAGACGATACACCTGCGCAATATTTACACGGATCCTCTGAACTTTCTGCAGGCTGAATTGCTCAAACGCAACCGACAGCAGCAGGACAGCCGCCTGGAGCGGGCGATTATGGTGACTATCGCCGGCATTGCCGCCGGCATGCGCAATACCGGCTAGCGCTATTTCACGTGGCGCTTGACCGGGTAGTCCAGCCTGTTGACAATGGCGCACGCGGCACGGCGTGCCGCGTCTCCCTTCCGCATAGAGGACAGCAGCATGCAAAAATTGTTTAAAGCCAGTTTTCTGGTGGGCCTAATGGTCCTGATCTCCCAGCCAGCCTGGGCGGAAGACACCTACGAAAAATCCATCAATGCTTTCCGGCAGGCAGGTGAGAGCGGAGCCTACTTCAACGCCGCCTACGGCTATGCCGTGTTCCCGACTATCGGCAAAGGGGGTATCGGTATTGGTGGCGCACATGGCAAAGGACGTGTATACGCCGCTGGTCAGCACATTGGCAATGTATCCATGACGCAGTTAACCATGGGTATTCAGTTGGGCGGCCAGGCGTTCAGCCAGATTATCTTTTTTGAAGACGAGCGCGCACTGCGCGAGTTTACCTCCGGGAATTTTGAATTCAGCGCGCAGGCGACAGCAGTGGCTATTACCGCTGGCGTTTCCGCAGAAGCCAACACCGGCGGTGGGGTTGCAGCGGGCATCAGCGGTGGGCAGAACGACGCCAACACTGCGCACGGTGGTTTCCGTAAAGGGATGGCTATTTTTACCCTCGCCAAGGGCGGGTTGATGTATGAAGCCGCCCTGGGTGGTCAGAAGTTCTCCTACACGCCACTGTAGGCTTGTCGCCCACTATGCCGGTCTATGCTTGACCGGCACCCCGGCCGCCGACGATCACGCTGGCGCCGGGCCGGTTTTACCGGCATGCAGCGCACGTGCTGCCTCCTGCTGTTCAGGGCTGACGTTGCCCATCAGTATTACATGCCAGGCGCGGGGTCCGTGGGCGCCGTAGACGATTTGACCCTCGATGTCGCCGGTGCTGGATGGACCTGCGATGCAGTGAATGCCGCGCGGCCTGCTGCCGTTTGCTATAGCAGTATTCACCTCACGCCACAGGCTTTCCAGGTCGGGCAGCAGCGTATCGGCGTCCACCAGCACCAGGTGATGTTCCGGGAGCAGGTTATTCCGCGATGGATTGCGTTTACCGGTGAAAAAGACCGTCGCGCCGGTTTCTGCCAGGCCCCAGCGGGCATAACTGAGGGCGATCTGTTCACCCTCCTCAATTTCGCCGAAGCGTGGTAAGACGCCGCCGTCGCGCCAGGGCATGGCAGCCAGCCTCGGGTCATTGCCCGCCACCAGGCGGTGGCTGCGGTAATGCTGGTACAGGTAGTTGCCAATCAGTTTTACCGCCGTGCTGCGATCTGCGGCCACGTCCAGCGTTCCCTGATTGCGCAGAACATTCACCATGAATGTGACACAGCTGTCTTCATGTGGGGCCTGTGCCGCTGGCGCCACACCCAGGCCTGCGAGCTCACGTTCTATCGTCGCTGCATCGTTGCCGGCACAGCTGCTGCGCACGCGTGCCATGATTCTGGCGCGGCTTTCACTGCTCATTGCTGCGACTCCTCTGTCGATACTGCTGCATGAAAGTCTTCCCCTGCGGCGAGGGAAAGTCGCGCTTGCTGGTCCAGCCTCCCGCCAGCGGCAGACTGCGGAAGCCGCCTTTCTTGCGCCCGATACGATGCATCACGGCAATTCCGATACCAGTGAGGAATTGATAAAGCCCTGGCCGGCATGCGAGCCAGGCATGCAAGCGCAGGCCCTGCCGCCAGCTCGCTGGGGTGATTTTTTCCACGCTCTGTTCATGACGAAGGTCGCGGAGCATGTCTGGCAGTGGAATTGCGCTGGGGCAGACTTCCGCGCAGCGGCCGCAACTGGTGCAGGCGTTGGGCAGGGCGGCACTGGCTTCCAGCGAAGTGAGCAGAGGCGTCAATACTGAGCCCATGGGGCCGGGATACACCCAGCCATAGGCGTGGCCGCCAGTCGCGGCGAAGATCGGGCAGTGATTCAGGCAGGATCCACAGCGTATGCAGCGCAGCATGTCGCTGTAATCGCTGGCGAGAATGTCAGTACGGTGATTGTCCAGCAGGATGATGTGCGTCTCCAGAGGGCCGTCGGCATCCTCGGCGCGTCTCGGGCCGGAGTAGAAGCTGGTGTAGCAGGTATGCGGCTGGCCAGTAGCAGAGCGTACCAACAGCCGTTGGATTGCAGTGGCGTCCTCGGCGCGCGGCAGCACCCTGTCCAGGGTCGTGCAGATGATCAGCACATTGGGCAGGTTCGCGCAGAGGTCCCCGTTGCCCTCATTGGTGACCAGCATGGAGTAGCCGTTTTCCGCAATCAGCGCGTTGGATCCAATGATACCCACTTCCGCCTGCAAGAAGTGATCGCGAAGCACAACGCGGGCTTCGCCTACGAGGTCGCTGATTGATTCCAGTTCACGTTCGCCCAGGTCATGCTTGTCCAGGAACAGTTCTCGAATCTGGTCGCGCGTCTTGTGTAGCGCCGGGCCCACGATATGACTGGGTGTTTCCCCTGCCTGCTGGACGATGTACTCACCCAGGTCGGTTTCCATTACCTGCAGGCCACCACGTTGCAGGTAGTCGTTGAGGCCTGTTTCCTCTGTAACCATGGACTTGCCTTTGGCTACTTTACGAGCGCCGTGTTGTTGGCATATGTCCAGGACAATGGAGTTCATTTCGTCGGCGCTGTCCGCGTAGTGCACCTGGTTGCCGTTATTGGTTGCCTCCAGTTCAAAACGCGCCAGGTAGTAGTCGAGGTTATCCAGGCTGTGTTGGCGTACGCGTTTAACATGTTGGCGCAAGGCTTCGTAGGGGCCAAACTCCGCCACTGCAGCGTCGCGCATGATGGGCGTAAACAGTGCGAGAATATCCCGCTGCGCCACGCCACCCGCATCGGCCAGCGCGTTTGCGGCATTTTCCTTGAATTGCTGGCTGTGTTGCTCCATGGCCTACTCTCCCTCGCCTATGGCAGGTGAGTAAAGGTCGCCGCTGAGTAACTCGGCCACATGGCGTACCTCCAGGTCCAGGCCCTGGCGCCGGGCGCGGCCGGCAATATTCAACAGGCACCCCAGGTCCCCTCCGGTAAGCAGTGTAGCGCCGGTGCTGCTTGCATTTCGCAATTTGTCATCGACCATTTTTTCGGAAATATCGGGCATCTTCGCGCAAAAGGTTCCGCCAAACCCGCAGCACACATCGGACTGCTGCATTTCGCTGACGTCCACGTCGCAAAGGTTTTTAAGCAGCTTCCTGGGTTGCTCTTTAACGCCCATCTCGCGCAGCCCCGCACAGCTGTCATGGTAGGTGACCGTTGGCAGGCTGGTGGTTATGGCAGGGGCGGATTCCAGCTTCACTACATCGACGAGAAAGCTGGTCAGCTCAAAAGTTTTTTCTGCCAGGGCGAGCGCACGCTCTCGCCACTGACCATCCAGCAGTTTCGGATAATGGTGGCAGATCATCCCGGCGCAGGAACCCGATGGAGCCACTACATATTCAGCATGCTCAAAAAGTTCGATGGTCTTTTTGGCGAGGGGAATCGTGGCTTCGTACTCACCACTGTTGTACCCGGGCTGGCCGCAACAGGTCTGTTGCAGTGGAACGTCGACAACGCAGCCAGCCTGCTCCAGCAGCCTGATACTGGCGAAGGCGACTGAGGGCCGCATCAGGTCAGCGAGACAGGTAACGAACAGGGAAACACGAGGACTTTCGGGTGCATTCATGGTGGCAGTACCAGGCTCAATTGCTCGCAGTATATCGCATTCCTGCTGCCACTCTAGCCCAATACGGGTATAAAGCTCAGCAGCAGTAACAGGGTTGCGAGCAGGGTGCAGCCGACGATGGCAACAACGCCCTGCGCCAGTGGGTGGCGGCTCTGCAAGAGCTTCACCGCAACCGTTTTGCGGTCTACGCGCACGCCCGCCGTTACCCTGGGCTCCAGTTGCTTTCGAACCTGCAGCGGGTTGAGGCTGGGTAGCCATGTGTTGCCGGTGAAAATGACAACATCGTCAATCAGCACGAATGGGCCTCGATACTGTATTCGGGGCCCCTGGGCGAGGTGATACATCTCACGGTGATCAACCAGAACGACTTGCTCCTCGTGGAAGCCGGCATGTTCCTGTTCGCTGCGGATGAATATTTGCAGGGCAATGGCCGGCCCGGTGAGGAAAGCGGTAGCAGCGATGAGTTGCAGCAGGGAAACGCCCAGCCCGATCAGCATGGTGAGCAGGGCGAGGCTGACTATAGCAAGTGTGATATTGAGTTGGCGCAATTGCGTTGCGCGATTCGGAGCAGTTTCCAGCCACTGTAATTCGCTGGCGATATCATCCAGTGGGTCGGCGCCTCGCGCGGGCCTTCCGCTATACACAAGGGCTCGCGCTGACTGCAGATAGGCCCAGGCTGCGCCAGCAAGGCTGGTTAATACGAGCAATGCCAGCAAAACCTGCCAGAGGGCGTTGACGCGCAGTCGGTGGCTGGCATCTTGCTCAATGATGTCCATGAGCAGTGGCGAAACCAGCGGTGCTTCAGGCAGGCCCTGCTTGTTGTAACGCAGTATCTCTCCCCGTGTGCGACTGTAATACAGAACCCGCTCGCCCCACTTCAGGAGCTGTCCATTGGCAGTGAAGCCATCGCGTGGCAGTTCGCGTACGTACTTCCAGTCCCGGTCAAACAAATACAGACCGCTGCTGCCGTCGACCGGATTGGCGAGTTCCACCCACCAGAAGTCTCCATTGCGTATAAAATCCCGGACGCGGCTTTGCTCGCGTTCAAGAGCCGGAGGTGGCATCAGCAGTATTTCATCCAGTTGTTGCCCAAAAGATGCGTCTTCATAGCGCAGGACGCTGATTGCCGGGCCCTGGGAGCTATTGACGAACAGCAGTCCCGAATCCAGCCGCAACACGGGTTTTTCCGGCAGCATCAGTTCAGTCGTCGCAACAACCTCTCCGCCGGGCGATAGCTTGATTAGCTGTCCATCGGTAGCGACGAAGCGTTGGTCGCTCAATTCGTGCAGGGTCATGGCAGCGGGTAGCGATTGCAGGTAGTCAGCGCTCGGGCCCTCGCAGTGTTGGGCGTCCAGGTCACAACGCCAGAGTCCCGGCTGCGAGTTGCTGGCATCATTTGCTGCCAGCAGCAGTCTGCCTGTTGAGTCAAAGAGCATAGGGGCAGCAAAGGCGGTCACGCCCATTGCTTCTGCCGTCAGCGTTTGCACGGCTACACCGGCGCGATCATGCTGCAGTAAGCTGTCACCGACGAGCATCAGCAGTTCGCCACTTGCGCTGGCGGCTACTGCCGTAGGCCCCTCAATCAACGGCGATGGCGTGAGGCTCAGGAAGCGGCCCAGCAAGATGAGCAATGTCGCCAGTGCAATGCCGGCTACTGCCATACCCCTGCGCGCACTGCTGCTTGCTTGCGTGGCTCGAAGTCGAACATCCGCAGTACTGCGAAAGGCTTGCAAGCGGTAAGGGTTGGGTGAGCCTGGCGGGTTGCGCCGCGTTGCTGTTTGCCCTTTGCGAGATTTGCGTGGTAACTCCAGCCGCGACCTGGCCCGCGCCCGCACAGGCTTTATGTTGCCGTTGCCTGAGAGTGCGCGAGCCCCGGCGGCAATGGCCTTCTCCTCCAGTTCACTGGCGGACGCTGCCGGCTCGGTACTGGCCTGCCGCGCCGCCGTTCTCCCGGCTTTTTGCGCAGCTGCCTTGTGGCGCGCCGCTACTGCCTCTTTACGCAGGCTGGCTTCGTGTTGCTGAAGTTTGCCAGCCTCATCGGGCTTGCTGCGCCCGCTGCGCGTCGTTGCAACTTGCTCAGGGGCGCTGATCTGGCTGGCCGTCTGCGCAGGTGGATCAGGGCCGTCTCGGCTTGCCGCAGGCGGCGTGTCGCGAGCCGCTGGCACCGGTGTGACGGCAGGTGATGGAGAGGTATCGGCGGCGGGGTCTGTTTTGACCAGTTCTGCGTTCAACCCCAGCTGATTCAGCTTGAGATAGTATTCCGCGGCGACTTTCCGTTCGAGATTGTGCAGCAGAACGACCGGGTCCCCCGAAAAGAACTGCTCCAGCTGCTGCGCATCGTCAACATCAAACAGCCGGGCGAATCCCTCCCTGGCCGCCGCTGGGTCACTTCCCGGTAAAATTTCGCCCCGAAACGAGAGGTTAAATCTGTTCACCTCGCGCTGTTATCCCTTTATTGCCGTCCCCGTTTATAGAGCCAATGTACGGGGAAAAGTGCTGGTTTGCCAAGCGAGGATTGGTGATTAATGCACTCCGTGCATCAACTTTTTCAGCAGTGGCGATAACAGCAGCAACAGGACGCCAGCGCCAATGCCAATATAAAACAGGTCGCTGAACAAAGCCGTGTACTGTTGTAACGCGACCTCTGCGTTCGCCACATTGCCCTGCACGGTTGTCACGGCGGCGAGCTTGCCCAACTGGACGGCCACGAACTCCGAGTAGGCGGTAGCGAGGAACCAGGCGCCCATCATCACACCCACTATTTTTGGCACCGCCAGCCGGGTTACGGCGGACAGCCCCACCGGCGACAGGCACAGTTCGCCGGTTGTATGCAGCAGGTAGGCCAGTACCATCCAGTAGCTGGCAACGAGTCCCGCTTCGCCCGGATGAGACGCGCCCCAGACCAGTGCGCCGAAGCCCAGGCCGGCCTGGGCGATACCCAGGGCAAACTTAACGGGCGTACCCGGTTCCAGTCCACGTCTGCCCAGTGCAGTCCACAGCCAGGCAAAAACAGGCGCAAACAGGAAGATAAACAGTGAATTGAACGATCCATACTGGGCTGCCGTGAGTTCCACGCCAAACAGCTGGCGATCCATGACGCGGTCCGCAAACAGGGTCATGGAGCCTGCCGCCTGCTCAAACAACGCCCAGAATACGACGGTGGAAATGGTCAGAATGACCAGGGCGATCATGCGCTCGCGTTCCACGCGGTTACACTGCGTGGTGATGAACCAGGCAAGGCCGGCAAGCACGGCAACCGACAGCAGGTTTAGCGTGGTACCCACGGCACCATGGAACTGCAGCATCTGCCAGACCACGACTACTGCCAGGAGTCCGCAGAGGTAGATGCTTGCCTCTTTGCTGATGCCGATGGCTGAAGTTTGCCTGAGCAGGTCGGGGTCGGCTGGTTCTGCGAGACCATGCAAGTGTTTTTGCCCGGTGACAAAGGTGACCAGTCCGAACAGCATGCCGATACCGGCGGCGCCAAAACCGTAGGCCCAGCCGAAGGTCTCGCCCAGGTAGCCACACAACAGCGTAGCGGTAAACGCGCCGATATTGATGCCCATGTAGAAGAGTGTGAAACCGGAATCCCTGCGTGGATCATCTGCAGCGTACAGGCGACCCACTATGGTGGAAATGTTCGGCTTCAGGAAGCCGACACCGACAACGATGAGTGCCAGTGAGAAATAGAACACTTGCAGCGCAGTGTGATCGCGAACAATCTGGCCGTTGACCACACGGGCCTGTTCGCCCTCCACAGCCATACCAAGGTGACCCAGCACCAGCAGAAAGCCGCCAAAGAGCACGGCCTTGCGCATGCCCAGATAGCGGTCCGCCAACAGTCCGCCAATCACCGGCATGGCATACACCAGCGCTGCATAACCACCGAGCACCTCCAGTCCATTGCTGTCGGAAAACAGGTGATATTTGGTGAGGTACAACAGCAGCAGGTACTTCATGCCGTAGAACGAGAAACGTTCCCACAGTTCGGTAGTAAAACACACGAACAGTCCTCGTGGGTGCCCGAAAAAGCTGCTGTCTTCGGGCGGGGGGGCAGAGTCTGCTGTGATTGATGTGGTCATATGTCGATTCAGGCAGCGTCGAGGACGAGGCCCTGTGCCAGCATTTCCCGGCGCAGCGCCTGGTGGATATCCTCAGCATCGCGCAGCCGCTTTATCAGGTTAAACAGCAAGGCCGCCTGGGGGTAGTAGGTGCGCAGGTAGACCAGCCATTGCTTGATCGGGTTGCCAGCGTAGCAGGCGTCGTAGTTGGCCAGCGTCAGCCGGTAGTAGTCCAGGATCAGTGGCAGGACCTCGGCCCAGGCCAATGCAGGTACGCTCTGCGCGGCGCGGGCGGCGCGCACCAGTCGCGGCAGGTCGGGGCGGCAAAGTGCACCTCTGCCCAGCATCAAGTCCTCGCAGTTGCTAACCTGTTGGCAGCGCATTGCATCCTCTGCGCTCCAGATCTCGCCGTTGGCGATGATCGGCACGTTCACCGTTTCGCGCGCTCGTGAAATTTCTTCCCAGTGCGCCGGCGGACGATAGCCCTGTCTTTTGGTCCGTGCGTGTACGATTATTTCGCTTGCTCCGGCTTCGGCGATACCACGCACGATATCGAGAAATAGCTCAGGATGTTCATAGCCCAGTCGCGTCTTTACGGTGACCGGGATGTGATGCGGAACTGCGTCGCGCACGGCGGCCGTGATGGCGGCAACACGCTCGGGTTGACGCAGTATGATAGAGCCACCGTCCGACTTGTTGACGGTTTTCGCCGGGCATCCGAAGTTAAGATCAATGCCCGGTGCGCCCAGCTCAGCGGCGCGCCCGGCATTCTCGGCCAGCAGGGTCGGTTGCCCCCCCAGCAGCTGCAGATACACGGGAACCCCGGACGCAGTATTGCCGCCCTGGCGCAGTTCGGGGCACAGCCGGTAGAAAACGCGGGGTGGCAACAGGCCTTCACTGACGCGCACAAACTCGGTGACACAGCGGTCGATGCCGCCCAGTGAAGTGAGCAACTCGCGCATAGTGTGGTCGACGACGCCCTCCATGGGGGCGAGTATCAGACGCATGGCCAGCCTGCTGAGTGTGGATAAAGGGCAGCATATTACACGCCGCGTGGGACACAGGGTATCCCTGCGTCGGGTGATGGCACTTGCCTGGCCGCTGCTTTATAGTTGCAGTTGGCCGTTGCGCAGTAACGGCATATCTAGTGGCAGCTCAGGCGGGGTGGTATGCAAGGGACAATCATGGCTCAGGGCGTTGAACTGATGCTCTACGGTATGGGGACTGTGGTGATGTTCCTCGCGCTGCTGGTTGTAGCGACCACAGCGATGTCCGCTGTCATAGGTCGCTTTTTTGCCGAGACACAGCCGCAGCCGCTGTCGCGACCTGCACCACCCGCTGGTCCGGTGCCGGCGGATGCGGATGCGGAAACAGTGGCGGTGATAAGCGCGGCCATCCATCGGTATCGCAGCCGTAATTAATTTCTACTGCAACGGAATTTGAACTCGCGAGGTTTCTCCCATGGACGATAACAAGCGCCCGCTGGGCATCACCGATGTGGTTTTGAGGGATGCTTCCCAGTCACTGTTGGCAACCCGCGTTCGGCTGGAGGACATGCTGCCGATCGCGGCGAAACTCGATGAGATCGGCTTCTGGTCACTGGAATCCTGGGGCGGTGCTACCTTCGATGCCTGTATTCGTTACCTGGGCGAAGATCCGTGGGAGCGGATTCGCGAGCTCAAGAAAGCCATGCCCAATACGCCTCAGCAGATGCTGTTCCGAGGCCAGAACATACTGGGCTATCGCCATTATGCCGATGATGTAGTGGAGAAGTTTGTTGAACGCGCGGCGGTTAACGGGGTGGATGTTTTTCGTGTCTTCGATGCGATGAACGATATGCGTAACCTCGAAGTGGCCCTCAAAGCGGTGAAGCAGGTGGGTAAACATGCCCAGGGGACGATTTCTTACACTTTGAGCCCGGTGCACAATATCGATGGCTGGGTAGAGCAGGGCAAGCGCATCGAGGATATGGGCGCGGATTCCATCTGTATCAAGGACATGGCGGGCCTGCTGCACCCGTATGACGGACACCAGTTGGTCACTCGCCTGAAAGAGTCCTGCAGCATTCCTGTTCACATGCAATGTCATGCCACCACGGGCTTATCGACGGCGACTATCCTCAAGTGTGTGGAGGCGGGCATTGATAACGTGGACACGTCTATCTCATCCATGTCCATGACCTATGGCCACTCACCTACTGAGACCGTAGTGGCCATGCTCGACGGTACAGAGCGCGACACTGGTCTCGATATCCATAAATTGGAGGAGGTGGCCTCTTACTTCCGCACCGTGCGCAAGAAATACGCGAAATTCGAGGGTGCGCTGCGCGGCGTGGATTCTCGTATCCTGGTTGCCCAGGTGCCCGGCGGCATGCTCACCAATATGGAAAGCCAGCTCAAGGAACAGGGAGCAGAAGACAAGCTGGACGAAGTGCTGGAGGAAATTCCCCGGGTGCGTGAGGACCTGGGCTTTATTCCCCTGGTAACCCCTACCTCGCAGATTGTGGGTACCCAGTCTGTTATCAACGTGCTCACCGGTGAGCGCTACAAATCCATTTCACGGGAAACAGCAGGCGTGCTCAAGGGCGAGTATGGCGCCACCCCTGCGCCGGTAAACGCAGAGCTGGCGGCCCGTGTGCTGGAGGGTAAGGAGCCGGTGACCTGTCGCCCGGCCGACCTGCTGGAGCCGGAACTGGATAAACTCACCGAGGAACTGCGGGGTCTGGCCGGCGAAAAAGGTATTTCGCTGTCTTCAGGGGAGGGCGAAATAGACGATGTCTTAACCTATGCCCTGTTTCCCCAGGTGGGCCTCAAGTTCCTGGAGAACCGCGGCAACCCCGACGCCTTCGAACCGGCGCCGGGTAGTGAAACGGCAGCACCGGCAGCCGCTGCGGTACCGGCCACATCATCTGCGACCGCCCCTGAAGTGTATACGGTGAAAGTGAACGGCAGCAGCTATGTGGTGGAAGTCGCCGAGGGAGGCGAGGTAACCGCGGTCGCACCGGGCAGCGCTGCAGCTGAGCCCGCTGCGGCAACCCCGGCTGCCGCAGCCCCGGCCCGGGCTGGTAAAGAGGAAGAGCCTCTGGCCGCGCCGCTTGCAGGCAATATCGTCAAAGTTGAGGTCAGCCCCGGGGACCAGGTCGCCGCTGGCGATCTGGTACTGATTCTGGAGGCCATGAAAATGGAAACGGAAGTTCGCGCCAGTCGTGATGGTGCTGTGGTTGCGGTCGCGGTGAAGCCGGGCGACACGGTAGCGGTTGGTGATACGCTGATTACGCTGGGCTGATATGAATAACCTGATCACGCTGTGGAGCGCATCCGGCCTCGCGCAGATAAGCACCGGACAGGCCTTTATGATTTGCATAGGTCTGGGCTTGCTGTTTCTGGCTATTCGCAAGCGCTTTGAACCATTGTTACTGGTGCCCATAGGCTTTGGTGGCATTCTCGCCAACATCCCCGGAGCGGGACTCGCTTACTCGGCGGTGGAGAATGCAGTACTGGGCGCCGACGCACTGCAGCTGGCGGAACTGGGACGTGTGCTTGGCGTGGTGGCCGTCGACAGTGGCAAGGACCTGTTGCTTGCGTACGATGCAGCGGACACAGCCACACACCTGGCTATCCAGCAATGGGCGCTGGACGCCGGCTACAGCAACGGCATGCTCTACAGTTTCTATTCCGTCGCCATTGCCAGTGGTATCGCACCTCTGGTCATTTTTATGGGCGTAGGCGCGATGACCGACTTTGGCCCGCTGTTGGCGAACCCCAAAACCCTGTTTCTGGGCGCTGCTGCGCAGTTTGGCATTTTCGCTACCGTCATCGGCGCAGTCGGTCTGACATCCCTGGGCTTGATGGACTTCAGCATTGCCGATGCCGCCGCCATCGGTATCATCGGTGGTGCGGACGGCCCCACCGCGATCTATGTGTCTTCCATACTGGCTCCGGACCTGCTCGGTGCGATTGCAGTAGCTGCATACTCTTATATGGCACTGGTGCCCATGATACAGCCGCCCATCATGCGCGCCCTGACGACCGAAGCGGAGCGCAAGATCGAAATGGTGCAGCTGCGCCATGTGTCGACGCGCGAAAAGATTGTCTTTCCATTAGTGCTGTTGATTCTGGTGGCACTGTTGCTGCCCGACGCGGCGCCGCTACTGGGAATGTTTTGCTTTGGCAACCTGATGAAAGAATGTGGCGTGGTCGACAGGCTTTCGGACACCGCGCAGCACGCCTTGATCAATATCACCACTATATTCCTCGGTCTTTCCGTTGGTTCAAAGTTGGTTGCCGACAAGTTTCTCGATGTGAACACCCTGGGCATTCTCGGGCTTGGTATCGTGGCTTTCGCCATCGGCACCGCCTCCGGGGTGCTGATTGCGAAATTGATGAACCGCTTTGGCAGCACCCCGCTAAACCCCTTGATCGGCTCCGCCGGCGTGTCAGCGGTGCCCATGGCAGCCAGGGTGAGTAACAAGGTTGGGTTGGAGTCCAACCCGCACAATTTCCTGCTTATGCATGCGATGGGGCCAAACGTGGCCGGGGTTATTGGCTCAGCGGTTGCCGCTGGGGTGATGATCAGCCTGGTAGGAGGTTAGGGTAGGCGCAGCTGCAGCTGCGGTATGCAGTTGCTACCGCTTACCCCACTGCAGCAGCTTGAAGAATCCATACGACGGATCCTCCTGCCCGGGCTTGCCGATGTGTGACCCTTGCACCAGCGGGTGTTCCAGTTGCACCGTAGAGGTCTCGTTGACCATCGCCCAGTCGGCCACCACTGCACGTGCCGAGTACTTCCACACCCCGTCACGCTTTTCATATCGGTCGAAGTAGCGGCCACCTATCAGCAGGTCCATTGGTTCGGTGTCGGTGCGGATCTTGTGAAAGGCCAGCACGTAAATTTCACCCTCGGCATAATCTCCATCAATCGCGAGATTGATGTTGGTGACGTTGTGATGAAGGATCTCCATTGGTGCTTGTATGGCCGGCAGCTGGTCGATGAATTCCATCGCCAGCCCTTTAAAGAAGCCGCCGTGATCATCGGTTGCATCCGGGTGATACAACTGGCGTAACTTGTCGTGATCGTGGCGGTCCGAG
>JAUIIQ010000240.1 GCA_030431585.1 Gammaproteobacteria bacterium | reverse complement strand
CCAGCCTGCAACAGATGACCGAAACCGCCCTGCAACACCTCTCGGCAGGGAACAGCAAGGGGTTTTTCCTGATGGTTGAGTCGGCATCCATCGACAAGGAATCGCACAAGCGCAACCCCTGCGGTTCGATTGGCGAAGTGGCACAACTCGAGGAAGCACTGCAAAGTGCCCTGGCGTTCGCCCAGCAGCATCCCGAGACACTGATCCTGGTGACTGCGGATCACTCCCAGGCGGCGCAACTGATCCCCTACAGCAGCCTGTTCGAGCAATATCCGGTACCTACCTACACGCCAGGTTACGTGGCGCGTATCGAGACACCTGAGGGCGGCATTATGGCGGTGAACTATGCAACCAGTAACTTCATGATGGAGGAACACACCGGCGCTGCCGTACCGGTTTACGCCAATGCTGCGGGCGTCGGCCGAGTGCCGACTTTTCTGCAGCAACCGGAGCTGTTCACGATCATGGCGAAGTACCTGGACTTAGCCGCCGCGACAGCCGAGTAAACGCGCAGCGCGGAATGCCAGAGCTCCGCTGAGGCATTACCGAATTGATCAGAGGTGCCCTAGAGATTCACCCAACTGTTTAGCGCGCGCAAACGAAACTGCGTGTCACCGTATCGGAGCACCACCGAGTCCGGAAGAATGTCTTCTACCTGCATGCCCGATACCGGGCTGCCACCCTTGCCAAGGCGCTTGCCATTGAGCAGTACCCGTGACTGACCCGCGAGGCCGGAATACTCATGTCGCTGGTAGTAGATTGTGGGAATCCCGTCCTTGACCTGCTGCGAAAGATCGCTGATGAACGGCGCCGGATGCTCCGCCAGACGGGCGTCCTCGAGGTCGCTTTCCGCCTGGCGCAGCAGGCGCTCTATATCAACGCTCACTTCCTCGGCGCTGGCATCCGCGGCGTCCTCTTCAGCTATGGCTGAACCCTGCGCCGGGACAGGCGCTGTAGTGGACGCTGCGCCAGGCTGATACAGCGCGTCAATGTCCGGGTCTACCGCATTATTGTCCCAGGCAGTACTGGCCGTCTCGACCAGGGCCTGGTCGATGGCGGTTTCGGGGGTCAACGGCACCCGCTCCGCTCTGCTGGCCTCCGCAATGGTGGGCGGTTGCGTCAGTGCCGCAGTCGCAGCCGGGCGCGGCTCCGGCGCCACCGTGGGCGACGACGCAGGCACGTTTGCGGAGTTCTGCTGTTGCGCCAGGGGCTGTTGTTGCGGGGAAGACGCTGGCTGGACCGGGGGTTCGCCCTGGCCGACCTGACTCCTGTCCCAAAGCAGCCAGGCAAGCAGTAGCAGCGCTGTCACCAAAGCCGACACCAGCAAGCGTATCCTGTGATCAGGCTGTTGCTCGGTGACGGATTCGTGGCGCGTCGCCAGACCGGGAACACCGCTGGTATCTTCCCGCGAGCGGTTCAGGGCATCGAGTATCAATGACATGGGGCTACTGCTCCTCTGCGGCAGAGTTGCGCAACGCACTCAGGGCCGCAGCAGACGTGGTATCGATACCCAGTGCTTCATTCAGCTTTAGCAGGGTCTGCAGCCCGACCACGCCATCATCCTGCAGATCATTGGCCCTCTGGAACAGCACCACTCGCTGCTTTAGCGCAGCATTGAAGCGCCTGTCTGCAAGCGGGCGCGACTGTTGATCCAGTTGCGCAAAGAGCCTGGCGACCTGGGTCACTGCGGGGCCACTGTCACCCTCCGCCAGCGGACGTTCATATTCCGGTGGCACCTGCCAGAGGAAGCGATAATCCCCGGTCCACAGTGGCGCCATGTCCGCCAGCTGCACCTCCTCTGCACGACCCTCCACCGCTACCCAGGCGCGCCGATCCTGAATACTCAGCAAGACCACGCCGGCGGCGAATCGCTGCGGCGTCACCATGTCCAGTAAAAGCGGGCGCTGGATACTGGCCAGTTCATCCCAGGTGCTGGCGGTCCCCTCTATGCAGGCAACGGGCCGCGTTCGGTCGGGCCGCGCACGGTCGGGCCGCGTTCGGTCGGACCGCGAACGGTCGGGCCGCGCACGGCTGTCGCACACAGCGTCCGGGACAGGCTCATCACTGGACAAGGTCCAGAGCTGGGCACGCGCAGCGGAGGCGGGCAACAACCACGCAGGGTCCGCCGTGGGCGGTGATACCAGCTCTCGCTCGGGGTCGACGGTCGCGGCAGTTGCAGCGGCCGGTAGCGGCGACTCGTGTGCCTGCAGGCCTGGCTCCACCGGGCGTTGCACTGCTGGCGGCTCAGCGGGCTGCCGCAGCGCCCCCGCTTCCTCACTCTCTTGCAACACCCAGGCCGTGACGGCAATGCCTATCAGCACCAGCGCCGCCAGCGCCCAGGGCCAGCGGGCTGCATACCTGGGCCTGTCCTCACCCAGCACCTCACGCGCTGCCAGCCTCAGCGTGGCTCTGTCGGCACGGCTCTTGTTGCGGCCGTAGGCGCCCAGCAATACCCGGTCGCAGAGCACATTGATCAGTCGTGGAATTCCCCGGGTGCGCTGGTAGATACCGCGTACCACCGCCGGCGGAAAAAGTACGCGGTCAGGTGCCATACCGGCCACCTGCAGCCGATGACGAATGTAGGCACCGGTCTCAGCCAGGTTGAGCGGACCCAGGTTGTAGCGCGCCGTAATGCGCTGATTCAACTGGCGCAGCTCAGGCCTGGCCAGCATCTGGGCCAGCTCTGGCTGACCGATAAGGATAATCTGTAACAGCTTCTCACTGTTGGTCTCGAGGTTGGTGAGCAGGCGAATCTGCTCCAGCACATCGAAATCCAGATGCTGGGCCTCGTCGATCATGAGTACGGTCTTGCGGCCACCAGCATGGTTGTCCAGCAGAAATCGATGCAGAGCGTCGGTGAGGCTTTTCAGCGTGTGTTTATCCCGGTCATAGCTGATACCGAGTTCATCACATACGGTAGCCAACAGCTCCATGGCGTTGAGAGCAGGATTAAGAATAATGGCAACGTCGGTATCGTGGGGCAGTTGCTCCAGCAGGCAGCGGTTGATCGTGGTCTTGCCGGTACCCACCTCACCGGTCAGCAGGATAAAACCACCCCCCGCTCCGACCCCATACAGCAGGTGCGCCAACGCATCGCGGTGTCGCGCACTCATGAACAGGTAACGCGGGTTTACTGCGATCGAGAACGGAGCCTCTGACAGCCCAAAGTACTGGTTATACATAACGCGGCATTATGCACCAATGGCGCGTCTACTTATACGACACTGAGTTATACGACAATGAGCCGTCAGGCCCGCCAGCAGAATACAAACCTAGCAATGTAAACGAAGTGGACCGGTGCACGCTCGGCTGGGATAATTGTCGTTCTGTCCACAAACGAACCTCGCCTTGATAATGACAACACCGGTGCTCTTGCTATACCTGACTGGCGCCCGGGGGGCTTGATGGTGCCGACAAACAATACCCAAAAGGCGATTTACCTGTCGTTGTTGATGGTCACCATAGCCAGCACGGCAGCGGTCGCCACCAAGTACGCCTCGGCACGGGCCAGCACCGAGGCCATCGTCACCATGCAATACCTGATCTGCCTGTTGCTGTGTGCGCGTATCACACTGCGCCCGGGACTCGCCAACCTGCGCAGCAAACGCATGGGGCTGCACCTGTTTCGCGGCGCTGCCGGCGTCCTGGGTTTCTACCTGTTCTATGCGGCACTGGAGCATATCCCGATGGTCGATGCGATGCTGCTGCGCCAGAGTGCGCCGCTGGCGGTGCCGCTGGTTGTCTGGGCCTGGAACCGGGAGCATATTGCGCCGCGCACCTGGCTTCCGCTGGCCATCGGCTTTGCCGGCGTGGTGGTCATCCTGCGACCCAGTCCCGAGGGCCTGAGTTGGTGGCATGCCGGGGGCTTCGTTTCCGCACTCTGCCTCGCAATCTCGATGGTCGCGACCCACAAGTTGGCCACCTCTGAGCCTGCTTCACGCATCCTGTTCTATTACTTCGTGCTATCGCTGGCCTGCGTGGCCCCATTCAGCCTCCAGGATTTCGAAGGTCTACGCTGGCAGGAGTGGGCCGCCATGACCTATGTCGGGGTGGCGATCTACTTCACCCTGCGCCTCTACACCCTGGCCTATGCAATCGCTCCCGCGCACACCATCGCGCCCGTCAATTACCTCGCTGTGGTCCTGGGGGCATTCTGGGGCTGGCTGTTGTGGGAGCAGGTCCCGGATAGCTGGTCACTGGTGGGCAGCGCGCTGGTGGTTATTGGCGCCCTGCTGACGATCCGCCTGGCCAACACTGGCCACAAAAGACCTGTTCTGCCTGCCTGAATCCACGGGTTTCGGGTGCTCAGCTTAATTCTCGAAAAGTACAGTTTTTATCAGACAGCATGACGATGATCGGGTATTTTTCGATATGGGCTAGTATTACTACGTATGGGCGAGTGTATGCTCCAGACTGTGAAGGTCCCTACCTCGGACCTCACCAAAGGAATGTTTGTCAGCGGCCTGGACCGGGACTGGCTGGGCACGCCATTCCTGACCCAGGGCTTTTTGCTGCAGTCGGAATCCGACATAGAGCGCGTTCGCGA
>JAUIIQ010000239.1 GCA_030431585.1 Gammaproteobacteria bacterium | reverse complement strand
GGATTCTCTGATTCACCGCACCTGTTCTACTCTGGCTACGACAAGAAAGGCGAATGGTTTCAGCTGTTCCAGATTGGCTTTGGCGGTATCCCCGGGCGGCCGGTGGGCGATGGCCCGGACGGTCACTCGCTCTGGCCAGGTTTTACCAACGTGCCCAACGAGTTTATCGAGAGCTATTTTCCACTGCGTATAGAGCGATATGAAACGATTCCTGATTCCGGTGGCGCAGGTCTGCACCGGGGAGGGAACGGCCTTTCCGTTGCCTATCGCTTCCTCTGTGACGGGGAGATTGGTATTCACGACGAACGCTGGCTGATGTACCCCTGGGGTGTGCTTGGCGGCGAGACCGGCATGCGCTCCACCAAGCGCCTGGAGCGCACTGACGGTTCGCAGCAATGGCTGCCTTCCAAGGTAGAGGGTATCAAGGTACAGGAGGGTGACATTCTGTATTTTAACACCTGGGGTGGCGGCGGCTGGGGTGATCCCTACGCTCGTGACCCGGAGATGGTGCGTGCCGATGTGGAGCGCCGGTTGGTGACGGTCGAGGGCGCCCGGCGCTACGGTGTGGTCATTGACGACAACGGCAGCGTCGACGTTGCCGCTACCAGTGTCCTGCGGGAGCAACTGATCAATGATCGCGGCGAAGACATACCCACCTTCAACTTTGGGGGTGATGTTGAGTCGATTCGCGCTCGCTGTGAGTCAGAAACGCATCTATCTCCACCGGTGAAACCCACGTTTCATCGCCTGGTTCCCGGATAAGAGCGACAAATCGATATAAAAAAAGGGCGCCTGAGCGCCCTGAGGGGAGGGGACCTTGAATAGATTACAGCGCTTGGTGAGTCTCGCGACGGGGACTGACGGGTAATCAGCTTCCCGCCGCGGCGCTCGTTAGCTAAGTAAGGTTAATTACGAGTCGATAGCACCCTGCGGTTCACCCTGTTAGCAAAAAAAATGAGGCTTTTTAGCAAAGGCCGCTGAATTGCCGGGTAAGTGTCCCGTCCAGTGCTGGCGCTGTTCAGGCTAACGGCGGATGTGCGCGATATACTGCAGCGTTCTATGCTGGGTGCACATAGCAACAAATGGAGTCGTTATGAATTTGCAGCGTGAAAGCCTGGGTCTGGGTCAAAAGCCTGCTTTGATACTGGTGGATATGATCGAGGGTTTTACTCATTCGGAGTGTCCCCTGGGCAGTGAATGCCCTGAGGTAGTGGCAGCCAATGTCGTGTTGTTACAAGCCTTTCGCGATGCCTCTCTGCCTGTGTTCTTTACCACCGTGATATACCGCCGGGACGACCAGGCTCGTGTGTTCCGTAAACGCGTCCCGGCGCTCAATCTGCTGATCCCCGAGTCCCGTTGGGTGCGAGTGGATGAGCGGGTGGCAATGCGTGAGGGTGAGGTGCTGGTAGAGAAGCAATGGGCCAGTGCATTTCGGGGAACTGATATCGATACACAACTGCGTGCGCTCTCGGTGGATTCGCTGGTGGTAACTGGCTTGACAACCAGCGGCTGTGTGCGCGCTACCGCTGTTGATGGCCTGCAGTACGACTACCAGGTAGTGGTGCCACGCGAAGCCGTGGGGGATCGTAACCCTGAAGCGCATGATGCCAACCTGTTTGACCTGCACGCCAAGTATGCCGACGTATGGTCAGTTGATGAGACCGTGGAGGCAGTGTCAGGATTACGCAATAGACGTTCCAGCATCGAGTGGGAATAACATGACGGAGCGAAATGAAAGCACCCTGATCGACGAGTTGTCCTCTGACAGACAGGAGTGGGGCGAGGCCCTGGACGGCATTCTTTACCAGTTTGGTGACGCCGGAGCACGGGAGATTCTCCGTTCACTACAGAATCATGCGCTCAGCCGCGGCGTGGTGCTGAGCGAGGCAACACTCAATACACCGTATATCAATACCATCCCTTTGTCAGAACAGCCGGTTTATCCAGGTGACATTGAGTTGGAAAACCGCATAGAGAAAATTATCCGCTGGAATGCCATGGCTATGGTCTTGCGTGGTCAGGACGAAGGCACCGGGGTTGGTGGTCATATTGCAACTTACGCATCTGCGGCCACGATGCTTGAAGTGGGCTTCCAACACTTCTTCCGGGCCCGCAGCGCGGATTACGGCGGCGACATGGTCATGCCGCAGCCACACGCTGCTCCCGGTATCTATGCCCGGGCGTTCGTGGAGGGCCGCCTTAGTGAGCAGGAACTGAAGAACTTCCGTCGCGAGCTGAAGCCAGGCGGCGGTCTGTGTTCCTACCCGCATCCTCGTTCCATGCCGGATTTCTGGCAGTTGCCCAATGCGTCCATGGGCCTGTCAACGCCCTCTGCTATCTACCAGGCGCGCTTTGCCAAGTACCTGGAAAACCGTGGGCTCAAGCCGCGCACTGGCGGTAAATTCTGGTGCTTTATCGGCGACGGAGAGTCAGACGAGCCGGAAGTAATGGGCACCATTAACATCGCTGCACGGGAGAAACTGGACAATCTGGTGCTGGTAGTGAACTGTAACTTGCAACGCCTGGACGGTCCTGTGCGCGGTAATGGCAAGATTATTCAGGAACTCGAGCGCTCCTTCCGTGGCGCAGACTGGAACGTAATTAAAGTCATTTGGGGTAGCGGCTGGGACGCCTTGCTGGCCATGGACCACAAAGGCGTTTTGCGCAATCGTATGGAAGAGTGTGTAGATGGAGACTATCAACGCTACTCGATTTTGCAGGGTGACGCGCAGCGCGAGCACTGGGTACACGGCGACGCTGAGCTGGAGCGTATGATGAACGCGCTGACTGATGAAGAACTCAGGCAGATCAAGCGTGGTGGGCAAGACCCGAAAAAGGTGTTCGCCGCGTTCAGCAAAGCTTCGCAAACCGCAGATAAGCCAACAGTAATCCTGGTCAAGACTGTCAAGGGTGATGGCATGGGGCCGGCAGCCCAGGGCCGCAATACCGCGCACCAGAAGAAGGATCTCAACCGGGAGGAGCGGCTGGCCTGCGCGCGCGCCTACGGCATACCACTGGATGATGAGGCCATCGCCCGCGCTGAGTTTTACCGACCACCCGAAGACAGTGAGGAAATGCGCTATCTGCGCGAACATCGCCAGCGACTGGGCGGGTACCTGCCCTCGCGCAGTGTGGACTGCCCCGCGTTGCCAGCACCGGATATTTCCCTGTTTCACAGTGCCCTGGCGGGCAGTGGTGAGCGCAGCGCCTCTACTACCATGGCGATGGTGCGGCTGCTCGCGCAACTGATGAAAGACAAGGAGATAGGTCAGTATGTTGTGCCTATAGTGCCCGACGAGGCGCGTACCTTTGGCATGGATGCACTGTTCAAGGTGGCGGGGATCTACTCTCCCGAAGGACAGAATTACACGCCAGTGGATGCGGACTCGCTGATGTCCTACCGTGAGGCGGTAGACGGGCAGATACTGCAAGAGGGGATCTGTGAGACGGGTGCCATGGCCTCGTTTATGGCAGCCGGCAGCGCATACTCGGTGCACGGAGTGCCGACCATTCCTTTTTACATTTTTTATTCCATGTTTGGTTTTCAGCGTGTTGGCGATATGGTCTGGGCCTGCGCGGACATGATGACGCGCGGTTTCCTTCTCGGTGGTACGGCTGGCCGCACCACCCTGAACGGTGAGGGTCTGCAGCATGAGGACGGGCAGTCACATGTACTGGCAAGCACGTTCCCGAACTTGAAAAGCTATGATCCGGCCTTCGCCTATGAGCTGGCTGTCATCGTTCGCGACGGTATTCGCCGCATGTATCAGGACGGCGAGAATATTTTTTATTACATCACCCTCTACAACGCTAACCACGTAATGCCGCCCATGCCGGATAAGGATGGAGTAGAAGAGGGAATATTGCGTGGCGCTTACTGTTGGCAACCGCGAACAGGGCAGGGTGAACGCGTGGAACTGCTGGCCAGCGGTGCCATAATGCAGGAAGCCATTGCTGCAGCCAAAGTGTTGCGTGAAATGGGCTACGCACCGG
Source organism: Gammaproteobacteria bacterium (assembly GCA_030431585.1). Lineage (GTDB taxonomy): Bacteria > Pseudomonadota > Gammaproteobacteria > Pseudomonadales > Halieaceae > Halioglobus. The sequence continues at coordinate 561 of JAUIIQ010000239.1, read as the reverse complement.
CTATCTGGAGTGTGACCAGTTATGTTGAACTGGCACGGGAAGCTGAGCAGTGCGAGCGGGCGCAGCGCCTGCGGCCGCTGAGCAAACTGTCGCGACCGTACATCGAACAGGCGTTCCAGGATGTGAACTGGCCGGTTATTGCTGTCAGTGACTACCAGAAGAGTCTTGCCGGATCGATTTCACGATGGATGCCCCGGGAATACACGGTGCTTGGAACAGATGGTTTTGGCGTCAGCGAATCCCGGCCTGATCTGCGCGAACATTTTGAGGTCAGCGCCAGCTTCATTGTGCACGCCGCGCTGACAGCGCTTTACCGGGTCGGCCGCATTGACGAAGAAACGCTGCAGCGGCAAATAGCAGAGCTGGGGGTTGACGTTGATAAAGCGGATCCGGCTGCGCGCTGATTCATGGCAGGTGTTGCTCACTGCTTCGTGAGCGTGGGACAGTCGATAGCCGGTATGTCTGGAACAGAGACCCTGCGTTCCGGGGTTGTAGCGATCAGCCTGTACTTCCCGGGTGCTGTGGATCCTGGTTTTTCTCCGCGCGAGCGGAAGGGAACCC
>JAUIIQ010000238.1 GCA_030431585.1 Gammaproteobacteria bacterium | reverse complement strand
GTACTGATCCAGAAGTTTGTTGCCGAGAGCAAGGGCAAGGATGTTCGCGCGTTTGTGGTGGGCGACAGGGTGGTTGCGGCCATGCGCCGGGTGGCACAGGGCCAGGAGTTTCGCAGCAACGTTCACCGCGGAGGTATTGCAGAACCCGTGGACCTGGATGAACAGTACCGTGAGACAGCGGTGCGTTGCGCGCAAATACTGGGCCTGCGTGTAGCGGGGGTTGACATGCTTGAGGGCAAGAATGGCCCCCAGGTGATGGAAGTTAATTCATCTCCGGGCCTTGAGGGGATAGAAACCTGCACCGAACTGGACGTTGCCGGCGCCGTGATTGACTACATCGCTGCGCAGGTGGACTTCCCTGAAATTGACTTGCGCCAGAGGCTCACGGTCAGCAAGGGCTATGGCGTGACAGAAATCTACATACCCGACGGTTCCCGCTTCAGTGGCCAGACTGTCGCCCAGACCAAACTCGCCGAAAGCGATATCAACGTGCTTACACTCTACCGCGGCTCCAAGGTGATACCCAATCCGCGCAGCGACCGGGTGCTGGAACCCGGCGACAAACTGCTGTGCTTTGGCAAGCTTGAATCCATGCGCGACATGATTCCCGCGCGCACCCGCAAGAAACGGCGCCCGGTGGTACAGGATCTGGATACGCAGTTGCTCGATGATCATTCGGGGGCTGCATCGGGAGGGGACGCATGAGCGCCGACAAAAGAGTGCTGGGTTGGCGAGAGTGGCTGGGCTTTCCTGATCTGGGCATAACGCAGATCAAAGCCAAGGTAGACACTGGCGCCAGAACCAGTTGCCTGCATGCTTTTTTTGTAAAGCCGTTCCAGCGTGACGGGGCAGAGTGGATACGCTTTGGTATCCATCCCCTGCAGGGCGACACCAATGAGGAGGTGCATTGTGAGGCACCTGTCAAGGACCAGCGTATTGTGCGTGATTCAGGCGGTCACGAAGAATTGCGCTATGTGGTGGAGACAACGGTTTCAATCGGAGACAACCAATATCCAGTGGAAGTGACACTTACTGACAGGGACACGATGAAGTTTCGCGTATTGCTGGGTCGTTCCGGCATTGGCGAAGAGTATGTAGTAGACCCTGGGCGCTCCTACGTGCAGGGAAAGCGCAAGAAGAAGCGGCGTGCAACGCCGCCCTCAACGCAGGCCTCTGCTCCACGGTTAGACTGTTGATGGCTGGCCCGGTGACTGAGTTGACCATAGGCGGCGTAGCGGTGAGACCGGGGGAACGCGCGACTATAGACGTGCGCGTGGCTCCCATGTATACGCATGATGATTTGTCGATTACCGCGCAAGTCGTCAGGGGCAAGCGCCAGGGCCCCGTGCTGTTCGTGAGCGCCGCCATTCATGGTGATGAAATTAACGGGGTAGAAATAATACGGCGGGTTTTGCAGCACCGCGTTTTGAAGAACATACGAGGAACGCTGATCGCGATACCCATCGTTAACGTGTACGGCTTCCTGAACCATACTCGCTACCTGCCCGACGGACGTGATCTCAACCGGTCTTTTCCCGGCTCCGCCAAGGGTTCTCTGACCGGCAGGGTGGCGCATACTTTTGTGCAGGAGATCGTCAGCAAGTGCACCCATGGAATAGACCTGCATACCGGTGCCCGTCACCGCAGTAATTTCCCTCAGATTCGGGCCGATCTGGATAACCCCGAAGCCCTTGCCATGACCGAAGCGTTTGCGGTGCCACTGGCCATAGACGCAAAAATTCGCGATGGCTCGCTCAGGGAGTGCGCAGGTGACGCCGGCATCCCCGTTATTCTGTATGAAGCGGGAGAGGCCTTGCGGTTTGAGGAAGTGTACATTCGCGCAGGGGTTAAAGGCGTGATCAACGTAATGCGCAGCATTGGTATGTTGCCGCCATCGCGCAGTAAAAAACCACGGCCCTCACCGGTTATCAGTGATCAGACCAGTTGGCTGCGAGCCCCGGAAAGCGGCATCCTGCGCACCTTCGTGCCGCTGGGCGCCAAGATTGAGAAAGGTCAGGTGATTGCCATGGTGGCAGATCCGCTGGGCTCTACCGAGACACCGATCGTCGCGCCGGAAAATGGCGTGGTGATAGGTCGCACCAACCTGCCGCTGGTGTACGAGGGCGACGCCACGTTTCATATTGCCCAGTACGGCCGCAAGGTCGCTACGGTCGAGCGTCACGTGGAGAAGTTCCAGGAGGAGCATCAACCGGATGACGTCGCCATCGAGGCTGACGTGATCAGTGAGTCGCCTATTGCCTGAGCACCGTCATTCCCTCCCGCTCAGTCGGGCCTGAATCACCCTCGCTCGCAGCTCTCGATCAGGCTGAGGCAAGCGAACGGAGCACATAGTGCAGAATGCCACCGTTGGCATAGTAAGCATATTCGTTGGGGGTATCGATGCGCACCACCGCGGTGAACGCAGTTTCACTGCCATCATTCCTGCGCACGCTCACCTGCGCTTGCTCCTGGCCGGCGCTGACAGCGCTGATGCTGAAATGTTCTGTGCCGTCCAGGCCAAGTGTGGTGGCGTCTTCTCCCGGTAGGTACTGCAGCGGCAGTATGCCCATGCCAATGAGATTGGAACGGTGAATGCGCTCGTAACTTGCGGCTATCACCGCGCGCACGCCCAGCAATGCCGGCCCCTTGGCAGCCCAGTCCCGCGAGGACCCGGTGCCATACTCCTTGCCGGCCAGAACGACCAGCGGCACATCCGCCTCGCGATACCGCTCTGCCGCGGCAAAGATGGACATCACCTCGTCATTGGTAAAACAGGTCGTCCAGCTACCTTCTGTGCCAGGTGCGAGTTCATTGCGCAAGCGCACGTTGGCAAAGGTACCGCGCATCATCACCTCGTGGTTGCCGCGTCGGGAGCCGTAAGAGTTGAAATCCTGGACTTCAACGCCATTGGCGATCAGGTATTCACCGGCCGGGCTGTCAATAGCGATGGAACCCGCCGGCGAGATGTGATCGGTGGTCACGCTGTCGGCCACTTTCACCAGGCAGCGGGCGTCTTTGATGTCACTGGTGGGTACTGCCTTGGCCGGCATACCGTCAAAGAATGTCGGCTTGCGCACGTAAGTGGAATCAGGCCAGTCAAACAGCTCGCTGTCGGCGACAGGCAGCTCGTTCCATACGGTATTGCCTGTGTACACGTCTGCGTAGCGTTCCTTGAACATGGAGGGTTCGATGTGGGCCGTAACCAGTTCATTGATTTCGTCGCTGCTGGGCCAGATGTCCGCGAGGTAGACTGTTTTGCCATCGGCGTCTTCGCCAATGCCATCCTGGTAGAGGTCTATGCCCATGTTGCCGGCAAGGGCGTAAGCGACGACCAGCGGTGGGGAGGCAAGATAATTGGCGCGCACGTCCTGGTGAATGCGGCCCTCAAAATTACGGTTGCCGGACAATACCGACGTCACCAGCAGGTCGCCTTTGTGTATAGCGTCGGTGATGTCGTCTGGCAGTGGACCGGAGTTGCCAATGCAGGTGGTGCAACCATAGCCGACCAGATAGAAACCCAGCGCCTCCAGGTCTTCCAGCAGGCCGGTTTTTTCCAGGTACTCGGTTACCACTTTGGAGCCGGGAGCGAGACTGGTCTTCACCCAAGGCCGGGTCGTCAGGCCGCGCTGGCGTGCCTTGCGCGCCAGTAATCCGGCCGCCACCAGTACCGCAGGGTTAGAGGTGTTGGTGCAACTGGTAATGGCTGCGATAACGACCGCACCGTGCTCCAGGGTGAAGTGTTGATCCTCGCGCTCTACCGGTACACCGTGCGTGGCCTCACTCTTTTCGACCGCGGGCCCGCCTTCTTCGGCCATATCACTTTCCTGGCTGCTGACCAGGTGCAAATCGTGGAATTCGCGTAATACCTGGTCAAACTGTTGGCTGGCGGTGGTTAGCGGAATCCTGTCCTGGGGCCGTTTTGGGCCCGCCAGCGAGGGCACCACGTCCTGCAGGTTCAGCTCCAGCTCGGCGCTGTAGCGCGCGGCTGGTGTGCTCTCGTCGTGCCACATGCCCATAGCTTGCGTATAGGCCTTCACCAGCGCCAATTGGCTCTCTTCCCTGCCGGTCAGGCGCAGGTACTTGATGGTTTCCTCGTCTACCGGGAACATACCGCAGGTAGCCCCGTATTCCGGTGCCATGTTGGCGATGGTTGCACGGTCTGCAAGGCTCAGGCTGGACAACCCGGGGCCGAAAAATTCAACAAACTTGCCAACGACCCCGTGGGCGCGCAAGGCCTCTGTCACTGTCAGTACCAGGTCGGTGGCGGTGGCGCCTTCGGCCAGGTGGCCGGTGAGGCGGAATCCCACAACCTGTGGAATCAACATGGTTACCGGCTGGCCGAGCATGGCTGCCTCCGCCTCAATGCCACCCACACCCCAGCCCAATACGCCAAGGCCGTTGATCATGGTGGTGTGAGAGTCCGTACCTACCAGGGTGTCAGGGTAGGCCAGGTGGCGGCCGCCCTGTTCGCGCGTGAAAACGCCCCGCGCGAGATATTCCAGATTGACCTGGTGGACAATACCGGTGCCCGGAGGTACTACCTTGAAGTTGTTGAACGCCTGCTGTCCCCAGCGCAGGAATCGGTAGCGTTCCAGATTCCGC
>JAUIIQ010000237.1 GCA_030431585.1 Gammaproteobacteria bacterium | reverse complement strand
TGCATTCCATTGAGCATACTGCCCATCCGTTCCAGCCGTTCCGGTCACAATAGTCGTATCAGTTCCAGAGACCGCCGTCAGGCCGTCCAGCAGGTTCAGCTCAGCAGCCGTGGCCGTCAGCGTGTTGTAGTCGGTCAGCGTCCACGTCACACCGTCCAGCGCGTTCAATTCGTCGGTCGTGACCGTTGCCCCGCCCAGAATAGCAAACTCAGTCGCATTGACGCCGCCGAGAAGCGTATCAAGCGCAGTCCAGTTACCGTTTAGTTTTGCCCCCCAGGTGTCCTCGTCGCCACCGACGGTGGGCAAGTCCCAGGTGTAATTGGTTGTGGTGGCCATGATATAACCCCTTTCGTTGCCTTAGATATAGCACAGGCAGAGGCTACCTGCACGCACCTGTCATGCGATCATCCAGATCAGCTATCCACGACGCCCAAGCCTCTGGTACCTCGGTAATCGTTTCCACAGGCGGTAGAGACAGGCGCGCTTCCTGATAAGAGACGCAGCCCGCCCCGCCCTCACTTCCACTGCCCGTCATTAGACCGCAGCCGGTCAGCAGGATCAGCGGAGCGGCCAGCAGAGACCGCCTCACGGCCCCTTTCCACTCGCTCGGTAGTGTCACGCATCGCAGCATCTTCTGCCTCCCTATGGCCTTGTCTGCGCCCGCTGACGCGGCCCAACCATTGCCCGAGGAACAGCGACATGGCGCTAATCAGCAGGGCACCTAAGCCAATGATAATCTCACTCATCGCCAAACACCCGAGACAGCTTGTCACGAATGCCAATCAGGCCAGTCCCAAGCGCCATCAAAGCGGCGGGCGAAGCGTCCTGACCGCCTGCCAGAATAGTAACAAAGCGGCCAAGCTCATTTGCCCAACCGCCTGCACCAGACAACATCAGAATACCAATCGCGATGGAACTCAGGCCAGCCCACCACGTCAGACTTGTCGGTCGAATGTATCTCATGCCGGTCCACCTTTGCTGAGGAAGGAAAACAGTCTGTTGATGAGCTTAACAAGCGGACCCTCTTTGACAGGGCGAGGCGGCTGAGCGTCAAGAACAGGAACGCGGGTTTGCGGAACATGATCTTCATCGGCAGGCATCCGTCGCACAGAAAGAAGGCGGCTCACAGGGTATCGCTGAACCGTCACTGCATCTGACTGATTGCCACCAAGAACTTCAAGGTGAGTGCCAGCTCGATTGACGAAAAACCCCACATGACCCCGCCAATCGTCGGGGCTACCACGCCAGAAAACAAGAACGTCTCCAACTTTTGCATCCTCCAAACTGACCTCTTGGCCCCATTCAAGATAGGACCGCGCATTCAATGCCCGGGTAGATCGAAGGCCAGCACGCTCCAGCATGGCCCCGACAAAAGCAGCACACCACGCAGTCTCATCGTCCTTAACCCAACCATGCCCCACGTCAGCAAAGAACTGCACAACGCTTGGATTGTTCTCAGGGCCGCGCAGCTCGCGCAGGCCCTTCTCTTCCGAGGCCATGATGTAGGCTTGGCGCTGTAGTTGGTGCATTTTCATTTGCCGACCCTCGCTATTAAGGCCTTAATGTCGTCCCTGATCTCGCCAAGCATCTTGTTGGTTTCTTCGCGCGCCTCCTTAGAGGCATCAAGGTCTTCCTTGCGCTGGTTCCAAAGCCGCTTGATCTCTTTGGTGTTCTCCACAGAGCGTCCTTCCAGCCTGATAAGCCACACAAGAAAACCCACAAAGCCCATCATAATCGGCCAGTATTGAAGGACAGTTTCCATGTTAGCTCCTCTTAAAGCCAAACTCGCGTTGGGCTAGCAATCGTATCCGGGTCGATCAGAGACACGCCCTGAATGACCTTGCCGGCTTCCTGTGCATTGATCTGAGTGTCGTCTTCGCCGCCAAGAGACCACGCCATTACCCACTTCTCCCACTTGATCACGCCGTAGTCATCGACACGGGACAAAGCAGGCTCAGTCAGGCGGATGTTGACATGGTGGCGGGTATCCACAACAGGTGCAGTGAGTTCATTGCCTTCTGCGTCATAGGTGCCGGGGGTGATCACGACAGGGCCGAGGTGATCAATGTGAACGCCCTTTGCGGTAGCCCATTCACCAGTGCCTTGCGTGGTGGTTTCCCCTGTCTCCAGGTCTGTGACGGTCTCTGTGACCTCATACTTGAGTTCTGCCCACCGTGCAGCCGCCTCGAAGGTAGCCTCGTCAGTGGCCCTGACAACAGCGTCAAGCATACCGCCAGAGAGGTTGACCAGCACGGGGATCGGGTTTTCTTCGGTGCCGAGGTTGTAGCTCATGACGTGGCGACCTCCAGACCTGCGTCGCCAATGTCATCAGCCCAGATGCGCAGGGTCTTGATTGTCCCCATGAAGTCGTAGCCAATTTCCAGATCGGTAGAGGATAGATCAGGCAGAGCAACCGGGGTGGTGTCAGCCGTCAGTGCAGTGCCATCAACTGCGCCGTTGATGAACGTAGACCCATGGCGAGAGGCGATGTTGAATGGGACAAGGATGTCTGGGAAGTAGGTGTCATCCGCAGAAAGAACAACGTCAGTAACACCATTAGCGACTTGGAAAAAGTTAATTTTTCCGGTGCGTGTGCTGGTCGTTGACCTCTCCCAAATCACATAATCATTATCGGATGTATGATACCTGAGGATGCTATTGTTAGAATTATCATCCGCATAAGTCATCCGGCCTTCCATCTGGATAGACACGGCGAGGGGGTTGATCTCTTTGACGGAGACGTTGTCGATGGTGCCTACGAAGTTTGGGTCCGCACGAAGCTCCAAGTTTGGCCCGGGGCCTGCAATAATATACTGTGTAAATGTGCCGGAGGTGTTTATGCCAGTTCCCGTAGTGTCCCCAATTTTCGGGTAAATTACGCCAGCCGCTCTCGTTACAGTCAAGTCAATCTTGTAGATGTTGCCCTGCGTAAACGAAACAGCCTGCTCAAGGTCAGAAATAGCAGTTTGTGTCCCATCAGATGAAGCAACGCCCGAACCAATTGTCCAGCCAGTGCCTTTCGTCCAATCAATATCACTATCAAACGTCCCATTCGTCACCAACTCATCACCGATCACACGGGGAGTAGGCCACGGCAGGTTAGCGCTCGGGATGGTCAGCGTCTCGGCTGCACGGGTGGCTGTGGAGCCAGAGGTGGGCTTATGGCTGGACAATGTGCTGCCGACTTCTAGGTCAGCATTTGTGACAGTGCCCGAAACAGTCAGTGTCAGCGTTCCTGCGCTCGGAGTAAAGGTCAGGCTAACACGGTTGCTTTCACCTGTGCCAGTGCCCACAAGCGGACCAGCGGTAGACGCACCGGAAAGCGTGACAGTCCCTGTTCCGGTAAAGTGCAACGTGTGGGGCACAGCCGTGACTGTTACGTCCTGAGTAGAAAGCGTGGCGCTATTGAGCAGTAGGTTCGTCCGCGCTTCACTCTCATGCAGCAGGCCCTCGTTCACCCATGCGGAGCCATCCCAGACGTGGTGGCCGATACGAGGTTCATCAGGGGCAACCGTGACAAGCGTCCCCGTGCTATCCACCATCGTGGCGTTGCTGGCGCGGGTTTGGGTGATCAAGCCGCCAAACGTAGTGCGCCCGGTCGCGCGGTAGTATTCGGCCCCGAAGTCAGCGACCAAACCCGGCTTAAAGCCAAGCACCTTGTAAGGATCACGCCGCTGGCCAAAGGGGCTGCGGATGCCGCTCAGGGGAGAAACAATCTCACGCATGGCTCAACCTCCAATTAAGAGTGCGAAACCATGACTTCGCCGCCGATAGGTGCGTAGACGTAAACGCGGGTCGCCGAGATGCCAGGGAACAGGTCAGACAGTGCCGTGTTCAACTCGCCTTGGCCCGGATTGTATCGGATGGCACCAGCGTCATCGGTCGGAGCCGTTGCGCCCGCCGTACCGGCGACAAGCACGTAAAAGCCGCTCGTGTTCTGGAACGTGATCGTTGTCACGTCCGCATCGGTCAGCTGCGTCCAAGTCTTTGCCGGGATAATCTTTGTCGTGTTCTGTGCCATGCTTTACCCCATTCATTTAGGCTGTGGCAGGACGATCAGGCCATAGGCTTTGCCCGCATCCTTATTGAAGATGAGCCGACCTTAGCACGATCAGACTCGATTTGCAGCGCATTAAGCGATTGTTCCAGCAAACTTCCACAAACTTGGAGACGGATCAACTTCCTGCCAAATGGTCGCGGCGGCTGGGGCATCTTCCCAATCAACGCCAGCTGACACAACTTTGCCCCAGACGGTGACCTGACCGACCCTTCCGCTGGCGAAGGCACCTGTCGGGAAAACCCCAGTGGCCGTGCTCTCACCCACCGTGCCAACAGACACTGCGGCCGAAACGCCAGTAACAGGCGCATAGGTTATAGTCCGAGCCGAAGCTTCTCCCAGAGCCGCCATTGCGGGCACGCCAGTCGGAAGTGCTGATGCGCCGCCCGCGACAGCTATTGTACCAACCGTACCGGTAGCGGAGACACCAGTGAGGACAACAGGGACGAAAACGACGACAGAGCCAACCTCGCCCGTGGCGGACACACCAGTGACGAGAATCGTGACGTTCGGGCTTACGACCCCGGCGTCATCCGCTAGGGGCGCGCTCGCGAGGGGTGAAAAGCCGAGCATCTACTTACTCCGGTTCA
>JAUIIQ010000236.1 GCA_030431585.1 Gammaproteobacteria bacterium | reverse complement strand
AGTCACCGTGGATGCGCTGGACGGGCTGGTGCTCAAGGTGAGTCGATCTACAGGGGAGAAAAGTTGATGTTGGAGTTAGAGTTTTTCGGTGGTGTGTTGCTGCTGTTGGCCGTGGGGCTGCTGGCATCCATGTTCCGGGTACTGCGCGAGTATGAGCGCGGGGTGATTTTTATGCTGGGTCGGTTTTACAAGGTCAAGGGCCCGGGATTGATCATCATCATCCCGGTGCTGCAGCAAATGGTGCGGGTGGACTTGCGCACCATCGTAATGGACGTCCCCACCCAGGACGTGATCTCGCGCGATAACGTGTCCGTGCAGGTCAATGCCGTATTGTATTTTCGCGTACTGGATCCGGAAAAAGCGATTATTCAGGTAGAAAACTACCTTGAAGCGACCAGTCAACTATCGCAGACAACTTTACGTTCTGTGCTGGGCCAGCATGAGCTGGACGATATGCTCGCAGAGCGCGAACGACTCAATGCGGATATTCAGGATATTCTCGACAAGCAAACGTCTGCCTGGGGTATCAAGGTTGCCAATGTAGAACTCAAGCATGTGGATCTGAACGAGACCATGGTGCGAGCCATTGCCAAGCAGGCTGAGGCGGAACGGGAGCGGCGAGCCAAGGTTATTCACGCGGTTGGTGAGTCTGAGGCAGCCGAAAAGCTGGCCGAGGCCGCACAGGTGCTGGGGCACCAGGAGCAGGCGATACAGCTGCGTTACCTGCAGACGCTGGTAGAAATTGCTGGTGACAAGAGCAGTACCATCGTCTTTCCATTACCAGTGGACATGGTCTCCAAATTGAGTGGTAGCAAAGAGTAGTGCGCCAGCACAGGCGTCACCCGGCCTTGTCAGCACCTTCCTCACTGTGTTGTTTGAGGTGAGCTCGCAGGTCGATACCGGTTTTTAGCACAATTACGCCCATGAGCACGGGCGTAATGTCGCCCAGCATCATGCTCAACGCGCCGCCAAAAATGATCACCATGTGCATGAAAATGATACGACTGTAGGGCTCGGTCATTTGCGTGCGCACGGTGCGTTGGCGGTACTCCTCGCGGCCCACGAAATTGTGGAAGAAAGAGAAGCCGTGGCTGATGAACAGCGCTAACAGGGCCGGCCATATATCCAGAAACAGTGCGGTCACCTGCTGCAGCGAGTCCGGTGCTGCCGGGCTTTCGTTCATCCCGCCCAGAAACAGCGTGTAGATAAACAGAAAGTGTATTGCCATGAAGCCGCCAAAGTGAGCGAGGAAAAACGGGGCTGCGCCCAGTGCCAGCCACTTGCCGATCACCACCATCTTGCAGACATTGAAGAGGCCAATCACCGCACTCTCGGCCCAGTAGAGCAGCATCAGCAAACCCAGGTCCCAGTTCCAAAGCACTGCTCCGGCCAGCGGTACTATATTGGCCGCGATCAGCAGCAGGCTGGAGGGCGATGCGAGGCTTAATGGCTCCAGGCTGGCGGTGGGTGCCAGGCGCTGGGGCGGTGCGACGGGCTCCGGATCTGGCTGCGGGGCAAGTTCCTCTGCCCGGGCCTCGCCCCTGCGCAAGCGAATTCCGGTGGCGGTTTCGATCCGCTCGGCTATTTTCTGAAGCCCTTCTTCTGCCAGGTCTATGCCAAACTCGAAGGTGTCATCACCGTAGTCAAACACCGCGTGGCTGCCGCGCCAGGACGTGCCGCTGTTCTTTTCCGGGACCTGTATGCGCAGGTTGCGTATGCTGGCGGCGTCGTAGCGCATCAGCAGTCCGATAAACGGCAAGCCCAGCTCTACTGTCAATTCACCGTGGCTTGCGCTGATCTGCTCGCGGCCAAACAAGAGCACCATTAATATCGCTGTCATCGTCAGCAGGCCCAGCGACCAGCCCACCAGCCAGAAGGTGAGGAACAACGCAGTGATGACGCTGAACAGTCCATCACGCTGTTGCCAAAGGTCGCTGGCTTCCTGGAACGTGAGGACGGCGGGAATGGCAAAGATGATGTTGAAGACTGCCAGTGCGCCTATAGCACCCCAGTGTCTGCGTACAGTGAACGTCTCGCTATAGAGGTGTGGCTTGCTACTGCCAGGCAGGCGGACGCCAAAGCCGGGCCGCAGCCCCTTTCCCAGCAACGGCATCTTCTCAGTATCCTGGACGGCCGTGTGTCGCGCCTACCACGTCAGCTCGATTTCAAGGCTGGTTTCGCCGCTTTCCACCTCCAGCTCTACTTCCAACTCCACTTCATCGGCTACTTTTACACGTACATTCATGCCCTCGCGAGTAAACTGCAGCTCGTTGTGCCGCGCCAGTGAGTCGGCAAATGCGTGCAGTAATTTCGCCGCCTCTTCCCGTGACAGCGTACGCTTTTCCTTGATCTCCAGAATGTCCATGTGCTCGCTCCATTGCATGTGATTTCGGTGTCACTATCATCGCCGCAAAGCACACCTGGCGGCAACACCCCGCGCTGATCAACGCTGGCTGTTTCTGGTCGGTTGCGGTTTATTGGTCTATATTGACTTCACAGCGTCGTTGCAGCAGGGCGCTATGCCAGCGCTAGCAGCGACGGGGAGGAGGAAATGGCTTCCAGTCTTCACCCGCGTTACGCCTGCACTGGCCGAGGCATGTCGATGCTACTGCCGGGGCTTGCCCTGGTGTTGTTTCTTAGCGCCTGTAAAGTTGTGATTGTGGTGCCGCCGGGTGGCAAGGTGATCTCCGAGAACGGTGAGGAGTGTCTCGCGGGCACTACCTGCACCATAGATGTCTCTGATACCAGCTACGACGACCGCTTTCAGGCTGTTCCCGACGACGGCTTCATTTTTCACGGGTGGAAAAAACGCGAAGATGGTCTCTGTGCCGGCAGCCGTGCCACCTGCCGGCTTTTTACCACCGCATTTGGCGGTATCCCGGAATTTCTTGAGATTATCGAATCGGACCGAGAGTTTTATCTGGAGCCCGACTTTGTGGCTCGCAGCCGGTACCCCGTGGCTTTATGGCGGGCGATGCTGGATGAAACCGATTCCGGCGCTTTCAGCAGCAACAAGTTTCTCTATCGTATCAGGCCAAAAACCGGGCAGTGTGATCACGGCGAGCTTAGCCTGGATGCGCGTCTGCGCTTTCTTCAGGCCGTTAACCTGATACGCGGCCTGCACGACCTGCCGGCGGTAGATTACGATTTCAACTTTGACAGCGAGGCGGGGCAGGCTGCGTTGGTGCAGGAAGCCAACGGCTATCTCAGTCATTTTCCCGATCCCGCCGACCTGTGTTACACCGCAGCCGCCGCGACCGGGTCGCAGACTTCCAATATTGCCGGGGGCAGCCGTCAGGAAGACCCGGTGAGCCATGCCCTGGGGTGGACCAACGATAACCGCAACCTGGCCGCGCTGATGGCAGCAGGGCACCGGCGGTGGGTGTTGCACCCAGAGCTGGGTTACACCGCCTACGGGCAGGTGGGCTCTTCCGCGGTTATGAAAGCTTTCGGCTTCAACCGGCAGCCGCGTCTGGAAGCCTCACCGACCTTGAGTTACGTTGCTTTTCCCTATCGTGACTATCCCTGGGTGCTGGTTAACAATGACCAGGATCCCACGCCGTGGAGCCTTTCGATGGTGCCCATGCGTGGCGTATCCAGTGAGTTCGAGCACTTTAGCAATGCCTCCGTGACGGTCGTGGATACTGAAACAGGCAGTGAATTACTGGTGCACAGCCAATACTCTGATACCGACGGCTTCGGCTTGCGCAATTTTTTCTCGTGGATGGTGGATGGTTGGGAATATGACCGGGACTACACGGTCACGGTGGAGAATATCGCCATGCCAGGCGGCAATATCACTGAGCTTGAATACCCCGTGCGTCTGGACCGGTTCAACCTGCTGCAGCTAAACCAGCCATTGGAGCGGGGCGACGCGCGCAACGGCAAGGTGTTCAGCGGCACCTTCAAGACACAGGGTGATCGGGACAGCTACCGCGTCAACCTGGCAGGGCAAGAGTCGTTTACCCTGCGCAGCGGCGCATTCTCCGGCGGCTTCTTCGTTCTGATTTATGACAGCAACAAACAGTTGGTGGTCAGCGCCAGCAGTGCTTTTGGCAGCAACTTTGCCGCAGGAACCTACACCGTGATAGTGTCGCCCTGCCACCCGGATGGCCGCTGCTTCCCCAGTGCAGAGGATTACACGCTGACGCTGCAGTGAGTGCCAATGCTGGTGGTGCTGAGTGTCGAGAACTCAGCTTAGACCGGGCGGCGCTACGCACCACGCTCGATCAGTTCGGCGCTCACCGAAAAACAGAAACAGGCGCCACTGTGCTCGCGTTTTTTTACCCAGGCATCTCCGCCATGAAGATTGGCAACCGCTGAAACGAATCGCAGACCCAGGCCCACACCGTGTTTGGCGTGTTTGCCCTGGCTGAATGCCTGAAAAATGCGCCCTTCTTCTTCAGGTGCAACGCCCGGGCCCTGGTCTCCCACGCAAAAAACCAGTGTGTCTGGCTCGCGCTCAATTTCTATGGTCACCTCTCCCCCATTGGGGCTGTAGCGGATGGCATTGTCCAGGTAGTTATACAAAGCTCGCTCCAGCAGGCCCTGGTTGCATTGCAGCCAGATGTCATCAAGTAACAGGCAGGACTTCAGTTCGACATTCTTGCGCCGCGCAATCTGGTACACCTGGGCCACAGCATTGTCGATAATGGCTTGAG
>JAUIIQ010000235.1 GCA_030431585.1 Gammaproteobacteria bacterium | reverse complement strand
GGCATCCTCGGCGTTCAACATCACGCGAACATCTGTGGCCACGGCCCCGTCGATGAACCCCTGTATATAGCGGATGCAGTATTGCGCATCTGCCCCGTCCGGGTCGCTGTTGAGGAGCGCGCAATGCGAGGCCAATTCCCCGGCTGAGAGCTCTTCAATCGCCAGGGCGGCAGGCACCATCAGCCCCTGCGTTGCCGTCAGGCCGGCGCAAAGCACGGCGGGGGTCAAAGCAGATTTGAACCGTAGTCTCGAACTCAACTTGGCGAACATCCGTGGTGCACCTTGAACAAGCAGCGTTATTATTGGCCGAACCACCGCATTATGGCTGATTCGCTAGCAGGTACAAGGCCTGTATGGGTTAAGCGCAATAAACCTGACCCCGAAGCTGCTGAGGCGGCAAGAGTATCGGCTTCCAGGGTGGCCACCGCGAGTGACTGCGGATAGCCTCCGTGATTGAGTCAGGAAGGTAAAACGACTCACGACACGACTGCCGCTTCGCGCAGCCTGCCGATATCCGCTTCGCTAAAGCCCAGCTCGCTGAGAATATCATGAGTGTGAGCGCCAAGCGCCGGGCTGGGAAAACCGCAACCGGATGGTGTCTTGCTGAAGTGAACCGGGCTCTGCGGTTCTACCATGGTACCCGCCAGGGGATGCTCCGTTTCCACGAACAGGCCGTTGGCCTGCATCTGCGGATTATCAGGCAGTTCATGCAACGCATAAGCCTTGGCGCAGGGCACGTCTGCGGCCTCCAGTTTGGCAATGGTTTCGTCTACGTCGAGCTCCAATGCGCGCTGCAGCACCTGCTGGCTGATGTCAGTAACCGCATCGTGATTGGATGCGCGATCAACCAGGGTGGCCACGCGCGGATCGCTGGAATCAACACCGAAAGCGGCGCACCAGCCATGAAAGTCCGAGTCGGACAACGGGGCAGCCTGGGCATAACCGTTTTTGAACTTGATCAGGCGCGGGTCAGCGGAGGCCTGTAATCCGGGGCTGGCCTCTGGAGATTTAAACTGCGCGGTACCCGCCTTATCCAGCCACAGAAAGCTGGCAACCGCGTCTGCCATCGCCAGCTGCACATGTTGCCCGCCATCGCCGCGTTCACGCGCGAACAGTGCTGCGGTAATCGCCTGACAGGCCATGTTGGCTGTCAGCTTGTCGGCAAACAACTGTTGATACTGTGCCGGCTCGCCGATTCGCGGGTCGGTCTGGGTCATGGCTACGCCGGCAAAGGCCTGTACAACATTGTCGTAGGCGGCCTTCTTCGACATTGGGCCCTCATGCCCAAAACCGGTGACCGACAGGTAGATCAGCTGCGGATTAATGGCGGAGAGCGTGGCGTAGTCAGCCTGCAGCCTCTCGGCAACACCCGGCCTGAAATTATGAATGATCACGTCAACGGTCTTGACCAGGCGATGCAGCACCTCAACACCCTCCTCCGCTTTCAGGTTCAGGGCAATACTGCGCTTGCCGCGGTTCACGTTCTGGTACAGGGCACCCACCCCCTTGCAGGTAGCACCCACATACCGCATCAGGTCACCGATACCGGGGGTCTCCACCTTGATGACCTCAGCGCCCTGGTCGGCAAGCACCCCACCTGCCAGAGGCGCGGCGATCATGGTACCAATATCAAGAACCTTTACACCGCGCATGGGGCCGGTCTGGGTTACAGCTTCACCGCTTCGCATGGTTTCTACGCCTCACTGATCTTTGATGGGAAGTCGAACCGTGGCCTTTCCCGGCGACGTTACGCCAGCCTGGTCGTTCTCCAGGAAAATATCCAGGTCAACGAGTGCGTGCTCGCCATCCTTGCGTTTTGCGGTGACCACGCCATGAGCGCGCACTGCGGTACCACTGAAATTCATTCCGCGCATTTGGAAGCTCAGCTTCTCTACCCAGCCGCTGCGTCCAGCCCAGTCGGTGAGCAATCGGCCCAGCATACCGGTAGTCCAGCCGGTGTTGTAGAAAATGCCGGGCATACCGCTGTCACGCGCGTAATCGAGGTCATGGTGAACCAGGTTCCAGTCCTGCGAGCCACTGACCTGCAGCACCATCTGTGTCCAGTCGAGGTTTTTCTCGAAGCCAGCAATCTGGTCACCTACACTGACGTCTTCCCAGTAGCGCTCTGCCATATAGTCGATATCACTCATGCCCCTTCTCCTGCTTGCACACTGCGTTCAGCATCCCGGGCAACCTGCTCCGGCGAGCGATGAATAAGCATGGTATTACGCCACTTGGCGACTTCGTCGCTATGCTGATTGAAGAACGTGGTTTCGGTGATGATCCAGATGGCATCAGGGTCCAGCTTGATGGGCTTCTTGAACACATCCGCAATACGCAGCTCCAACCGAAGCTGGTCGCCCACACGCACGGGGGCCAGAAACTCCCACTGCACTTCCATGTTGATCCCCCGATCGCCGGGCGTTGGCACGCCGAAACTGAACACAGCTGCATTTTCGGGGTCGGTACCCGCTGACTGTGTTGGCGGCCACGGTCCCTCGGAGGCGAAGTAGGTTGGCAGCATGGAGGGCGGGACGATCACCGCGCCATACGGCCCCTCAGCTGCGACCTGCGGATCGAGAAACGCGGGGTTCAGGTCACCGACCATGTGACAGTGTCGGCGAATGGCGTCGAACTCTACCGGGTAGCGGCCTCTCGCTTCGCTGATCAGTTTACCAACCCACTCCTCGCGGACGGCATGAATATCGTAGTCATCGGGATGCATAAGGCTCATTGACGGCTTTTCCGAAACGCACTGAATGAACGCCACATGATGTGGCTAGATATCATCCTGCACAATAGAGGATTGCGTCAAAGAACCCGATGGAAAAGCTTGTTGAACCGTCTGCAACACCGCTGACGGATGTTGCAAACGGGTACTCAGTCTTTGAGCGGGCAAGTGCTCAGCCCAAACACCTTGTAAATGGGGCAGAAGCCCACCAGGCCAGTGATCAGTGGCACCAATCCCACCAACCCCCAGAGGGTTTTGGGCCCGACTACCAGCAAACTCAGCAAGGCCAAACCCACCACAACCCTGATTACTCGATCCAGTACACCTTCATTTTTCATCGCCATCTCCTGTCCGGCATCAACCATGACTGGATAGTGGCAGGCACCGCCCTGCCTCTTCAGTGATAAAATCACAAAGCGACAACAACACTATTTGACCCTCAAGGCATCCAGGCCGTATCGATCAAGCACAACAATGCTTCCACGGGTTAAATCTACCAGCCCCGCTGAAGCAAAGTTCTTGAGCTGCCTGCTGACCACTTCGCGAGCCGAACCTATCTCACTCGCAATAGCCTCATGCGTGGCCCTGACAACATTCTCCTGATCACTGGTTTTCGTCAACAGGAGATTGGCTAGACGGGCCTCCACGCTTTCCAGGGCAACCTGCTCTACCAGAGTAATCAGGCTGGAAAGCCGGCTACCGAAACTGGTCAACACAAAGGATCTGAACTCCTCTGATTCGCGCATGAGTCGGTCAAAATCACGCTTGGGCAATACCACGGCTACGGTGTCCGCTTCGGCCACGCCATCCGCTGGATACGGCGTACCGGAAAGCATGCATGATGTCGTCAACACACAGATATCACCCGGCTCTACTCGATAGAGCACTATTTCTTTTCCGCGTGCGGATCGGGCAAACACCTTGATGCAACCTTTCAGGGCAATGTAATAGTTATGACAGGCGTCACCCTGTCTAAACACCTGGTCCCCTGCGCTAATGACAGCTCTGCTGGCACTCTCCAGCTCTGCGGGTAAATCTGGTTTCATAGTTTCGTACCCAGAGAGTATTGAAAACGGAGCGCCTGCGTGACAGAGTCAGTTGTCATCGAGTCGCGTCAGCCAGTGATTATATGAATCGGCCACCGATTGCCATCAGTTATCAACCAAAAGCCAACGACTACCTGCCGGTGGTGGTAGCAGCTATCCGTCATCATCTGGGGGACTGGCCAATAAGCCTGGTCACCCAGAGGAATGAGCTTCCCCCGAAAGCGTGGCTGATCCGCAACCAGATACACCCCGTCACAGATTGGTCCTACCCGGACGGCGCCAATAAGGTGCTCCGATTATGGGAGCATCAAGCAGTCCTGTCACGTCACTACAGTCAATGGATATGGTGGCATGATGACATGCTGCTGCTTCGGCCGGTCGGGGACCCGGTAAAGGAATTCTCCCTGCCCCTGGTAAGAAAGGCGGAAGCGGAGCGGCCCGGTAAGGTACTTTCAAACTGGGAGGGCTGGCTGTGGGATACACTCAGTTTCTTCCAATGCCAGGGTATACAGGCACCCAATCCGGTTCTTCACATCCCGCGGTTAGTAGACAGAGACACCCTCGACTCCATACCGGCGAACTGGCAGCGAAGCCGGCTACTCTTTGAGCCGACTTATCTGCTATGGCACTGGCATCAGCGGAAACTGAGTCCTGAGGTAGCCCGAGGTTACCGAAAAGGGGAATTCAAGGGTGACCTTACGCCGCTGCCGCAACTGCGGGAGCAAGGCTATACCATTCTTTGCTGGGGAAAAAAAATCGACCACAAAGCCGCGAGGGAAGAGCTGGGTAAACATTACTCACTGGGGTTTGACTAGCCCGCAACGAGATCCCTCGTTTATTGCAGCAGGACGGGTGTGCCCCCTCTTCAGAGCAGCCGCAGCATTTTCATGCGTGGTA
>JAUIIQ010000025.1 GCA_030431585.1 Gammaproteobacteria bacterium | reverse complement strand
TGAAAGCGTTCCGGGTCTGCCCTCAGGTGCTGCAGCAAATGTGCTTCCACTTCGGCACCTATCTCGGACATGGTGGCCAGGTTGTAGCCGGGTGGGGCGCTCATGCTGGCGAAGACCTTGGGCTCTTCACCCTCAGGCAGGTATTCCGCCGGTGGCGTCAACAGCCAGATAATCGCGCAGCTGGTCACGGCAGCTGACAGCACGGTGATGATCCGGCGACGAGAAGTTTGCAGCAGCCATTCAACACCCGCCAGCGTGCGTGCTCGCAGTCCGCTGTCGGTGGGCTCGGTCGTATTGTCTTTGGCTGTCGTCCTGCCCAGTTCCAGTCGCGCTGCTGCGGCGGGCAGCACGGTGATGGCCACCAGCATCGAGGCGAGAATCGCGGCGGAGATGGCAATGGCGACATCTGAGTAAAGTTGCCCTGCTTCCTGCTCGATAAACGCCACGGGCAGGAATACCAGTATGGTAGTCATGGTAGAGGCGAATACCGCCGGCCATACCCTGCGCACACCTTCGACGGCCGCGGCCATTCGTGTCGCGCCCCGGCGCCGTTCAAGCGCTATGCTCTCCAGCACCACGATACTGTTGTCCAGTGTCATGCCCAGCGCAAAGGCGATGCCGGCCAGGGATATCACGTTGATGGTGCGTCCAGCCAGCAACAGGCCCAGGAATGCGACGATAACACACAAGGGAATACCGATAACGCCGGCCACTGTGGCCCGGCTGGAGCGCAGGAAGAGGTACATGATCGCTGTGGCGAACAGTGCTCCCAGCAGCAAGTTCTGCCACACCGTGCGAATGGAGTCTTCAACGTAGACAACGTCATCGGCTATAGCGGTGATTTGCAGACCCGCCGGTTCTACCACCTGCTCTCGCAACAGGGCCACTTCGACAAGCATCTGCCGCTTGATGTCGATAACGTTGGACCCGGATTCACGGCGTACCCCCAGCATCAGGCCGGGAGAGCCATTGAAGCTGGATGTGCCGCGTTTCTCAAAGTGGTCCATTTGTACCTGCGCCACATCGGACAGGCGTATCACGGTGTCGCCGCGACGGCTGAGAATGAGTGAGCGCAGTTCATCCAGGCTTTCGAACCTGCCGATGGTGCGCAGCAGGTACTGGCGTTTTCCGGACTCCAGGTCGCCGCCGGAGCGGTCGCGGTTGCGTTCACGTATCGCGCTGCGCACATCCATCAGGCTGAGCCCGCGCTGCGCCAGTCGCGCCGGGTCCACCAGAATCTGTATCTGCCGTTCGGAGCCGGCCCAGATGTCGATCTCGGACACGCCGGGTACGCCGGCCATGCGTGGTTTTACGTTGTCTTCCAGGAAATCGCGCATCAGGTCCATGTCCAGCTGCCGTGGATTGCCCGGCAACGGAGTGACGGTGAAGAACATGAACGAGTTACTGGAGAATGAGCTGGCAAAGATCTGGGGTTCGTCAACGTTCTCAGGGTAGGAGGGCACCTGGTTGAGGGCGTTGTTCACCCGGATCATCATCTCGGTGGTGTCCGTACCCAGCGGAAATTCCAGTTCGATGCGTGCCGAACCAGTATCGGCGGTGGCGGTGATGCGGCTCAGGTTCGGCAGGTTGCGCAGGTAGTCTTCCTGCTCGATCAGAATCTCTTTCTCCACGTCCTGTGGCGTCGCCCCGGGCCAGACTGTGCGCACGGTGATGGTGCGCACGTCGAGGTCCGGAATCATCTGCACAGGTATGCGGGTGGCCGCGAGAATACCCAGCACCGCGATAATCAGTACACTTACGGTAACGAGCGTGCCGTTGTTGACGATTTTCTCGAACACGGCATCAGCCTCCGGAGGTGGCGTACACGGTGACGGCCTGGCCGTTGCGCAGGGACTCATTGCCCTTGATGACCACGCGATCGCCGCTGCCAAGACCGCTGCGAATCTCCACTCGCCCGCCGAAGCGGAACCCCGGCGTCACCAGGCGCTCTGCTGCCGTGGCCACGCCGTCCTTTTCTTCTACCACCCATACCACCACCCGGCCATCTGGATAGTGCATGACCGCATCGCGAGGCACGCTGATGTTGCGCTGTCCGGTCGCCAGGCGTAATTCGGCGCGCGCCGACATGCCAGGTAGCATGCCCGGCACAGGCCTTGCAGGCTCTACCCGCAGCAGAAAGGTGCGCACGGTCGGGTCGGTTACGGGTACCAGGGTAAGCACGTTGCCCGCGTGCATCGTGTCTCGCGCAGCACCCAGGTAAAAGCTGACCCGGGTGCCGGCATCGATGCGCCCGATGTAGTCCTCCGGCACTTGCAGATCGAGCCGCAGCTGCGCTGAGGAGACCAGTGCCAGCACGGCCTGCCCCGGGGTGACCCACTCTCCCAGCTCTACGGCGCGGTCGCTGATAACGCCGGCGAAGGGTGCCTGTAAATGATGTCTGTCGCGGATGCCCTTGCGATAGCCCACCTCGGCGACAGCTCGCTGCAGTGCCGCTTCATCTTCAGCTACCTCGGCAGCCAGGTCTTTTACCACAGTCTCGGCGATGCTCTGTTTCGGCGCCAGGCTGCGCGCCTCTTCCAGTCGCCGCCGGGCATCAGCCAGAGCTCGCCTGGCCTGGGATTCAGCGGCGCGCGCTGCGTCGTACTGGTGCCCGGCCAGTTCGGCGTCCAGTTCCAGCAGCAACTGGCCCTCCTGCACCTGGCTGCCATCGTCCACGTGCAGGGCGGTTACCAGTCCAGCCGTTGCCACGGATAGTCTGGCACTGCGCTGGGCAGTAACAGTGCCACTGAGCTGGATCACTTCCTCTACATCGGTTTGTGTTGCGACCTCTACGGAAACCGGGGCGGCCTCACCCAGGGCGAGGGTGCAGGGCGTGAGTGCGAAAAAAAGCAGTGTAAGCAGTAACCTGAGCATCGTCTCGAGTCGTCTGGGTGCAGTAGGGTGAATTATGATGCCTGAGAGCGGTGTTATCATCCTTGACATATGCCCGGTTGGGCCGCTTTCAGGTCGTATACTAGATGATACGCCACGCTGGCCACTTTCCGATCATTTTCTCCCGGTTTACACCACGCCAACGCTTGTTTTTACCAGCAAGCGCGACAGGCACGCAGTTGTCAGCGTGCCCTGCGGTGATTCTCGGCAAAGCGAATGACGATCTCGCCGATAATCAATGTTATCACCACACCACCGACCACGGCCCACTCGAAACCGGAGCCCGGCGTGTAGAGAAAGAGGAAAATAGACAGGGCCAGGATGGTCATACATAAGCCCGCGGCCACTCGTGCAGCCATGGCGCCGCCGGGCACCCGGTAGGGTCGATGGTGGTCAGCGTCCACGCGCCGCAGCTTCAGGAAGGTCAGCAGCATGCCCTGGTAGGGCAGCAGGAAAATCACCGCGCTGAATGCAAACAGTGACCAGAACAGGTCCTCGTTGGAACCTGACATCAGTCCGTATAACAGCAGGCAAAGCGTGCTGACCATCCCCATCAGGACGGCAGCGCCGACGGGTGTACCGCGTTTTTTGTCTTCCAGCGCGAATATCTTTGGCAACTCGCCTTCCACCGCGGCCTCTGCAGCGGCGCGATTGCAGCCCAGTGCCCAGGTCACGCCGTTGGAGAAAAAGGTAAACAGGGCGCCCAGGCCCAGCACCAGCACCAGCAGCTTGCCGGCGGTGCTTTCACCGAAGAACAGGGAGAGGGTATCTACCAGGCCCTCCACCAGATTGATGTCGCCAGCGGGAATCGCCGCCAGCACCGCCATGGTGCCAAGCGTGTAGAGAAGTATGATGACCACGCCGGAGATGAAGATCGCGCGCGGCACGTCGCGCGCCGGATCCTTCATTTCTTCGCTGCCTGCGCTCACCAGTTCGAAGCCCAGCATGCCGTAAATAATGGCGGGAATGTACTGTGCGCTGCCGCTCCAGTCGGGCGTCAGTGTCGCCATGGTGAGTGGATTGGCCATACCGGCATGTGACACGTGGACGATGGCGCCGACGATGATGGCGATGAATATCGCCACCTTCAGAATGGCGCCTATATTGGGGACCCATTTGCCCACGTCCAGGGTGACCACGTTGACGGCCACGGCCACCCAGGTCAGGCCGATACCGATGGCGATCTGGGCGCCCATGGACAGCTCAGGGAAGAACATTTGCTTGAACACGCCGGCAAAGAGGATGTAGATAGCTGGAATCCATACAGCCGTGTTAACCCAGTAGCACCAGGTTGCCCGTGATGCCCAGCGCCCACCGAAGCCATCACGTATCCACGCGTAAATGCCGCCCTGCTCCGGGTAGGCGCAACCCATCTCGGCGCAGATCATGGCAAAGGGCACGAAGAACAACACGCCGAGAATGATCCACCAGGAGATGCTGGACGCGCCGATGGATGCTGCCGCCGTGAGCGTGTCAGCCAACAGGATGGCGGACACGGTAAACAGCACCATGTCGCGTAATTTCAGCGTTTTCTTGTGCTCGATACCCGTGCTTACAGTGCTCATAGACAGCTTCCGGACCTGATCCTGCCGCAATCCGGGCAAAATCGTTCAACATAAAAAACCCGGCGGCGCCGGGTTTGGTGATGCGTCATTTAAATGCCGTAGTGCTTCGCCGTCTTGTCCAGCGCCTGCCCCAGCATATCGACCAGCGCGTCAATTTCGCCGGTGTCGCAGATCAGTGGTGGCGCCATGATCATCGCGTTGCCGGTCTGGCGCACCATCAGGCCAATGTCATTGGCGGTGTTGCGGCAGAATACCGCACCTGCAGATTCCGGCGCCAGCTTTTCGCGTGAGGACTTGTCGCTTACCAGCTCTAGCGCTGCAAACATTCCCCTGCCACGCACCTGGCCCACGATGGGGTGTGACTCAAACTCTCGCAGGCGCGCCTGGAAATGGGGCGCGACATTGGTAGCGGCGTCGGCAATGATGTTGCCCTCCTGCAAAATTTTCAGCGTGGCCAGCCCGGCAGCGGTGGCCGCCGGGTGACCTGAGTAGGTCAAACCGTGCGTGAACTCGCCACCGTGGGCCAGCAACACATCGGCAATCTTGTCGCTGACCATCACCCCGCCGAGAGGCTGGTAGCCATTGGTTACGGCTTTGGCAAATGTCATCAGGTCCGGTTTGATGCCATAGGTTTCGGAGCCAAACCATTTCCCGGTGCGACCGAAGCCGCAAATTACCTCATCGGCTATCAGCAGGATGTCTCGCTGATCGCAGATGCGTTGTATCTCCGGCCAGTATGAATCGGGTGGAATGATAACGCCGCCTGCGCCCTGCACCGGCTCGGCGATGAAAGCGGCAACATTGCTTTCACCCAGCTCATCAATCTTTTCCTCCAGCTGTCGGGCCACGCGCACGCCGAATACGTCGGGGTCTTCATCCGGGCCCACTTCGAACCAGTGCGGCTGCTCGATGTGGTGTACGTAATCCAGGCCGTTGATCTGTTCGTGCATGCCGCTCATGCCGCCCAGTGATGCCGCGGCGATGGTGGAGCCGTGGTAAGCGTTTTTGCGGCTGATAATCAGCTTTTTCTCCGGTCGTCCCTGCAACTGGTAGTAGCGGGTCACCAGGCGCAGGTTGGTGTCATTCGCCTCGGATCCGGAGTTGGTGAAGAAAACATGGTTAAAGCGGTCTTCCGTCACTTCCACCAGCGCCTTGGCAAGCTCAATGGCTGGTTGATTGGAGCACTGGAAGAAATTGTTGTAGTAGGGGAGCTGCTGCATCTGCTCGGTGACTGCGTCAATGATGGACTGTTGACTGTAGCCGAGGTTGCAGCACCAGAGTCCGGACATGCCGTCCAGCATTCTGTGGCCGTTGCTGTCGTAGATGTAAATATGTTCGGCGCGGGAAAAGACACGTCCGCCGTGTTGGGCGTAGTCCTTAAAATCCGTAAACGGGTGAAGATGGTGAGATTTGTCCAGCTGCTTCAGGTTGCCGCTGTTCGCTTGCATGTTCATTGGCTTGCCTCCGGGATGGAGCGCAGGAAGGCCCCGGTACTGATACCCTGAAGAGGTATGGCCGGGGTTTGCGCAACATTGTTAAATAGTGTGGCATAGTCATGCAGACAATAAATTAACCCAAAAGTGGTGTTTGTAAGCCGCTCTCCCAGGACCCCGGAATATGCCCGACATCGACAAGCAACTGGACGCCTTTCTTGCCGAGCATCCGCAGATCGAAATATTCGAAGTCATGCTCAAGGATCTCTGTGGTGGCCTGCGCGGCAAGTGGGTGACACGCGACAAAATCTACAAAGTGATGGCAGGCGGCCTGAAAATGCCACTTTCTACGCTGGCCTTTGACGTCTGGGGTCGCGACGGTGAGGAATGGGTTTTCCAGACCGGCGATGGCGACGGCTATTGCAGGCCGGACATGCGCACGTTGGTGCCCACGCCCTGGGCCTCGCGCCCGGGAGGGCAGGTGCTGATGTCCATGGCCGATGTGGACGGTACGCCCTGCGCCTATGACCCCAGGTCCATCATCAGTCAGTTGATGGCACGCTTCGCCCAGCTGGGGCTCACGCCGGTGATGGCGACCGAAATGGAGTTCCATTTACTGCGCGCGGAGATGGATGCGAACGGGCGCCCGCAGCATACCCAGGGCGACAGGGTGGATGGCCGCCTGGCGTCCGGTCAGACTTACGGCATCGATATTATGGCTGAGCAGGCCGAATTGATGCACGCGATTCGGGATGCCTGTGACATTCAGGGCTTGCCGGTGGACACTCTGGTCAAGGAGTCTGCTCCCTCACAGTACGAGATCAACCTTTATCATACCGCCGACGCACTGCTGGCAGCGGATCAGGCGGTGATGCTGCAGCGCGCAATCAAGGGTGTGGCGAAACAGCATGGCTACCTCGCGACCTTTATGGCCAAGCCGTTTGCGGATATTGCGGGGAATGGTATGCACGTGCACTGCAGTGTGCTGGACGAGACGGGTCGCAACGCGTTTGATAGCGGTAGCGGCGAGGGCACGGATTTGCTGCGCCATGCAGTAGCTGGCTGTCTGGCAACGATGGAAGAGAGCATGTTGTTGTTCGCGCCCAACCAGAATTCCTATCGCCGCTTCCAGCGCGGTACCCACGCGCCGCTGGCGCCAACCTGGGGATACGAGAATCGCACGGTGTCGGTGCGCGTGCCGGCAGATGCGCCGGCGGCCACCCGTCTTGAACACCGTGTGGCCGGCGCCGATGCCAACCCCTACCTGGTGATCGCTGGTCTTCTCGCCGGTATGCTGGCCGGAATCGAGAGCGATATGCAGCCGCCCCCACCGCTGGAGGGCAATGCCTATGACCAGGTGCCGCCTTCACTGCCGCGTTACTGGCCGCAGGCGCTGGCGCGCTTTGAGCAGTCAGCCCACATTCGCCATTACCTGGGGGAGGCATTCCAGCAGGTGTTCACCATTCTCAAGCAACAGGAGCTGGACGAATTTGACCGGCAGATCACCCTGTTGGAGTATGACGCCTGTCTCTAGCGCTACGCAGACGTTTTAAGTCATCCGGATCGCAGCAGAAACTACCAGCCCATAAAAGGGCTCTTCGCAGATTAGCGGGGTTGCTTGGTGGATAGACAATTTCCAGCTGAGCGGCCACTGCAATCGTGGTATACCCCCGAGCGGTCGAACCCGCTTTGACTCCCTTTCGGGGGTATACCACGATCACAGTGGCCTCCGCTTAGTTTGAACGCCTCATTGTTTGAATAGGTCATTCCACGCTAATCTGCGAAGAGCCATAAAAAAGGCGCCCCGCGGGGCGCCTCTGTCTTGTTGAACCGGGGTTGCCGTTAGTCCCAGGCCAGCCCTGTGCGCACGCCGACCGTACGCGGCCGACGCGGGCCGAAGAAGGCATGCGGTTCCTTGCCGCCGAGGTTGTTCATGCCGTCCCAGGTGAACTCGTCGGTGAGGTTCTCCACATAGGCTTCCACGAACCAGTTGTTGTCTGATCGCCAGCCCACACGCAGCGCCATTTCCTGGTAGGAGTCGATCATCGTCTCGTCCAGTTCTTCCCAGCCGCCGCCGCGCTCGGATTCCCAGGTCAGCTCAAAGGCGCCGGTAACGGCACCGGTTTCCATGGGATAGGCGCCGTGCAGCACAAACGAGCCGGACCATTCCGGTGCCCAGAACAGGTGTGTGCCTTCACAGCCAAGTGGGTCTTCCTTGCCACATACATCCGCCAGGTCATTGGCCTCTGAATCGAAGTAGCCTACGGTAACGTAGGCAGTCAGGTACTCGCCGATTCCCGCGGTCAGGGAGCTCTCCACGCCATAGGCTTCAACCTCACCGGCGTTCTCGA
This sequence comes from Gammaproteobacteria bacterium, assembly GCA_030431585.1. Taxonomy (GTDB): domain Bacteria; phylum Pseudomonadota; class Gammaproteobacteria; order Pseudomonadales; family Halieaceae; genus Halioglobus. The sequence goes on along the minus strand of JAUIIQ010000025.1, from coordinate 18,355 downwards.
TCAGCGTGGCGCCGGATTCGGTGCCCACCGTGACCTGGAAATCGGTGTAGTCGTAGTAGAAGGCGACGATGTCGAAGTTCATGTTGCCGTCGAGGAAGGTGTCCTTGTAGCCAATTTCGTAGGAATCGACTTCCTCCGGGTCAACCGGGTCAGGCAGGAATCCATCCGCACGGGTGATGGGTTCGGGGAAGCCTACAGCGATTTCACCGGCCGGGTTGTCTGCCAGGGAGAAGGTGCCGAAACCGCCTGATTTGTAGCCTGCTGTATAGCTTGCGAACAGCAATGCGGTTTCAGTTGGAGTCCATTTAACGATAACGCGTGGCGTGACATCGTCCCAGGACTCTTTCGCTGTGAGTGGCTCTGCGGTGGAGAAGCCAAACGCCCAGTAGGCACCCAGTTCGCTCTCCGGCGTGGGTACCATGGTGGTGAATTCTTTTTCGTCGTCGGTCCAGCGCAGACCACCCTCGATCTGTACGTTTTCAGTGATGTAGTAGGCCAGGTTGAGGTAGGCGCCCCATCCCTCGTACTTACCGTTAATGGTGGCGGTTTCCTCCAGCAAGCCGTTGGCGCTGGGGGTGAATTCACTGCCGTAATAGGCGTAGAGGTCACCACAGCCGGAGAAGGTCATACCGCTATTGTAGTAGTACCCGTAATACTGGCAGAACAGGTCCTCCTCACCGGCGAAGCGGTAGGAGGTTTCCAGGTCTTCCTTGTAGTAGGACACACCCGCGTACCAGGACAGGGGGCCTTCCGAATTTGAGGTGAGGCGCAGTTCCTGCTGGAAGTAGTCGCCCTCCTGGTCCTGGCGGTAGGTTTCCAGGTTCAGCGGCGTGCCATCGTAATCCTCGTTGTAATAGTAGTCGTGGTCCTTGTAGCCGGTGTTCGAGGTAAGGGTGGCGAAGTCAAACTCGTAGTCCACGCGCAGTCCCAGGGTGAGGATGTCGGAATCGTCGTTGTCGCCGCCAGAACGGTCCACATCAACTTCTTCATCAGAGCCGCGCACGGGAATGGGCCCCAATGCGGCTTCCAGGGTCTCCCACACGTCACCTTCGGTCACCGCACGATACACCGAGCCGGATTGCTCGCGTTCCTCGTATTCAGCCATTGTGTAGACGCTGAGGTTGCCGCTTTCATAGGTAGTGGACCAGCGCAGCGCCCAGTTGTCGCGTTCGATCAGGTCGTCTGAGGGGAAGTTGTTTTTTACAAAACCGTCTTCTTTGGAAACCATACCGGCCAGACGCATGGCGAAGGTGTCGCTCACAGGAATGTTCACAGCGCCATCAACCACCAGGTGGTCACGTTCGCCAATATCGAGATTGACAAAACCGTCCGAGCTGTCGATTTCTGCACGGCGCGTGTGCACGCTGAAGGCGCCGCCAATGGAGTTACGGCCGAACAGGAAACCCTGTGGGCCACGCAGGACTTCCGCCCGATCCAGGTCGTAAAGGCTGGTTACGGCGGAGCCGTTGCGGCCTTCGTACAGGTCATTTTTGAAGAACGCCGAGGAGGGGTCCAGGCCCACGCCGAAGTCCTGGGTGCGAATGCCGCGTATGCTGATGGCATCGATGAAGCTGTCCTGGCTGTTACCGGTTACGCCGGGGGTAAAGGTCACCAGGTCCTTGACGTCGGTCAGGTTGACGTCTTCCATGAAGTCGCCAGACAGGGCGGTGATCGCCAGCGGCACGTCCTGCACAGACTCGCTGCGCTTGGTGGCGGTGACGATGACTTCTTCCAGGCTCTGGGAGAAGACGGGTGTGCTCACGGCAGAGGCAAGAACGGCGGCCGATACGGCCATGGCCATTCCGCTCTTACCGGCCAGTGCCGCCGTGATACGCGGTGAATTCAAGGAGTTGCGAGTCATGGTATCCCCATTTGATAGCGTTGCGATGAGTTAGCTTCCGGGCGTTGCCTGCGCTGTGCAGCGTGAATGCTGTCTGTTCCGCGCTTGTCAGTATTGTTTGCTTAAACTAGCCAATGTGATCAGCCAATAATATAACCCTATCGGGTAGGCGGGCGAAACGTGGATTATTTCGCAGAAATACCAGCCTTCTGTAGCGCCTCCAGCATGGGCTGCAGCTGGGTTTCATAGCGCCGCCAGCGGCCTATGGAGCGGGTATGGGCGGGCTCTCTTACCTGCACTGCGCTGGCGGTGGTCACTGCCGCATCCTGTTGGTGGAAGTCAAGGCAGGCCGGTTCCCAGGGTAGATCCAGAAACTCAATCAGGGCGCGGGCATTGGGTTCCAGGTCGCTTGCGGTTGCTTCATAGCTGATGTCGAAAAAGCGTCCCGGGAAGCGCTCCCGCCAGACCTTCATCAAATGGTGGTAGCGCGCGTGGTGACGCGCCATTTCCTCCTGCTGGTAGGAATGCAGGTAGGCGTCGGCAAACAATTGCTTGAAGCTCGCAAAGCAGGCGTCCATGGGATCGCGCACCAGGTGTACGATCTTCGCATTAGGCAGCGCTTTGAGAATCAGCGGAATCATCAGGTAGTTCTGCGGCAGTTTGTCGACGAAGCGGGCTGTGTCACCGCGCATCTTCTGGCTGGTCTGCAGGTAGAGGTTACCGATCTTGACCGGGTCCAGGTCTGCGGCAGCCGCAAACAGTTCTGCGGTAAAGCGTTTGGGGTTGCGATAGTCGGCAAGGCGGCGCAGGCCCAGTGCAAATTGCTGTAGCTCCCCGGCCGAGTGAACCTGCGAATGGCTGGTTATTATGCGCTCGACCAGCGTGGTGCCGGTCCTGGGTTGTCCGAGAACGAAAATGGGCGAAGTGTCCGGGTTGCCTGAGGGGCCCTCGGCCAGCCATTGGGGTGTATAACGTTGTTCCAGGAAATCGAACATCTCGATCTCCGCCGCCTCGTCGAATTCAACAGTAGAGCGCCTCGCCCGGGCACCGGCGGCGAAGGCTTCAAATGCCTGCGGCCATTGCTGCAGGTCCTCATATTCCTTGCCAATGGCATAGTAGTAAAACGCGTTGGCCCGCGGGTCATCACCGCGTCTCGCCACGCACTGCTGCATCTCATCGATATGCCGGGAGTCCTTCGCCTGCGTGGACGTGGACAACGCCCAGTGGGCCTGCGGGCTGTCGGGCTGCAGGCGGATGATGTCGCGGAAAATGCGGTCGGCGCCCTCGGTGTCGCCGTGATAGACAAGGTTGTTGGCCAGGTTTTGCATAAAGGGTGGAAAGTTCTGTCGGCCGCCGCAGGCGCGATCGAAGAAAGCCTGGGCAGCACCGTGTTCGCCCATCTGGGTGAGGGTGGTGCCTATCAAGTCCAGGACCATTGGGTCCGATGGTTTGATACGCAGCGTCTCGCGCAGCGCGGCATCAGCACGATTGACCTGTCCTTCCGCCATGTACAGCCTGGCCAGTTGCGCCCAGGCAGCGGCGTGATCCGGATCCAGCCTGACGGTGGACTGGAAGGCGTTGAAAGCGGTCTTCCTGTCTTTGCTTTCCAGGCCCAGTAACCCCACCAGAAAATGCCCCTGGGGCAGTTCTGGCTGGCGCTCCAGTATTTGCTGGCAGCAGTCGCCGGTGGTGCTGAAGTCCCCGCGAGACAGCGCACTGAAGCCCTTCTGCAGCAGCGCCTGGATTTCCTGTGCCGCTTCGGAGGAGATGTTGAGCGTCATAACTGTGGGCTCGGTTTCTTCGGGGGCGGTTGCATATAAGCTACCAGGGTGTCGCCACCTTCATAGCCCTGGGCGCTCATCAATGAGTCCAGAAACAAGTAGAACAGCTCTGCCTGCGACGAGACTTCCAGTTTGGCATAGGCGTGTTTGCGGTGCAGTTTCACTGTTTCCATGGAAATGGAGAGCTTGTCGGCCACAGTTTTGGTGCTGTGGCCATGCAGCACCAGGTTGATCACCTGGGTTTCTCTTTCGGTGAGCAGGCTCGAGCCAAAGGACGCCAACGCATTGTGCAGCTGGGCGCGCAGGTTGATGCCGCCGTCCTTGTTGGTGGACTGTGTCCAGTGCTGTTGGCACAGGGCTTCCACCGTAGGATAAATGTTCTCCAGTACCTGGCGTTCGCGCTTGCTGAACGTGGCCCTGGCCGCGGTTTTTCCCAGAGCAATATTGACGAAGCTCTCCCCGGATGTGGGGATGATAAAGCCGCATTCATCCTGATAGCCGCAATTGCGGTACCAGGTCTTGTAGTACTCGCTGTCCTTGAAGCCCGAGGGGGACAGGTCGCGCAGCCGAAATACACCGAATTGCCGATCACGGGTAGCGGCGAGGTAATAAGGGTCCAGCACGAACGCGCCTTTGACGAAAACGTCCAGTGTCGAACCGCCGACCTCCTCCTTCTCCTCAAAGTACTCCACCAGCGGCAGCTGTGTCTCGGAATAGAAAATGATACTGGCATCATCCACGGGCACCAGGTCTCTGAGCATGCCTACGAGACTTTCAGCAAAGCCCTCTTTGCCTGTGCCAGCTATCAAGCGGGCAACGTGACGGCTGAACGTTTCTAGTGCGGGCATTCTGGTGCGCCTGGCTGACTGGCTGGCCATCATAGCGCGATTGCCGCTGGTTTTTAATGCCTCTGACGGCTTTGCCTGAATCCGCGACACTTGGCTTTGTAGTAAGCGCTGATCATTGTTAGTCTTTGCGGCTTTCACTCACTCACTGGACACAGAAATGTCGAAACTTGAACAGGATCCACGCATCGACCCGCGAATCAAAAAAATCATGGGTGCGGTGCCGCCTCGCCCCCAGGCTGATGTGTCTTCCAGGGAAGAGTACCTGGCAAGAGCTAACAGGCCCGAGGCCCTGGAGACGATTGAAAAAACCAGAGCCCTGTTTGAGATGGTGGACAACGACCAGGTGGCAACGTCTGAGGGGCTGGACATCAGCGAGCGTGAGTTTGTCTCTGAACCCGACGGCAATACCATCAAGGTGCAATTCATACGCCCTGAATCCAGTGAGGCACTGCCCTGTGTCTACTATATACACGGTGGCGGCATGCAATCCATGTCCTGCTTCTACGGTATTTATCGCGCCTGGGGGAAGCTGATTGCCAACCAGGGCGTGGCGGTGGCCATGGTCGATTTCCGCAACTGTGTTCACCCATCCAGTGCGCCGGAGGTAGCACCCTATCCTGCGGGGCTCAATGACTGTGTGTCGGGTGTGAAGTGGTTGGTGGATAACGCCGCAGAGCTCGGTATTGATCCGGGGCACATCGTCATTGCCGGAGAGAGTGGCGGTGGCAACCTCACACTGGCGACGGGCATGCGCCTGCTGCGTGAGGGCGAGACAGGCCTGGTGAAGGGGCTTTATGCACTCTGCCCCTACATCGCCGGTAGCTGGCCGCAGGACAAGTATCCTTCCTCTGTTGAAAACAACGGCCTGCTACTGGACCTGCACAATAACACTGGCGCCATGGCCTATGGGATAGAGGAGTTCGAAAAGGGAAATCCGCTGGCTTGGCCCGCGTTTGCAACAGAGGATGATGTACGCGGCCTGCCGCCCACCGTCATCAGCGTCAACGAGTGTGATCCCCTGCGCGACGAGGGGATTGAATTCTACCGGCTACTGATGCGCTCGGGTGTCTCTGCCAGGTGTGTGCAGCTGATGGGGACAATCCACGGCAGCGATGTCTTTGTCATAGCCTGCCCGGATATCAGTAGGGAGACCGCCGCCAGTATAGCGAGGTTCTGTCGCCAGGCCTGAGCGGATTCTAGCGGCCCTCCGTCTCGGTCACCCAGTCCAGGAACGCCTGGTTGGCGCGTGAAATGCTGCGGCCGCGGCGCTTGGCCAAGGCCATGGTCACGGGTACTTTGGGGGACAGTGGAATACCGCGCAGGCCCGTCTCCTGTTCGGCCATGGTGCGCAGGCCTACGGTGACGCCCAGGCCCTGTTTAACCATGCGTACCAGCAATGGCAGGAAGTTACTCTGCATGCGCAGGTCTGGCTGTACCTGCTCTTCACGACAGAGGGCATCAAGTTGCTCGCGTATGAAGTAGCCACTCTCATAGACCACCATTGGAGTCTGGTGCAGATCCGCAATGGTCAGGTAGCGCCGCCGGGACCAGCGGTGCGCCTCGGCTACGCAAACGACCATCTGCTCGTCGACCAGCGGTACGCGCTCCAGGTCCTGCGCCCGGGCGGTAGCAGAGGTGACTCCCAGTTCAATCTCGTCCCGCAGCAACATGTCCTCGATCTTGCGCGTGCCCGCCTGTGTTACCGAAGCCGTAAGGCCGGGATATTCGCCCAGAAAGCCACTTAGCAGGTCTGGCAGGAAGTACGTTGCCAGCATTGAAGGGCAGGCGATGCCAAGCTCGCCCTCAAGCAATTCATTCATCGATCCCGCAGACTGCCGAAAGTCTGCCACTTTATGCAGGATCTCCTGTGCTCGCAGCAGCAGCTGGCTGCCCTCCGCAGTGAGTTGTACACGCCTGCCACTGCGGTCGAACAGGGTGAGGCCGAGCTCACCCTCCAGTTTGCGAATCGCGATACTGACTGCCGGCTGCGCCATGGGCAGCTGCTCTGCGGCCACGCTGAAGCTTTCGCAACGCGCCACTGCGGAAAAGATCTCGAGTTTGCGCAGGTCCATGGCCGATCTCCCCAGGTGAATGACGGCTGGCGCGCATAGTGCGTCCGGCCGAAGCATATATAATAGATATATTAATTATATATTACATATATTTTATAAATAGACACGTTTTTGCTACTTTGGCCGGACGAATCACAATATGGTGGACCGGCCTCATGACAGCGAAGAAGTGGCAAAAACTGAATTGGCAGGACCCTTTCCTGCTCGACCGTCAGCTCAGCGATGAGCAACGCATGGTGCAGCAAAGTGCGCGACAGTATGCCCAGGACAAGTTGCAGCCGCGTGTGCGCGAGGCCTATCGCCGTGAGGAGACTGATCCCGCCCTGTTTCGCGAGATGGGCGAGTTGGGCCTGCTCGGCTCTACTATCGACGGCTATGGCTGCCCGGGCGTGGACTATATTTCCTACGGCCTGATCGCTCGCGAGGTTGAGCGGGTGGACTCCGGCTATCGCTCCATGATGAGCGTGCAGTCCTCATTGGTGATGTATCCCATCTGGGCCTACGGCACGGAGGCGCAGCGAGAACAATATCTGCCCAAACTCGCAACCGGCGAGTGGATAGGGTGTTTCGGCCTGACTGAACCTGACCACGGCTCCGACCCGGGCAGCATGGTCACCCGTGCCCGCACTGTGGACGGCGGTTACAGCCTGTCCGGTGCCAAGATGTGGATCACCAACAGTCCTATCGCGGATGTATTCGTGGTCTGGGCGAAAACCGACGATGGCAAGATTCGCGGTTTCATTCTTGAAAAAGGTATGGCCGGCCTCAGCGCGCCCAAGATCGAAGGTAAACTGGCCCTGCGCGCTTCGGTGACCGGCGAGATCGTCATGGACGAGGTATTCGTGCCGGAGGAAAACCTGCTGCCGAATGTCGAAGGCCTGAAGGGCCCCTTCGGTTGCCTGAACAATGCTCGTTACGGTATATCCTGGGGAGCCATCGGCGCGGCAGAGGCCTGTTGGCACGCAGCCAGGGATTACACCATGGACCGCAAGCAGTTCGGGGTTCCACTGGCGTCCAAGCAAATCGTGCAGTTGAAGCTGGCCGATATGCAAACCGAGATCGGACTTGCGCTGCAGGGCTGCCTGCGTGCCGGGCAATTGATGGACGCCGGAGAAATCGCCCCCGAGTTGATTTCCCTGATCAAACGCAACTCATGCGGCAAGGCGCTCGACATCGCCCGTATGGCGCGGGATATGCTTGGCGGCAACGGTATCTCTGATGAGTACCCGATCATGCGTCATATGGTGAACCTGGAGGTGGTGAATACTTACGAGGGGACCCATGACGTGCACGCGCTGATCCTCGGTCGCACCCAGACAGACATACCTGCTTTCTGATGGGGCCGCTGGCAAATATTCGCGTGCTGGACTTGTCGCGCATCCTCGCCGGCCCCTGGGCGAGCCAGTTGCTGGGTGACCTCGGGGCAGACGTGATCAAGGTGGAAAACCCGCAGGGCGGCGACGACACGCGCCAATGGGGACCGCCCTATATGGCCGCGGAAGACGGTGCCGCCACGCAGGAATCGGCTTACTTCATGTGTGCAAACCGCAACAAGCGCTCCGTTTGTATAGACATGAAGACGCAGGACGGGCAGGCCGCGCTGCGCGAGCTGGCGCGCGGTTGCGACGTGGTGATAGAGAATTTCAAGGTGGGCGGCGCTGCCCGCTATGGCCTGGATTACGCCAGCCTGGCTGCGCTGAATCCAGCGCTGGTGTATTGCTCCATCACTGGCTTTGGCCAGTCCGGCCCGTTGGCCGACCGCCCGGGTTACGATTTCCTGGTGCAGGCCATGGGTGGCCTGATGAGCGTTACCGGCGTTGCCGATGGTGAATCTGGTGCCGGTCCGCAGAAAGTGGGCGTGGCACTTACCGATATCATGACCGGGCTGTATGCCGTGATTGGTATTCAGGCCGCACTCGCGGAACGCGAGCGCTCCGGCCTGGGTCAGCATGTGGATCTGGCGCTTCTGGACGTTACTGTTGCCACGCTCGCCAACCAGGCCACGAACTACCTTGTGGGTGGCCTGAATCCGACCCGCCTGGGCAATGCCCACCCCAATATCGTGCCCTACCAGAGTTTTGTTGTTAAGGATGGGCACCTGATAGTTGCCGTGGGTAATGACGCCCAGTTCCGCCGTTATTGCGAGGCCATTGGATCACCCGAACTGGCGGACGACCCGCGTTTCGACAGTAACCGTCACCGTGTCCAGCATCGGGACACGCTGGTGCCTCTGCTGCAGGCAAGCATGCTGCAGCGCAACAAGGCGGACTGGCTGCAACGGCTGGAGTCTGCCGGTGTTCCGGCCGGTCCCATAAACACCGTCGCCGAGGTGTTCGAGGAACCCCAGATCCAGGCACGCGGCATGCAGGTCAAGGTGCCGCATCCACTCAACCCGGCCCTGCAGCTGGTAGGCAATCCTATCAAGTTGTCGCGTACGCCGGTCGCCTATCGTCGGGCGCCACCGCAGCTGGGGGAGCACACTGAAGCGACTGCTGCCGGGGCGTCGACAGTGGGCTGGCTGGACTGACGCAAGCCGGCTCTAAGGCCCTGCTAACAGTTGAGTCGTTAAACCGATCCGCTATAGAACTCGTCCACGTCCCCCTCAGTGAACGGGGAATCGTCCCCGTGCCTCGTTCACTGCGGACTCTGCTTTAGAGCAGGTCGCCGGTAGATATGGAGCAGCCTGCTGCGATGCGCTTTGCCAATACTTTTGCTGCCAACGCAATTGCCTCCATATGCTTGCATAAAAGAACTGCGGGTTTATACTTCAGCGATCAGTAGTGATGAGATAGCGGATCAGTCCGTTCTCAGGAGCATGTATGACCTCGGCAGAAAAGTTCATGGAATACCCCAATGTGGATCGCTGTGTTGGCGGTGTCACCCATTTCGACGACGCACCCCAGTGGATTTATAAACACGATAATCCCTACTTGCATGGGGTGTACGCGCCCACTACCGAGGAGGTACACGCCGACGACCTCAAGGTCACGGGGGAGTTGCCGGCTGATCTGGAAGGCGCCTATTTTCGCAATGGCCCCAATCCTGTGTTCGAGTCGAAGAACCGTTACCATCCCTTCGACGGTGACGGCATGCTGCGCGGGGTGTATTTCCGCAACGGTAAAGTCAGTTACACCAACCGTTGGGTGCACACGGCGGCGTTTGAGCAGGAGGCAAGAGAGGGTGTTTCCGTATCACCGGGTGTGATGGGACCTTTTGATTACAGTGTGTCCGAGTTCGGCATAAAGGATACCTCCAATACCGATGTCCTCTGGTACGCCGGCGATGTGATGGCTCTCTGGTATAACGCGGGGCACCCCTATCGCCTGGACAGTCTCACCCTGGATACGCTCGATCACTTTCACCTGCAGGGGCGGGAGCAACTGCGCATGTCAGCGCATGCCAAGCTGGATTGGGAGACCGGGGAGCTGATTTTTTTCGATTACGGAGACGAGTTGCCTTACCTGACTTTTGGTGTGGCCGACGCTGGCGGCAAGCTGGTACACGAGGTGCCCATTGAGCTTCCCGGCCCGCGACTGCCGCATGATATCGGCTTCACCACCAATTTTGCGATTCTGCATGACCTGCCGTTCTTTCATGACATGGATGTGTTGCGCCAGCACCGGCACCGGGTGCTCACCTTCCACAAGGATATTCCCACACGCTTTGGCATTATTCCGCGCCGTGGGCAGAGTCACGAGGTGCGTTGGTTCGAGTGTGAATCCTGCTACATCCTGCATGTAACCAACTGTTGGGAGGAAGGCGAGTGGGTGGTGATGGACGGCTGCCGCTCTACCAACCCCATGCCCGACGTGCAGCCCGGTGAGGGTGAGTTGGCGCATATGCTGGCCTACATGCGTCTCGAGGCCAATAACTATCGCTGGCGCTTCAACCTGCGTACCGGAGAAGTGCGCGAAGGCGACCTGGATACGCTAAACACTGAATTCAACAAGTCCAACCCCATCTTCCATGGTGTTAAAAGTCGCTACGCTTATCACCAGCGCATCCCGCTGCTGCACGAGGGTGGCCACACGCTGCGGTTCACCGGTCTGGTGAAGTATGACAATGAAACCGGCCAGTCGTGGCAATGGGATTATGGCGCCGGCGTATTCGGTTCGGAGGCGGTGTATGCACCCAGGACCGGTGCTGACCGCAATAGCGTCGAAGATGACGGCTATGTGATTACGCTGGTAACCGATTCCAATACCTGGAAGTCTGAATGCCTGGTGTTCGATGCCCGGAATGTGCAGCACGGACCAGTATGTCGAGTGCAGCTGCCGCATCGCGTTCCCTATGGCTTCCATGCCGCGTGGGCCTGTGGCGAAGACCTTTACGGAGAGTCCTGATGTCCGCGCTTTACCAGAAACACCGGGAGACCCTGGACAAGGCTATCGATGCCTGCAACAAACGCTATTCCTGGACGGCTTATCCCGAGAGCCCCAGCAGTAAGATCTGGGGACAGGAGCCTCCCCTGGCGGGCAAGGCTCGTTTTGAGTCCATGTTGGGTAAGCACTACCCCTCGCAGCAGCCGGGAGAGATTGGGCGCACCGGCGCTGAAATTTCTCCCTATACGGGTGAACCCCTGGGTATCACCTATCCGCAAATGGATATCGATGTACTCTACGGCGCTATTTCTGCAGCCATGCCCAGCTGGCGTGACGCAACACCGCAGACGCGCATCGGTGTTTGCCTGGAAATACTTGACCGCTGCGCAGCGCAGCTTTTCGAGAATGCCCATGCCACCATGCACACCTCCGGGCAGAGCTATATCATGGCGTTTGCCGGTAGCGGCGCCAATGCCCTGGACCGCGGGCTGGAGGCGCTGGCCTATGCCAGCAAAGCCATGGAGGACGTACCTGGAAGCGCCACCTGGGAACGCCAGTTTGGCAAGGGCGGCGCAGCCAGGCTGCACAAGCGTTACCGCATTATGCCCCGTGGCGTGGGGGTGGTCGTATGCTGCGCCACGTTCCCCTTGTGGAACGGTTACCCGGCCATGTGTGCCAGCCTGGCCACCGGTAACCCGGTGGTGCTGAAGCCGCACCCGGCGGCCATTCTTCCGGTGGCGCTGCTCACCACCGTGGCGCGCGAGGTGCTGGCGGAGCAGGGCTTCGACCCCAACCTGGTCAGCATGGTGGCAGACACCCGAGATGAGCCCGCGACCATGCCTTTGCTGCAGCACCCGCAGACAGCGATTATCGACTTTACCGGCAGCCCCAGGTTTGGCCAGTGGATTGAACGTAACTGTAGTGAGAAGTTGGTCTATACCGAAACGGCCGGCTGCAACTCCGTGGTCATCGAATCCTGCGAGGACCTCCCGGCCATGGCCGGCGCGATAGCGCATTCCCTTTGCCAGGCTTCGGCGCAGATGTGCACCAGTGTGCAGAATATTCACGTACCCGCCGGGGGCATTGCTGCAGGAGACGGTCACGCCAGTTTCGACGAGGTGTCCGCTGCACTGGTGGAGGCTGTGGATCGGCATCTTGCCAACCCGCAGGTGCTATGCGGGACCCTGGTGGACGAGGCGATACTCTCTACGGTTGACCGCTACCGTTCGCTTGCTACGGAGCACGGCCGCCTGTTGCGGGATTCGGCGCCACTGGACTATCCGGACTTCCCCAATGCCCGCACCGCCTCCCCGCTGATGCTGGAGGTTACCGATGCTTCACGAGACCTTTACCGGGACGAGATATTCGGGCCGGTTTCATTTGTCATCAAGAGTGAGTCAGCTGAGGCCTGCCTGCTCGATGCCACCACCAATGCGCGCGAGTGCGGCGCTATCACGTCACATGTGTACTCCCGAGACGAAGCGTTTCTCGACCGTGCCGAGCAGGCCTACAACAATGCTGGCGCGTCCGTTGCCTGCAACCTGATCGGCATGCCGATCAACTTTGCTGCGGCCTATTCCGACTATCACGTCAGTGGGCTCAATCCGGCCGGCAATGCCTGCCTGGCCGACCTCGCCTTTGTAGCCAACCGCTTTCGCATAGTACAGAGTAAGCGCATGGGTAGCTGAGTTCTGCTGCGTTGCCCGGCGGTTTAACGCGCCCTGATGGTGATTCGTCGCAACAGCGCTGCGCTCGGGCGCAATAATTGCTAGGATGCGGCCGCTAATTCAAGGGGGTTTTCCAATGCAACGACTGAGAAACATTCTGTGCGTCCTGCTGCTTTCCTTCACCGCCTCGGCCAGTGCGAACTGGATTGAAAAGTCCGACGCCATCAGCCTTCAGGTTTTGGAACTGGAAGGTGCTTACTGGCCTGAAGATGCCGCTGGATATGGCCTCAACCAGTTCGATACGCATGTCGCCGACCTGGGCAAAAAGGTCCACCAGCGCTACCTGAAAGATTTGCGAGCGCAGTTGGCCGACCTGAAAAAACTGCGGTCTCAAGAGCAGGATACGCAAGTGGCGCAGGATATAGACATCCTGATTGCCGCAGTGAGTGACTCCATCACCAGCGCTGAACTTGAGCATAAATTGCTGCTGCCTTACTACAATCTTCATGAACTGGTCTTTTACAGCATCAAGTCGCTGTTGGACCCGCGGAATGAGAAGTCCCGCTACCCAGCCGCATTGGAACGCCTGCGCAAGTATAACGGCAGCGCAGATGGCTATGAGTCGATCACCAGTCAGGCCATTGCCCGCAGCAGTGAGCGCTTCCCGGTAAGTGGCCTGGTCGGGCCGTATCGGGGTGAGCTGGAAACAGATCAGGGAAAACGGGAAGCTTTTATCACTGGCACCCGTGAATTGCTTGCCGATTCCGGGCTGGCGGGATGGGAGGAGGACTTTACGCTGCTGCAGCAGCAACTGGATGATTACGCGCAGTGGGTTGATGCCAATATTGTGCCCCGCGCTCGCCAGAACAACCAGCTCCCCGTCGATATCTATGTCGACAGGTTGAAGAACTACGGCGTCAATGCCACCCCTGGTGAGTTGATCGCCAAAGCGCAGTACAGCTACCAGTTACTGCGCAGTGAAATGAAAGCGCTGGCATTGCAGATCGCAGAGCAGCGAGGCTGGAAGGACAAGAGCCTGCTGGCTGTGATTGCAGCGCTGAAAAATGAACAGATTCCGGCGGAGAAGGTGCTGGCTACGTATCAGCAGCGCCTGGCCGAACTGGAGCAGATAATTGTCAGGGAAGACATCGTCAGTCTGCCGCAGCGGGACGCCAGTATCCGACTGGCCACAGCGGCGGAGTCCGCGGCGATACCCGCCCCTTTCATGTCTCCGCCGCAGTTGCTGAACAATACCGGGCAGTATGGCGAGTTTGTACTGGTGCAGAGCAATCCCGCGTTGGGCGACGATGCGAAGATGGATGACTGGAGCCACTACGCCATGACCTGGGCGCTCACCGCGCACGAGGCGAGGCCCGGGCACGAGCTGCAGTTTGCCCGGCTGGTAGAAGATGGCACGTCAATGGCGCGGGCGATTTATGCCTCCAACAGTGCTAATTCCGAAGGGTGGGGGCTGTATGCCGAGTCCATCATGCATGAGTATCTGCCGCTGGAAGGCCAGTTATTCAATCTCTACACGCGGGCTATGCGAGCCGCGCGTATGTTCCTGGACCCCATGGTCAACACGGGCCAGCTCAGCCGCGATGCGGCAAAGGCGTTTCTGGTGGAGCAGCTGCTGATGTCGCCGCCTATGGCCAGTTCTGAAGCAGATCGATATGCCTTCTGGGCGCCGGGGCAGGCCACGTCCTACTACTATGGTTATATGTCACTGATGCGCCTGCGCACAGAGGTGGAGCTGGCCATGGGCAGCAATTTCAACCAGCGCAAGTTTCATGACTTCATCCTGCGCCAGGGGCTGTTGCCGCCGGATTTGTTGCGTTCGGCGGTACTCGATGAATTTGTCCGTTAAGTTGCTTTAACGAACAATATCGACCGGCGTTACCTCGGCCATGCGGCCACTGGAATTGAGCTGGCGCATGGCAGGGATCATCGCTGCGAGGTTGGCTTCGCGGTTGCCCGGAGCAGGGTGAGTGCTGAGGAACTGCGGCGGTGCCGAACCGCCTGCTTTGGCCATCTTCTGCCACAGCGTCACCGCCGCGTCAGGCTCGTACCCGGCCAGGGTGGCCAGGCGCATTCCAATTTCATCTGCTTCCGATTCAGCGGTGCGACTATTGGGTAATTCCAGCGCCAGTTTGGCCGCTGCTGCAGCGCCCAGCGCTGTCGCGCCATGGTGATCTGATGCCACGCCCACGGCAATCACCCCCAGGGATGTCGCCATTGACCGGGACATCCGCTCGGCAGTGTGGTTGGCAAGCGCATGGGAGATTTCGTGTCCCATGATCTGGGCAAATTCGTCGTCTGTGAGCTTCAGTTTTTCGAACAGGCCGGTATAGACCGCCATCCGGCCTCCGGCCATGCACCAGGCGTTAACGGTCTCCGGGTCGTCGATGATCGCAACGCTCCACTCCCAGTTGGCGGATTGCGGGAAACTTTCCTCGGCGACGGTAACCAGGCGCCCGGTGATGGTGGCCACGCGGTCCACCATTTGTGGGTCGCTAACCAGCTTGTTTTCCTTGTCCAGTTCATCGACTGTGCTCAGGTAGGCCTTCTTCGACTCAACGATGGCCGATTCCGGGGAGATCAGCATCAGTTGAGAGCGACCAGTCGGGCTGGTGGCGCAGGCAGTCAGCGTGAGCGATAGAACAAGTAATAGAATTTTCTTCATAAGTCATCCGTGGAGCAGCCGTCAGCAGCCGATATCTTTACCTACACTGTGGGATCCTACAAGAGTAGGACTGACCGGAAGCCGGGAAGGTTCCCTCAGCCGGCCTTTGTAATGTCGGGCGGTGAGGAGCAGGGTTCAGGGGCGCAGGCTGCTGCCTGGCCCCTGAACCTGTCAGAATGGCAGGCCGTCATCGATACTGTGGTTGGCCTCGGCGGGGCTGATCAGGCCCACGGTGGGATGTGTGCCGTTTACCTCGCTGCGGATGGCTGCGGCTTCTTCGGGCGTGGCAAAAAACTGCGAATACCATTTGCGTCCGGTGCGGAAGGGGCCGTCTGTCTTCATTTGCATGATCTTCAGTGCCGGGCGTTTGTTTGCCCACACGTTGAAGTCGGCACCGAAGGCTTCCAGAGCGCCTGCCTGGACCTCTTTTGCGGCGGCCATATCGTCCGCAGTAGCGGGGGAGGCACTGCCCTTGTACAGGCAGCCATGCCAACACTGGGTCGCCCCGTCATCGACCGGCGTATTGGCGATGAGTTCATAGACCACAGTGTCTGCCCAAACCTGCTTGGACAGCAGAATCCCGGGCCCGGTGTACCAGGTCGTGGTGTACAGGTAGGTATCGTACAACTGCATCGGGCCGCCCTGTCGCTGCACGTAAATTTCATTGTTGATTTCGTTCTCAAAGTATTCGCTGGGCGCTCCGTGAGTGGGGCCGAGGTGGCGGCAGTCCGCCATGTTGTCGAGAATCTCCTGTGAGTGAATGCCCAGCACACCCAGGTGGTCCAGCTCCCAGTTTACCCACTGCGGGTCGTCCCATTCCTTGAGGAAGGGGGCGTCATAGTCGGGCTCGCGGCCGTCCGGGTCGAACCAGGCCATGATGCAGCCCATGTTATCCACTACCGGGTAGGAGCGTATTGAGGCTGACTTCGGACAGGGGCCATCGTGGTACGGTATATCGTCCACGTCGCCGTTCTCGTTGTAACGCCAGCCATGATAGGGGCAGCGAATGGAGTCGCCCTCTATCTGCTCGCCATTCTTGACGATCATCGCGCTGGTGCTGGCAGTGAGATGCGTTCCCATGTGCGCGCAGTAGGCGTCCAGCATAACCGGTTTGCCACTCTCGCCGCGGTACAGGGCGAGGTCGCGGCCCCAGAAACGCACTGCCATCGGCCCTGCGTCCAACTCCTTGCTCTCGGCGACGATAAACCAGCCGCGTGGGAATGTGTTCGGTCCCAGACCGTACTCTGCTGCAGTTGCCATCGTGTTACTGTCCCTGGTTCAAATGCTTCAAGCCGTTGATTATAGTCCCGCTGGAGCGTACTGCTACGAATTAGGCCCTTCACGGCAAGCTGCGGGTCAACTGGCTCAATAATTCATCCCTGTACTTCCCCTGCGGTGTTAATTGATAAACCAGCGGAGGCCGCTTGCCGGCGGACACGGGGATCGCCCAACGAACGCGGTCCAGTGATCGCGCAGGAAATATTGACGGATAGGGTGGCTCTGGCGCAGTGTTATGGTGGCATTATGTCCGGGGAGTTGAGTATGTTGGAAATATTTGCGCTGCTAGTGCTGCTGGTATTGTGCGCCGTTGTTATTGGCTTGACTGTAGCTGTGGCCAGGGTGCCTGGCAATATCGCGCACGCAGCGAATCATCCACAGGCGGAAGCGATCAATGTGCTGGCCTGGGCAGGCTTGCTGACCTTTGGTGCAGGCTGGCTTATTGCCCTTGTCTGGGCGAAAACGAAACCGCTGTCCGCCCCCATTGAACTGGAACAGCGTGTCGCAGAACTGGAGCGCAAGCTGTCGCAACGGGAGCCGGGCGTATGATTGCGCTCATCGCCATTTGTTATGCCAGCCTGTATCTATTGCTGTTCAATAAACTGGGCGTGCTGAAAAAGACCCCCGGCAATGTATCTGCTTTCGCAGGGGTTGGTGTAGTGCTGATCGCCGTTGTGGTGTTCATGTGGTACACCTTTGCGCCTATGAGCAGTGACGCGAGGATGTTCCGCTACATCATCCCGATCGTACCCAATGTGAAAGGTGAAGTGGTGGCAGTGCCGGTAGAGGGCAACAGTGCGGTACGACGTGGTGAGACCCTGTTTCAGATAGACCCCGAACCGTTTGAAATCCGCGTGCGTCAACTGCGCGCGCAGATAGCCCAGCATGAGGCTGATTTACGCCTGGCCGAGATAAATCTGGCGCGAGCGGGAGACCTGTTGAGGGTGCAAGCCGCCGCCCAGGTAGACCTCGATATATGGACGGCCAATAAAGATAAAGCCCTGGCCGCGATAGACTCGGCGCAGGCGCAGTTGGACCAGGCCAACTGGCAGCTTGAGCAAACTACGGTCAAGGCACCCCACGAGGGCTATGTATTGAACCTGCAGCTGAGGCCTGGTGCGGTTGTGTCCAGCATTCCCGCCGCGTCGCCGATGGCGTTCGTGTCGAATGAGCGCAATCCGGTGCTTGCCAGCTTCAGCCAGAGTGCAGTGCGCAAAGTTGCCGTGGGTGATGAGGTGGAGGTGGCGTTCACCAGCGTACCCGGGCAAATATTCAGCGGCAAAGTGGAGCGTATCGTCGCCTTCGGCGGAGATTCGCAGCTCAGCGCCAGCAGCCGGCTTCCATCCTTAACCGGAGCCCCTGTCGATGACCGCTGGATGGTCGTGGTTGCGCTTGACGACGAGGCGTTTGCGCGGCAATTACCGCAGGGTTCAGGAGGCAGACTGGCGGTCTATACTCGCTTCGGCAAACCGCTGCATATGATCAGTAAAGTGACCTTGCGCATGAGTGCGTGGCTGGCTTACCTCACCGTGCCATAGTCACAGCTGTTCGCAGGCCAGCTCGATCATTGGCGTGGCAGGGCGGCGAAGGCACGCAACATTTCCTTGCGCTGCGCAGCGTCGGGCACGGCCCCGGTATTGGCGCCCATGTTGTCCTGCATATGGTGGGCCTTGGATGTGGCCGGGATCAGGCAGGTCACTGCCGGGTGGCCAATGATGAATTTCAGGTAGAACTGCCCCCAGCTATGGCAGCCCAGGTCCTGTGCGACCTCGGGTAGTGGCTGCCCGCGCGAGCGGCTGAATAGCGCACCGCGTTGGAAGGGTCGGTTGATCATGACGGCTATGCCGCGGTCAGCGGCCATTGG
>JAUIIQ010000234.1 GCA_030431585.1 Gammaproteobacteria bacterium | reverse complement strand
GTGCGTCCCTGTTTGAGCTGAAGCTGCATGTCGATTTACAGGAGTTCGAAGAGGCTCTGCTTTTCACCCGCGGCGCCAGTCCGCGTGAGGAGGAAGTTCGAACGTTCTTTGGATTGCTGCGGCGTCGCGTGGCTTTCACCAATTATGAGCGCGTGGTGCTGTTTATTCGCTTCAGGGATGACATCGACGCCGAGAGCACACTGGGCGGGTGTCAGCCCGGCTCGACAATGCTCAAACTTTTTCAGAACGTTCCGGATGCGGACGTGGAGATGCTCTTTCCCAACACGCGCGTGGGCATGCGCCTGGTCGATAAGCTGATGATAGCGGTGCCGGCGGTTATAAGCGGTGGCATAGTGATGACGACGAAGCTGGGCGCCACTCTGGTGTTGATCGGATCGCTGCTGGGCTTCTGGCTGGGCATGAGCGCAGACCCGGTGACGCTGGATAAGACTGCTGTTCTGGCTTTGCTGGCAGGCCTGGGTGCCCTGGCGGGTTACCTGTGGAAGCAATACTCCAGCTTTCGTAACCGCAAGCTGCGCTTTACCCAGGCGCTCACCCAGAACTTGTACTTCAAGCTGCTGGATAACAATGCCGGAGTGCTGTTCAGGGTGCTGGACGAAGCAGAGGAGTCTGAGAGCACAGAGAGCCTGCTGGCATACTGTTTTCTGCTCAAGGCAGAACGACCGCTGTCAGCGGAGGAACTCGATGCGCGCGTAGAAACGTGGCTGGAGCAGCACTGGCAGTGCCGGCTGGATTTTGAGATAGACGACGCGCTCGCAAAACTGGAACGCCTGGGGCTGGCCACCCGCGAGGATACCGCCTGGGTGGCGACAACCGTCGACGAGTGACCCGCTTAGCCCGCCAAGACCCTGCTGGCATCGGGCAACAGCATTGTTTTATAGCATGGGTGCGATGACCAGGCTGACAATAGCCATAACGTTGATCAGAATGTTCATGGACGGCCCTGAGGTATCCTTGAACGGATCACCCACTGTGTCACCGACCACCGTAGCTGAATGGGTATCCGACCCCTTACCGCCCAGGTTGCCTTTCTCTACGTATTTCTTCGCGTTGTCCCAGGCGCCACCGGCGTTGGCCATCATCAGTGCCATCAGCACACAGCCCAGCAGCGCGCCACCGAGCATACCGCCCAGTGCTTGCGCACCCAGCCCGAAGCCAACCACCACCGGGGTGACCACGGCAATCGCACCCGGCAGGATCATTCGCCGCAGGGCCGCCGAGGTGGCAATGTCCACGCAACGAGCAGTATCCGGCTCTGCCTTGCCCTCCAGTAGCCCGGGAATCTCGCGAAACTGGCGGCGAATCTCGGTAATCATGTCAAAAGCCGCCTCCCCCACCGCCGTCATCGTGATGGATGCAATAAGAAACGGTACGGTGCCGCCAATAAACATCCCCACCAGGACAATGGGGTCAGAGATTTCCAGGCTGAAGCCGGGGTTATTGATCTCTACCGTTTCCACAAATGCCGCGATGATAGCCAGAGCTGCCAGCGCTGCCGCGCCGATGGCAAAGCCCTTGCCGATGGCTGCTGTGGTATTGCCCACCTCGTCCAGGCCGTCAGTAATTTTACGGGTTTCCTCGCCCATGCCGGCCATCTCTGCGATGCCGCCGGCGTTGTCGGCAACCGGGCCGTACGCATCGATCGCCATGGTAATGCCTACGGTGGACAACATGCCCACTGCGGCTATGCCAACACCGTAAAGGCCGGAAAGTGATGTGGAGACAAAAATGATTGCGGCGAGGAAGAGAATCGGCAGCACCACGGACTGCATGCCCACTGCCAGGCCGGTAATGATCACTGTCGCTGGCCCCGTCTCGCCGGACTTGGCAATTTTCCTTACCGGTGTTGAGCCGGTGTAGTACTCGGTAATCAGACCTATCAACACACCGCCCACTGCGCCGGCGACTACGGACCACCAGATATGAGCGTCCAAACCCATGCCCTGGATCAGGAACCATGCCGCGGCTGCGAAGATTACCGGGGATGCCAGGGTGCCGGTACGCAAGGCCGCTTCCGGAGCGGCCTTGCTGCGAGCACGCACAATGCCAATTCCGCAAAGTGAAGCGAACAGGCCAATACTCGCCAGAGACAAGGGCAGGAACATCATCGCGCCTTTCTCCTCGGCACCAATGGCCATGGTTGAAGCGATGGCGATACAGGCAATCATTGAACCGCAGTAGGACTCAAAGATATCCGAGCCCATGCCCGCTATGTCGCCCACATTGTCGCCGACATTATCAGCGATAACCCCGGGGTTGCGCGGGTCATCTTCTGGAATACCCGCCTCCACTTTGCCCACCAGGTCAGCGCCAATGTCGGCACTCTTGGTAAAGATACCGCCTCCCACCCGGGAGAACAGCGCGACTACCGAGGCGCCCATGCCAAAGCCATGGATGGCGTGGGCGGTATGCGGGTCGCCGCCAAAGTACCAATACAGGCTGCCCAGTCCTACCAAGCCCAGTGATGCCACGCACAGCCCCATGATGGACCCACCGTAAAAGGAGATGGACAGAGCCAGCTCCTGGCCGTGGTTGTGTGCTGCTACGGCTGTACGAACGTTTGCCTTGGTCGCAGCATACATACCCAGGAAGCCAGCGACGGCTGACGACAGGGCGCCGGCGAGGAAAGATATCGCGGTGTTGATGCCCAGCGGAGAGATGACAATGCAAGCCAGCAGCACGGATGCAAACAAGGCCAGCATTTTGTATTCGCGTTGCATGAAGACCATGGCACCCAGGTGAATCTGGTCGCCAATGTGCTTGATGATGCCATCGCCGTGATTATGGCGAATCATGATGTGGTAGATGACAAACGCTACGGTCAGCCCGCCAAAACCAAGCAAAGGGGGCAGGACATGATACTCAGACATAGGCTGGCTCCATGTTGTTTATTATTTGATCTTGTGCTCGCGCGATCCGGATCGGGACTGCGCACTGACAAGTATTTATGCAGACTTCCCTTGCCAGCCTGGTGGCGCCTTCACGGCTGCCCTCAAGCGTGGTGTCAGCTCTGCACATGTTCTATTCTAGACCATTCGGGACAGGGTGCAGGGCGCGACTACCTGCGGTGTTAATCCCACTCAGGCGGGAGCAGGACTATGCAGCGACGTGACGGCAACTTTCAGGGAGCCGCGGGGCATTCCGTTTACTACCAGATATGGACTCCGGAGAAACCACCCCGGGGAGTGTTGCTGGTGGTTCATGGAGCGGGTGAGCACAGCGCTCGCTATGCCGCGCTTGCCGGCTATTTTTGCGCAGCGGGTTATGCCGTGGCGGCGCTGGATCACATCGGCCACGGCAAGTCGGATGGGACCTACGGCCACATGGACAGCTTTCGGCACCACCTCGAAACGCTGGAGATCTATCGCCAGCGGCTGGCAGCTGAGTTTCCCGGTGTGCCGATGATTCTACTGGGGCACAGCATGGGCGGCCTGATTGCCGGCTGTTTTTTGCTGGAGCAACAGCACCAGTTTGCCGGTTGCGCATTCTCCGGACCGGCGATAAAGACAGACCTGGAGCCGGGCTTTTTGCAAACGCTGCTTATCCGCCTACTCTCCCGGCTTACCCCCAAGCTGGGGGTGATGCAGCTTGATCCCGCTGGAGTCAGCAGGGATCCAAAGGTAGTAAGTGATTACACACAAGACCCGTTGATCAACCACGGCAAGATGTCTGCGCGGTTTGTGGCAGAATTGTTCTCCGCTATGCAGCTTATCCAGTCGCGGGCGGCTGAGGTGACCTTGCCGGTGCTGATCATGCACGGCTCGGCAGATTCGATGACCGCCCCGGCCGGATCGCAATTCCTGTTTGACAATGTGGGCTCAACGGACAAAACGCTTGAGTTGTACCCTGGCCTCTACCACGAGATTTTCAATGAGCCTGAGCGTGAGCAGGTGTACGCAGACCTGCTGCAGTGGTGTGACCAACGTCTCGGCTGAACCCCTTGGTACGCTCAGGCGGCCTTTTCCCCGTTTGTGTCCGCTGGCGCTGCTTTGGCCCGGTGTTCTGCCAGTGCCCACTCCAGAAAGCGGTGAACGCCATTGATAGTGTGCTCAGTGCGCAATGAGTGGAAGACTTCCCAGGCGTGCTCGGCGCCGGGCATCTCCACATAAACAACCGGCTGCGTCGATGTCGCGCGCAGTTTTTCAGCAAAAACCTGCGCGTCCCTCACCGCCGCCAAGGCATCGTGGGTACCGTGCAGTATCATGAACGGAGGTGCATCTTTATGAATCTGGGCAACCGGAGAAGCCAGATCCCATAGTTCGGGGTTGTCTTCCAGTGTCTCATGCAGCACTTTGCCGTTGAGGAATTTCTGGTAGACGTCACGGTTGGGATGTTGGTTATAACGCACCAGGAAATCATATACACCATAGAAGGGCACGGCAGCCTGCAGCGAGGTGTCAGTGCCGGGGTTATCTTCCTGCAGCTCGGGGCGGTTGGCGGTGAGGGCCATCAGAGCGGTGAGGTGCCCGCCAGCAGAGCCCCCCGTTACAGCGACGAAATCTGTGTCCATGCCGTACTCCGCGCCGTTCTCCCGGATCCAGCATAGCGCTTTCTTGCAGTCAGTGAGATGCGTGGGGAAGGACACGCTCGGGCTGAGTCGGTAGTTGGCCGCAACACAAATCCACCCGCGACTCGCCAGGTGGTACATCAGCGGCAGGGCCTGGCCGCCT
>JAUIIQ010000024.1 GCA_030431585.1 Gammaproteobacteria bacterium | reverse complement strand
GCCGGCGAAGTCCGCATTGAGGCGAGTGCCGGTAGGGCACCAGCGGCACGTATGGCCGGTGTTCATTGGCGTGGTGCGCCCATTACCCTGGCATTTGCCCTGGCCAGTATTGTTATTTTCCTGGGTTTTTTGCTGGGCGCACCGCAGCAGTGGGCGGGCGCGCTCACCTTTTCCCCGTTTGAGTTAACTGATGGCGGAATTCGTTTCCTGCCCATGGGTGGGGAGTACTGGCGGCTTATAACCCCTGTTTTCCTGCACTTTGGTTGGCTGCACATTACCTTCAATACGCTGTGGCTGTGGGAACTGGGCTCGCGTATCGAGCGCACCGTCGGCAGTCTGAACACGCTTGGCCTGCTGGTGGTGATTGCCTTGTTGTCCAACGCCAGTCAATTCATCTTCGGTGGCCCCGGGCTGTTCGGCGGAATGTCCGGCGTGGTCTACGGGCTGCTGGGTTTTGCCTGGGTCGCGCCCCAGTTGGAGCCGCGCTGGCAGATTCAGCCGGCGAAGCCAATCATGCTGTTCATGGTGGGTTGGCTGCTGTTGTGTATGTTCGGCGTTGTCGAAGTGCTGGGCTTTGGCGCTATCGCCAATGCCGCGCATCTCGGTGGGCTGCTCAGCGGTGCGGTGCTGGGAGCGCTGCTGGGTGGTATGTCGCGTCTGCAGCAAACTGGCTGAAGCCAGGGTAATCGGCGGCTCCTGCGCCGGCACGCTGCGCATAATGAGAGTATAATTAACGGCTTTTCCCGATCGCGGAGGGGTAGATGGATTATCAGCAAATGATTGCCTCCATGACGCCACAGATGTACCAGAACCTGCGGCGCGCGGTGGAGCTGGGTAAATGGCCGGATGGCAGTAAAGTGACCCCTGAGCAACGTGAAAACGCGATGCAGGCCATTATCGCCTGGGGTGAGCGGCATCTGCCCCCGGCCGAGCGGGTGGGCTTTGTGGACAAGGGGCACAAAGCCGGAGACAGCTGCGACGACCCCGAAGAAACACCCCTTAACTGGAAATAGGAGCAAAACGTGGCAGAGCTTCTCGCCGCAGGCAATGTGCGCAAGATGAAAACCGACCTGGTGGCACCGGTCAGCTACGCGCTGCCGCTGGGGGACCAGCAACTGGATATCAATCCTTTGCTTGGCCAGCATCTGCAGATGCAATTCGAGGGGGTGATCAACTGCATCGCCTGCGCCCGCAAGACCAGGAAAAGCTTTAGCCAGGGGTACTGCTACCCCTGCTTCAGGAGCCTGGCGCAATGTGACAGCTGTATTATGTCCCCCGAAAAATGCCACTACGACCAGGGAACGTGCCGTGAGCCGGAGTGGGGCGAAACCCATTGTATGATCGACCACGTGGTTTACCTGGCGAATACCTCCGGGCTGAAAGTGGGTATTACCCGCCACAGCCAGGTGCCTACCCGCTGGATGGACCAGGGCGCGACGCAGGCGCAGCCAATATTTCGCGTGGATACCCGGCACCACTCCGGTATTGTTGAAACCCTGTTCAAGGACCACGTGGCTGACAAGACGAGTTGGCAGGCCATGCTCAAGGGGGATGCCGAGCCGGTTGATCTGGAAGTGGAGCGCCAGCGCCTGATGGCAGAGTGCGCCGCTGCGCTGCAGCAGGCCCGTGAGCAGTTCGGCCTGCAATCGATCACGGAACTGCAGGCGGTAGAAGAAACGCGGATCAGTTATCCGGTACTGGAGTACCCCGCTAAAGTGAAGTCGTTCAACCTGGACAAGACACCGCTGGTAGAAGGCACCCTGATGGGGATCAAGGGCCAGTACCTGATGTTCGATACCGGTGTGATCAATATGCGCAAGTATGGCGGCTACGAATTGTCCGTCACCCGAATTAACTGAGGACGAAAATGAGAGACGCCAGCCCCGGTGCGGTATTCCTGAAGGACTACCGCCCTCCCGCTTTTCTGATCAACCGCACCGAACTGCACTTCGAACTGGGTGAGGAGGAGACGCTTGTCACCTCGCGCCTTCACCTGTTGCGCTCTCCCGAGGCAGAGGGTGAGCAGCAGCTGACGCTGCATGGGCAGGAGCTGGAGTTGCTGCAGGTGCTGATCGACAACGAGGTGCTTGCGGAATCGGCTTATCAGCAGAACGAAGACAGCCTGGTGGTATTCGACGTGCCCGAGCAGTGCGTATTGTCCTGCAAGACACGCATCCGCCCCCAGAACAATACTTCCCTGGAGGGACTGTACAGGTCGCAGGGAATGTTCTGCACCCAGTGTGAGGCAGAGGGGTTCCGCAAGATTACCTACTACCTCGATCGCCCGGATGTGATGAGCGTCTTCAGCGTAACCATGGTGGCGGACGACACGCGTTATCCGGTGTTGCTCAGCAACGGGAATCAGCTGGAAAGTAAACTGCTGGACGACGGCCGCAGGCAGGTCCTGTGGCACGACCCGTTTCCCAAGCCGTCCTATCTGTTCGCGCTGGTGGCCGGCGACCTGCAGTACATTGAAGATCACTTCGAGACAATGAGCGGACGCCGGGTCACGCTGCGCATCTTCGTAGAACCCAAGGACCTGGGCAAGTGCGAGCATGCGATGGCGTCACTGAAACGCTCCATGCGCTGGGATGAAGACGTTTTCGGCCGCGAGTACGACCTGGATATTTTCAACGTGGTTGCGGTGGACAGCTTCAACATGGGGGCAATGGAAAACAAGAGTCTGAATATATTCAATACGTCTTGCGTGCTGTGCGATCCGGATATTACCACCGACCATGGGTATCAGCAGGTGGAAGCGATTGTTGCCCATGAATACTTTCACAACTGGAGCGGGAACCGGGTGACCTGCCGTGACTGGTTCCAGCTCAGCCTGAAAGAGGGTTTCACCGTTTTTCGCGACGCTGAATTCTCTTCCGACATGGGCTCGCGCACGGTCAAGCGCGTTGAGGATGTAGCGGTTTTGCGCACCGCGCAGTTTGCCGAGGATGCCGGCCCCATGGCCCACCCTGTGCGGCCGGACTCCTACATCGAGATCAACAACTTCTATACGCTCACAGTCTACGAAAAAGGGGCGGAAGTGGTACGTATGATCCATACCTTGCTGGGCCCCGAGCGCTTTCGCGCAGGGTCTGACCTGTATTTCCAGCGTCACGATGGGCAAGCCGTGACCTGTGAGGACTTCGTGCGCGCCATGGAGGATGCCAGCGGCGTGGACCTGCAGCAATTCAGGCGCTGGTATTCCCAGGCGGGAACGCCTCGGATTACGGTGCGCGATGAATACGATGCAGACTCAGCATGCTACACGTTGCACGTAGCGCAGTCCTGCCCACCCACGCCGGGACAGGAGCAGAAGTCACCCTTCGTCATCCCCCTGGCCATGGGTCTGCTGGGCGATGCTGGCAATCTGCCGCTGACCTTGCAGGGCGAAGAGCCCGATACGGAGACTGCAGATAATACCCAGCGGGTGCTGATGGTCGACCAGCCCTCACAGTGCTTTGTGTTCGAAGGTGTTCCCGAGCGCCCGGTGCCGTCTTTGCTGCGCGGCTTTTCTGCCCCGGTGAGGTTGGAGTACAACTACTCCAGGGAAGACCTGTGTCGGCTGATGAGCAGTGATGATGATGGCTTTGTGCGTTGGGACAGCGCCCAGAACCTGGCTATCCAGGTGATCACGCAAGTGCAGTCTCAATTGGCTGGCGGTCAGGCCGCCGTCGTCGACCCCTTACTGTTGGACGCCTGCGGCAAGCTGCTGGCAGATACGTCGCTGGACCCTGCTATGGTAGCTGCGATGCTGACCCTGCCCAGCGAGAATTACCTGGCGGAACTGGCCGGTGAGGGCGCGGCCGACGTGGACGGCATCCACGCAGCGCGGCTATTGGTGCATCGCACTATGGGTGAAGCCTTGTCAGCGCAGTTGCTGGCGCGTTACCGGGAACTGGCCTGTAATCAGCCCTATGCGGCTACCGGTGAGCAGATTGCGGCGCGGGCGTTGCGCAACCTGTGCCTGAATTACCTGGCCAGTGCGGATACCGGGCATCTTTCCCTGGCCACGGCGCAACTGGCTGCCGCTGACAATCTCACTGATCGTCTGGCCGCCCTGAAAGTGCTGGCCTTTCATGGTCAGGAAGCTGACTGGGCTGACCCGCTGCAAGCCTTTTACGATGCCTGGGGCCATGAGACGCTGGTGGTGAACCAGTGGCTGGCGCTGCAGGCGACGATGCCTGACAGCAGCGCGATAGCGCGCGTGCGCAAGCTGATGCACCATCCGGATTTCGACTTGCGCAACCCGAACAAGGTGCGCTCGCTAGTGGGCGCGTTTGCCGGGCAGAACCCGGTTAACTTCCACAGCGCGGACGGTGAGGGCTACCGGCTGCTGGCTGAGACGGTGGCGGAGCTTAACGGCGTCAATCCGCAGATCGCCTCACGCCTGCTGGCGCCCCTCACCAAATGGCGATACTACGTGGGTCGCTCTGAGCTGATGCGTGCTGAGCTGGAAAAGCTGGCTGCATTGAGCGATCTGTCCCCGGATGTGTATGAGGTGGTGACCAAGTCGCTGCAATGAACCACGCTGCGGTGCGCTGTATACCCTGTTCAGTTCGCGGGATACAGCTGCAGCGACTGATCCGCTGAAGAGTTGACGGTGCGTTTCCTCGTCTGCAATTGTTCAACCACGGCACGCAGACGCTCACCGCGCCAGTCTCCCGTTGCGCTGCCATAAAGGGCCCGCTCAAGCTTTTCGACTTCCACCTGCAGCTCGCTGTCGTCCATCGCCGACGTGGCAGCCCGCAGCGAGGTAATGCCGGGGTCTTCCGCTCTCGCGGCGGCCCATCTGATCAAGGCTTTACGGGCCTCGGCCGGTTGGTCTGAGGCACAGGCTGCCAGCAGCGATTTGTAGGCGGCTTTGACGTTTCCCGCCGCCTGTTCCGGTGCCGCCGAAGCGGGTGTCATTTGCCGGCTGCGCCACCAGACAAAAACGGTTGTCGCCCAGCCCAATGCGCAAAACAGGGCCAGCAGTTGCCAGGGCAGGGCACTGCGACCTGCGGCTGACGCCACCTGCTCGCCAGCGTCGTTGGACATGGGTTGGGCAGGGGGCGATTGCAGTGGCTCTGCCGCCGCCGGTGCTATCTGCAGTGTGCGCGCAGGAATCACCGCTTCGCGCATGACCCTGGCGTCTGTGTCCCACCAGGGTATGGAGACTGCCGGGATCTCGATCTCGCCGGGGCGTGTGGCAACAATGGCTACGCTGTCCGAGCGCGAGCCCAGCAGGCCGCTGGAAATCTCGTCATCACCTATCGACGGTTGATCCGGGTAGTGTTTAATGCCGTCGATGTCGGGGAACTGCACGGGTGGCAGTTGCGCGCCTTGCACGCCTTCGCCACGTAATCTGACAGTGCGCGTAATGGACTCTCCTACACGCAGCGTGGAGGCGTCTGCGGACCAGTCCTCTTCCACTACCAGGTTGCGCGCAGGTAGCCAGCTGTTCCCGGTGAATTCGGCGGGCTTTGGCAATACCTCTATTTGCAAGGGTTCGGTACGCAGCTTGAGCAGGCGTCCACGGTTACTGTCGAACAGGCTGCGCCGCTGCACGCTTTCACGCGCGGAGAAACGCTGTGCCGGGATAGTCAGTGTGCCGCTTTGTTCAGGAAATATGGCATAGCGCACTTCGTGGACCAGCCAGGCGCGGCCATTGATGCGGCGCTGAAAGGACTTTTGCTCCAGCGGGACGACGAAGGCATCGGGCAGGGACAGCTCGCTGATACTGCGGTCATCCAGGTTTACCGCCTGCTGCAGGCGCAGCGTGAGCAACACCTGGCCCTGAACGTAGACGCTGTCGCGATCCACTGTGGCCTCGAACAGTACGCTCTCGTCGCCGGGCTCAACCTGGGGCGCATCCGACACCCTTACCTGCAAGGGTGCTGTGCGTGCAGTGCCCACGTTGAACGCGGGGATACTCAGCAGGCCGGTGCGTAGTGGCGTGATCTCCACCTGCAGCCGGCGCTCGTGCGTGCGCCTGCCGTTGATGATGCTGGTGTTGCTGCGAGTGCTGCGTGACAGAACCTGAAAGTCCTGCTCCAGCTTGCTGAAATCAACGGTGGAGAGGTCCTCATCATCTTCGGTGGCGCTGATAACCAGCTGTAGCGTATCGCCCAGGGCCACGTTCCTGCGGTCAACACTGGATTCAACCGCGCTGTGCGAGAGCGGGCTCAGCAATAGCAACGTTAGAAGGCAGAAGAGGATAAGGGGCTTACCAGTCAGTGTCATCATTTCCCGTTTCTCCCTCCAGCATCCGTTGCTGGCTCTGGTAGCGAAATTTCTGCCGCAGCAGGCCGGATGGGTCATCCGGTACCCGGCGCAACCACTGCTCCATAGCCTGTTCCTTTTCAGCGTCAAACTGCTGCGCCTGCGCCTGCGCCTGCGCCGCGGCCCGCTGTGACGGTGAATCTTCTGCGGCCTGCTCCTGCTCTTGTTCGGGTTGTCCGGCCGGGGTTTGCTGCTCCTCCTTTGCTTCATCCTTCGCCTCGCCAGGCCCCTCGGCGGGCTCCTCACCGTTCTGGTCCTGTTCAGGTGAGGGCTGTTGACCGCTCTGTTGTTCAGGTTGTGTGCCACCCGCTGGCGACTGCTGCGATTGTTCCGGGTCCTGCGTGTTGTCGCCGCCATCCTCTTGCTGAGGCGTGTTTTGGTCCTGTCCCTCGCCCTGATTCTGGTCCTGTTGCTGCTGTTGCTGCAGTGCCTCGATCAGGGCCAGGTTCTCCTGCGCGTCGGTGCGCTCTGGATCGCGAGCCAGTGACTCCTTGTAGGCTGCCTTGGCCGCGTCAAGCTGGCCGGCACGCGCAAGGGCATTGCCGCGGTTGTACCAGGCATCGGCGCTGTCCACGGTGGTGAAGTGCTGAGCTGCCGATTCATAGTCGCCCGCACGGTAGGCCGCGGTGCCGGCCCAGTCGGGATTCTGAAATAAGCGCGCGGCTGTTTCGTTATCCTCCTGTGTCAGGGCTCGCTGCCCCTGCTGGTCGCGGGTGAGCCAGAGGTCGTCCCAAAGGCCTGCGTGTGCAGTTTGAGGCAGGGGCATAGCCAGCAGTGGCAGCAGGCAAACAATCCAGCCGCGGCGAAACAGTGCCAGTGCCACCGGTAGCAGGAGAAGCACCAGCACATAGCCCTGGTCCTCCCAGGCATCGGCGGAACGATCCGTCGCCAGGGTCTGTTCTGGCAGGTTGAGCACGTCGTCGGCCAGCAGGTAGTCCAGATCGCGGTCATCGACCTGCATGCGCATGTAGCGGCCACCGGCGCTCGCGGCCAGCTCACGCAGCGGGCCTTCTTCCAGGGTTGGCATTACGATGGCGCCATTGTCATCCTTGAGGAAACCGCCGCGAGGCAAGGGCAAAGGAGCGCCGGTTGCCGTGCCTATACCCATTACGGACAGGCGCATGCCGCTGCCCTGCAGTACTTCGCCGATGGCAAGGCGGTCACTTTGTGCAACGCCGTCAGTAATCAGCAGTATACGTCCCTGGCGAATGCCGGCTGAGTGCATCAATTCCAGTGCCTGCTCTACAGCGGCAGCCGGCTGAGAGCCGGCTACGGGCATGATGCCAGGGTGCAGAGCCGGCAGCAGGTTGGCAATGGTGGGAGTGTCGTCCGTGAGCGGTGTGACGATGTGGGCGTCACCGGCGTAGGCCACCAGCCCGGTCTGGCCCTCACGGCGACGCTGTAACAGGTCCAGCAGTTTCTGCCTGGCGCGGTCCACTCGAGATGGCGCAAGATCCCCAGCGGTCATGGAGTAGCTCAGGTCCAGCACCAGCATCAGTGCGTCCTGTTTCTGGTGAACAGGCTGGGGGATTTTATGCAGGCTGGGCCCGGCAGCAGCGAGGATGGCCAGGGTCCAGGCCAGCAGCAGGGCCGGGATTAGACTGCGCCGGCTGCCCCCCTGGTCTTCGCCTATCAGGTAGGGCAATAGCTCTGGTGCAATGACCGAACTCCAGCTTCCGCTATTGTTGCGGGTGCGCCATAGCAGGCCTGCCAGCACCGCGGCCGGTAGCAGGGCCCAAAGCCATTCGGGACGCAGCAGGTGAAAGCTCATGCGACCTTCTCCTGTGGGGTGCCCCGCCGGGCAGCTGTCGCTTGCCAGAGCTGGCGCAATGCCAGCAGGAAGCTGATCGCAAGTGCCAGTAACAGGGGAATATAGCCCAGCGATTGCCTTGGACGATAGCTTGCGGTGTCCACCTCGATTGGCTCCAGTTCGTCCAGCAGGCGGTAG
Source organism: Gammaproteobacteria bacterium (assembly GCA_030431585.1). Classification (GTDB taxonomy): domain Bacteria; phylum Pseudomonadota; class Gammaproteobacteria; order Pseudomonadales; family Halieaceae; genus Halioglobus. The sequence continues at coordinate 18,525 of JAUIIQ010000024.1, read as the reverse complement.
ATGCTGGCCAATTCGGCGGGGTTACGGGCACGGAAGTAGGCACCGCCGGTAAGGTCTGCAATTTCTTGCAGGCCGGATTCGTCCAGCTCTGCCGAAGGGTTTATCTGCCTGGCGCCGAAACTGGAGCCGAACAGGCCGGGCATGGTCAGCCGGTCGGCGCCAATGCCAATAGTGTAAATGCGTATCCCCAGTTCCGCCGCCAGTTTTGCCGCATCCAGTGGCTGCACCGAGCTGGCCGTATCCTTGCCGTCACTGAGCAGAATCAGCACACGGCTTTGCGCCGGACGTTCCCTGAGCCGTTTGACGGCCAGGCCGATGGCGTCGCCAATGGCGGTCTCCTGACCGGCAAAGCCAATCTGCGCTTCCAGTAAAAAGCGCCGCACGGTGGCCGTATCGAAGCTCAGCGGAGACTGCACGTAGGCATTGCTGCCAAACAGGATCAGGCCCAGGCGGTCGCCCTGGCGCTGTTCTATAAACTCACTGCCCACCTGTTTCACCGCGCGTAAGCGACTGACCAACTGGTCTGACAACTCCATATCTTCAAGTTGCATGGAGCCTGAAATATCGACGGCCAGCATGAGGTCGCGTCCACTGTTGGGCAGCTCGACAGGCTCGCCCACCCACATCGGTCGGGCAGCGGCCAGCAGCAATAACAGCCACAACGCCCACAATGCATAGACCGGTAGTTGCCGGGAGCTCCGGGAGGGCTTTGTCTGGCTCTCACTGAGTCGCTGCCACTGCTGGAAGAACGGTGCCCGCAACGCAGGCTCATGGCCCTGCACGGGTGGCGCAAGCCGACGGACCAGCCAGGGGAGTGGCCCCAGCAGCAGCATGCCTGGCCAGAGCCATTCAATCATGTTTGCCCCCGGTGATGGCGTATCCACTGGGCCACCAGTTCAAGGTGGCTGTCTACATCGGTGGCGTCTGCCTGCGGCTGGTACTGCCCCGCCAGTGCGTCAAGCGAGAACGCCTGCCCCGAGGGCATACCGCTGTTGAGAAACTGTCGCCATTGTTCGCCGCTTGCTGCGGCCACGTCGCGACGCGGGTAGGCGTGCAGGGCAAGCGCTTTCAATAGCGCGTTTACGCGTTCCAGGCAGTGCACAGGGTCTCCCGTCTGCTGCCACTGCTCGCGAATGTGTCGCAATTCTTGCAGCCCCTGGCGGCGGTAGGCATTGCACCGGTGGCGGCGCCACAGCCACCACGAAGCAACGGCAGCAGCCGCTAACAGCAAAACCAGCAGCAGCCACCAGCCTGGCGCAGGCGGCCACCAGCCGACTGCTTCGGGAACACGCAGAGGGTGTAACTTGGCCAGGGAATCCGCTGGATTCACCGGCGCGAACTTCCGTAATAGGTTTGCAGCAGGGTGAGCGGGGCGCTGTCGGTACTGGCCCGCAGCAGTGGGATACCCAGCCGGAGCAGGTCGTTGCGAAGCACCTGGCGCTGTCGTTTCATGGTTGCCGCGTGGTGTTCGCGCAGCCGCTGGTCCGCCGTGTTGAGTTCACTGCGCAGCTCGCCGTCGGTTACGGCATAGCGTCCTGCACGGGGCAGTCGCTCCTCCAGCGGATCACCGCAGGCCAGCGCCGTTACCTGCGTGTGCTGGGCGAGTTGAAACAGGTGTTTGCGGGCGTCCTCATTGGTCGCGCCGGAAAAATCGCTGACCAGGTAGACATTGCTTCCCGGTTTGGCGATGCGGCGCAGGTTGGCCAGCATGGCAGCGAAGCTGTCTTCGCCAATGGGGTCAGCGAGGGGCAGGGCCTGGTTAAAAGACTCTATTTCCGAAAGCAGTGCCAGCACAGTCCGCCGCGAGCGGCGCGGGCGCAGTTCACGGTGATGCAGGCCATTGAATACCAGCCCGCCAACGCGATCGCCACCATCCAGCGCCGCCCAGCACAACAGGCTCGCCAGTTGCGCCGCCAGCACCGACTTGAAGCAGTGACTCGAGCCAAAGAACATGGTGGGTCGCTGGTCCACCGCGAGGATGACGGGACGCTCGCGTTCTTCCCGAAACAGCTTGGTATGTGCCTCCCCCGTGCGTGCCGTGACGCGCCAGTCGATGCTGCGTATGTCGTCGCCCGGCTGGTAGCTGCGTACCTCCTCAAAATCGATGCCGCGCCCGCGGAAGTTGGATTTGTTGGGCCCGGTGAGACTGCCCAGCGCGCGATTGCGCCTGGCGAGCTGCAGTTGCCGCGCCGGAAAACGCAGGGCTATGAGCGTATCCAGAGTGGCGTAGGGGCCCTGGGCCGGGGCTGCGATATCGGCGCTTTGCATTAACCTACCGGAACCAGCGCCAGCAGTTCATGGATAACCTGGTCCGGGGTGACTCCGCCGGCCTCTGCCTCAAAGCTCAGTAACAGCCGGTGTCGCAGTACGTCGCCAGCCACTGCCTGCACGTCGTCGGGGCCGACAAAGTCGCGTCCGGCCAGCCAGGCGTGGGCACGGGCGCAGCGATCCAGCGCGATGGTTGCACGCGGACTGCCGCCATACTCTATCCACCTGGCCAGCTCCTCGCTGTACTGAACGGGTTTGCGGGTGGCCATGGTGAGTTGCACGATATAGTTCTCCACCGCGGCAGACATATGTATTGCCAGAATTTCCTTACGTGCCTGGAACACTTTCTCCTGTGACAGCACAGCGGGCCCGGGCGTCTTTTCTGCACTGGCTTCTGCGCGCGTGAGGCGCAGAATTTCTGCCTCAGCCGCCGCGTCCGGATAATCCACGTTCACGTGCAGCAGGAAGCGGTCAAGCTGGGCTTCCGGCAGTGGATAGGTGCCTTCCTGCTCTATGGGATTCTGGGTGGCCATCACCAGGAACAATTGCGGCAGGTCGTGGGTCTCCGAGCCCACGCTCACCTGGCGCTCTGCCATGGCTTCGAGCAGGGCAGACTGGACCTTGGCCGGCGCTCTGTTGATCTCGTCGGCAAGCACCAGGTTGTGGAAGATGGGACCTTTCTGGAAGTGGAAGCTGCCCTGTTGCGGGCGGTAGATTTCCGTGCCGGTCACGTCGCCGGGGAGCAGGTCCGGGGTAAACTGGATGCGTTGAAAGTCACCCTCCAGGCCGTCAGCGAGGCTTCTGACCGCCCGCGTTTTGGCGAGCCCGGGGGCGCCCTCTACCAACAGGTGACCGTCTGCCAACAGGGCAATGATGAGTCTTTCTACGAGGTGGGTTTGGCCAATAATCTGGCCACTGAGCCAATCCTGCAAGGCTCTGACGTCTGCGTTTGCCAACGCGTTCTCCTGATTGTGTTGTCGAAGGGTGGTTGCGAAAGGCAGGCATTGTAGCGCACCTCACGTGTTGGTCCAGTAGCGTCCACTCCCGGCGCATTATGTGACTTTTCACCGCAGGAAAAGTTCCGTCAGGTACTCTATGAGACGGGTCTTTGGGCTAGACTGGCAGCATGGCCTGGAGGTGCTCCCGGGCCGGGGCATTCAGACGGAGAATAAAAACAATGATGTGGGAAAACCTGAAAAGCAGCCTGCTGGTTGATCTCGACAAGCGTATTGAATCTGAACCGGACGCCCAGCGCCGGGATTCGTTGCGCAACCTGGCGCACACTTTCTTCCAGCGTTTTGCTGCCGAGGATTTGCACGGCCGTACGGTGGAGAATTTGTACGGCTGCCTGCAACACTTGATGCTGCTGATGAAAGAGCCGGTAGTAGAGGCGCCGCGCCTGGAAATTTTCAACCCGTCACTGCAGGGGCACGGCTGGGAGTGCAGCAACACGGTATTAATTATCCATTGTCGCGGTATTCCATTCATCACCGCCTCGGTGCGTGGCGAGATCAACCAGCGCAACCTGCCTATCCGGGTGATCGCCAGCACCAATCTGGCCGTGCGCCGCGCAGCTGACGGTTCCCTGCAGGAGGTGCTGGGTCACAGCGATGACGCCGGCGCGCAGATACCGAGTGAGGCGCTGGTATATTTTGAACTGTCCCGCAACTCGCAACCGGCATCGCTGGATGAACTGCGTGAAACGCTGCTGCAGATCCTTGATGAGGTGGCGGTTGTTGTCGATGACTTTGATGCGACCACGGCGCGCCTGGATGAAGTGGTGGAGATGATCCGTCAGAGTCACTGTGTGGAAGCTGACTTGCGCGACGAGGCCGCAGCCTTTCTGGTGTGGTTGCGCCAGCATCACATGACCCTGTTGGGCTATGAGTACCTGGAGGTGGACCGCAGCGGCAAGTCTCCCTTGGTGTCGGCTTCGCAGGAGGGGCGTCTGGGCCTGCTGCGTGTGCGCCAGACGCGCGGTGTTGCCGATCTGGAGGCCGATCTGGCCGCACTCTCGCCGGATGAGCTGCAGCGCCGGCAGCTGAGCTTTTCCAAGTCCCGCCAACGCTCAAGGGTACACCGCCTGACGTACCCCGATTACGTGGAGGCACGCGTCTTTGACGAAGCCGGCGACGTGATTGGCCAGCACCGGTTCATTGGCCTGTATACCTCCTCTGTCTACACCATGAATCCCAAGTACATTCCGATACTGCGCCGCAAGGTGCAGGCGGTGATGGAGATGTCTCACCTGGACTGGGCAGAGCATGAAACCCGGGAGCTGGCGCGAGTGCTGGAACTCTACCCGCGTGACGAGTTGTTCCAATCCAGCATTGTCGACCTGTACAGCACCGTGAATGCGATCAACCGGATTCAGGAGCGCCGGCAAACACGCCTGTTTGTGCGCCGCGATGTCCACGGCAAGTTCGTCAGTTGCATTGTGTATGTTCCCCGTGATCGCTACACCACCGAACTGCGTGAACTCATAGAGAATATTCTCACCGAGGCGTTTCAGGCCGAAGAGTCCGAATTCAATACTCACTTCTCTGAATCGATTCTGGTGCGTTGCCATTTTGTGCTGCGGGTCAATCCAGCCCTGGCGCTGGACTACAACGACCAGGAGTTGGAGGATCGCGTGGTGCAGGCCACTCTCGCCTGGGAGGACCGCCTGCGCAATCGATTGGTGGAAGAGTTTGGCGAAGAACAGGGCGCGCAGTATGCCAGCCAGTTCGCCGAGGGTTTCCCCCCTGGTTACCGTTATGATTTCGACCCGTCGATGGCGGTGGCCGATATTCTCAAGTTCCTGCGCCTGGAGCAGGGCGAACGGCTGGCTATGTCCCTTTACCGGTCGGTAGGAGATGCCGATGATGTGCTGCGCCTGCAGCTTTACAACAGTGGCAACAGCCTGCCGCTGTCGGATGTCTTGCCTATCCTCGAGAACCTCGGCCTGCGAGTGGTCAGCGAACGCCCCTACGGTATACGCGACGATAACAGTGAGGCGGTGTACTGGGTACAGGAATTTACCATGCTGTACGGCCTGTCCGACATAAGCGATCTGGAAGAGGTGAAGGAGGAATTTGAGGATGCCTTCGCGCGCATCTGGTTCGGCGAGGCAGAGAGTGACTCCTTTAATCGCCTGCTGGTAGGCACGCGCCTGAGTTGGCGGGAAATTGCGTTGCTGCGCGCCTACGCGCGCTACCTGTTGCAGCTCAACTTTCCCTACAGTGTGGAATACATCGCCGAGACCATGGCGGAACATCTGCAGATAACAGCGCTGATCGTGGAATTGTTCCTCACCCGCTTTTCGCCTGTGTTTGACGGTGATGAGGACTGGCGCGGCGAGCGCGAGATGGATGTAGAGCAGCGTATTCTCTCCTCGCTGGAAGAGGTGCAGAACCTCGGCCAGGACCGCATCATTCGCCAGTATGTGAAACTCATTAAGGCTACGCTGCGCACTAACTTTTTCCAGCAGCAGCCAGGTGGGGGCCTCAAATCCTATATCTCTTTCAAGTTGCGGCCAGCCGCTATTCCCGATATTCCCAAACCTGTCCCCATGTTCGAGGTGTACGTGTACTCGCCTCGCGTGGAGGGCGTGCACCTGCGCGGCGGCAAGGTGGCCCGGGGCGGCTTGCGCTGGTCAGACAGGCAGGAGGACTTCCGTACCGAGGTGCTTGGCCTGGTGAAAGCGCAGCAGGTGAAGAATGCGGTGATTGTACCCGTGGGTGCCAAGGGTGGTTTTGTCGCCAGACAACTGAAAGCGGAAATGTCCAGGGACGAAGTGCAGCAGGAGGGAATTGAATGCTACAAGATATTCATTCGTGGCTTGCTGGATATTACCGATAACCGGGGTGATGTCGCCGTTATTCGTCCGCCCCACGTGGTGGCCAAGGATGAAGATGACCCCTACCTGGTGGTGGCGGCAGACAAGGGTACCGCGACGTTTTCAGACATCGCCAACGATCTGTCGGCCGAATATGACTTCTGGCTAGGCGATGCCTTTGCCTCTGGTGGCAGCGTGGGCTATGACCACAAGAAGATGGGCATAACGGCCAAAGGGGCCTGGGTCTCCGTGCAGCGGCATTTTCGCGAAATGGGCGTGGACGTACAGAACCAGGATTTCACCGTGGTGGGTGTGGGAGATATGGCGGGAGATGTGTTCGGCAATGGCATGTTGCTGTCGCGGCATATCCGTCTGCTCGCCGCGTTCAATCATATGCATATCTTTGTCGACCCGGACCCGGATGCCCAGGCCAGCTATGCCGAGCGTGAGCGGCTGTTCCAGATGCCGCGCTCGAGCTGGTCCGACTACGCCAAAGAGCTGATATCCGCAGGCGGTGGCGTGTTTTCGCGCAGCGCCAAGTCCATACCCATCTCTGAGCAGATGCGAGCCTGTTTCGATATCGATGCGCAGCACTTGCCGCCCAACGAGTTGATTGAACATATTCTGCGTGCGCGGGTAGATCTGCTGTGGAATGGTGGTATCGGTACCTATGTGAAGTCATCTGCCGAATCTCACCTGGATGTAGGCGACAAGGCCAACGATGCCTTGCGCGTCAACGGCAACGAACTGCGCTGTAAGGTAGTGGGAGAGGGCGGCAACCTGGGTATGACACAGTTGGCGCGAGTGGAGTACGCGTTGGCCGGCGGGCGTTCCAACACCGACTTCATCGATAACGCCGGCGGGGTCGATTGCTCCGACCACGAAGTGAATATCAAGATTCTGCTCAATGCCGTGGTGGCGCGTGGCGACCTGACCGAGAAGCAGCGCAACCTGTTGCTGGAGGAGATGACCGATGATGTCGCCCATCTGGTGCTGCAGAACAACTATCACCAGGTGCAGGCTATCAGCCTGGTTGAAATGCAGGCCGAGGAGCGTTTTGGTGAATACCGCAAGTATATCCAGACCATGGAAGAAGCCGGCCGGATTGACCGGGCGCTGGAGTTTTTGCCCAGCGAAGAGGAGATAACTGAACGGCGTGCCCAGGGGAAGGCCCTGACCCGCCCGGAGTTGTCGGTGCTGGTGTCATACAGCAAGGCCATACTCAAGGAGCAGTTGATTGATTCCGACCTGGGGATTGATCCTTATCTGGCAAATATGGTCAAGACCGCATTCCCCCAGCGTTTGGTGGAACGCTACAGTGATGAGGTGCTGTCGCACCGGCTGCATCGTGAAATCATGGCCACGCAGGTGGCGAACGACATGGTCAACAGAATGGGGCTGAACTATGTTCTGCGCCAGGCGCGAGCCACGGGCGCCTCCGCTGCCGACGTTGCCAGGGCGTATACCACGGTGATGGAGGTGTTTCACCTGCGGGAGTTATGGGACTGGATAGAACTGCTGGATCACAGCGTATCCAGCGACGTGCAGATGGATATGATGCTCAAGCTGCTGCGCCTGGTGAAGCGCGGTACCCGTTGGTTGCTGCGCAACCGCCGTCACGAGCTGTTCCCAACGCCGCTTATTGCCGAGTTCAGCAGTGGGCTGGATGAATTGCTGGCGGCATTTCCGGATATGCTGCGCGGCCGCGTCGCTGATCAGTACCAGGCGACCTATGAGCAGCTACTGGAGCAGGGCGTAGGTGAAGACCTGGCGACGCGCATTGCCGGCACGCATCAGGCCTACACCGCGCTGGGCATTATCCAGGTAGCGAGTGAGACGCAAGCACCCCTGCAGGATGTTGCCAGGCTTTACTTCTTTATGGGTGAGCGTCTGGAGCTGGACTGGTTCAGCGCGCAGATTTTGTCCTCCAAGGTTGAAAATGAGTGGCAGGCGATGGCGCGAGACACCTACATGGAGGACCTGGAGTGGCAGCAGCGCACCCTGGCCGTAGGAGCGCTGAAACACCTGCAGGAGGACGGCAACCTGTTGGGGTGCTTGAAGCGCTGGGAGGCCGAGCAAGAGCGCTTGCTTGGCCGATGGCAGGAAATGCTGGCACAACTGCACGCCACCGAAAGCCCCGATTTCGCCATGTTTGCGGTGGCCAACCGGGAGCTTCTGGACCTTGCTCAAAGCAGTCTGCGAGGTGCAGCGGACAGCGAGTAAGTGTTCAGGCCTTAACGCCGTATGCGCACCGTGAAGGCGCTAACGGGTCAGGGCGTGTGCAGTGTCAGGGCGTACGCATCTTGTGGACGCCTGAGACGCCGGTGAGGCCGTCCCATTGGTCACAGCGGCCTTCTCGCCAGCCTGAAATCCAACTCTGGCGGTGGGCATCGTTTTCGTGCGGGCAGAAATCCTGGCTGCGACCCGAAACACCGGCCTGGTAGCCCTTGTCGAATGCCCTGGAATTCATGTCACGCTTCTGTCTTCTCATAGAGAACACCTCCGAGTCTGGCTCAGGCACCGCGCGCGGCATCGCGAGAAGAGCTTCTCGCACACCGAATGCGGTGCCGGATTAGTGTATTCGTTGCTTGTTTTCAACGGTAACCGCGAAGCAATACAGCGAAGAGTGCCAACAGGCACGCCTTCATGTAAGCAAAGCCCCGCCCAGATCGCAAACAACGAATTGTTCTGAAACCCGTCTCCCCATATAACGAATTCGTAACAATAGAGCTTTTCGCCGAAATATCGGGTTTGTTCTGGTCCAATCAGGGAGCCGCTGGTACGATTATTTGCCCGGTTTGAGCGAGGTAAGCATTCCGATGTTTGAACGCAATAAAAACAAGCAGCCGACTACCGCTGCGCCCGTCGAGCGCGAGCGCCCAGCCTCGTCGCCTGCTGCCACGCCCGCCTCAGCGGCTGTCAGCAGCCCGGCAACCTCAAGGAGCACTGCAATGATTGGACCGAGTATCGAAATCAAGGGCACCGTTACTGGAGACGAGGACCTGGTTATACAGGGTAAGGTGGAAGGCAGCATCGACCTGGGAGCCCACGAAGTGACGGTGGGTGAATCCGGCAAGGTCAATGCTGATATCACCGCGCGTACCGTGCGTATCGACGGCGAAGTATCCGGCGACATTCGCGGGAATGAGAAGGTGGTGATTTCCAAGTCTGGCAACGTACGCGGCAATATCACTGCGCCGCGGATGACCCTGGAAGATGGCGCAATATTCAAGGGCGCGATCGACATGGACCCGGGCGAGCCTGCGGCCAAGGTTTCGCTGGCATCCAAGGGCACAGCGGACAACAAGTCCACCACCCCGGAACTGGATCTGAAAAGCGGCTGATGCAGGCGCTTTGACCTTTTGATGAGCGCGCAGCAGAGCAGTCAACTGCTGCCAGGCCTGTTCTCCGCAATAGAAGGGGAAGGCCACTTCAGCGTGCTCCATATCGGGCCTGTCCAGCCGGAGACGGTGGCGCTGTTCTCTGCTTTTCGCTGCAGGCTCTATATCAACGATTTGTTCGCCGAGTTACCCCTGACCTTTGTTGAAGGCGACGAGCTAAGCCTGCAACAGCGAATGCGTGCGCTGCTGGCTTATCCGGAGGAAGTGCGCTTTGATCTCTGCTTGTTCTGGGACGTTTTCAATTATCTCGATGCGGATGCAATTCGCGCGCTGATGGAAGTGTTGCAACCGCACCTTGCCCCCGCTGCCATGGCCCACTGTTTTGGCGTACACAACGTGCGCAGCCCGCAGCGGGATTGCAAATATTCCATTGCCGCCCCTGGTGAGCTGAAGCTCAGGCCGCGGCCGCAAGCGCTACCGGGTTATGCCCCGCATCCTCAGGGGCGGCTGAAGGAATTGCTCGCCGGATTCACTGTGCAGCGCTCGGTGTTGCTGGCTGAAAGCCGCCTGGAGCTGCTGTTGCAGGCAAAAGGCTGAGCGCTGAAGCGGTCAGCTGGATTCCACTTCCGTGCGGTACAGCTGCATGCCCCTGGCCTGGTAGTTGGCCAGGGCAGCTGGATGGTCCAGCGAACAGGTATGTACCCATACGCGATTCACCCGGCCCCAGTTCCATGCCTGCTCGATGGCGCAGCTGAGCAGATAGCCGCCGAAGCCCCTGCCGATATAGGCAGGGGCCAGGCCAAAATAGCGAATTTCAACTTCGTCACCCTGGCGTTGCAGTTCAAAGTATCCCGCCGGAGAGCCCTCGCAGTAGGCAACCCATGTGCGCAGTGTGTCCGCCTCGGCATAATCCCGCCACTGCTGATCCGTCCATGCCAGCTGGTCTGTCCACTGCCAGGCGTCACCCACCAGGCTGTACAGAAAACGGTTGAAGGCAAATTGCTTGATCCGCGCCTCCATCAATTGCAGCCCCAGCGAGTCTCGCTGCGGGCGTAGCTCGGCGGCGCTGTGCATCTGCAAATAGTAAACAGTGACGTTCTGCATCAGTCCTGCCAGATAATTTTCTCTCCGCTCGCGTACCAGCCGTCCAGCAGTGGTTCGTAAGCCGCCTCTATCACGTTGCGCTTGATTTTCATGGTGGGGGTCAGGAAGTCGTTTTCGATCTGCCATGTCTCGCGTGCGATCGCCAGGAACTGCAGCCGCTCATACCCCTCTACCTGCGAGTTTACCTGCGCCAGCAACTGCTGCAGGTGCTCGCTGGTCTCCTGGCGGAAATCGGGATCGTCAAACCGCTGGTGCAAGCCTTCTGCCAGCTGTACAACCGCGTAGCAGGCCGGCCGTCCGGAGCCGGCGACACAGCACTGCTCTATGAGGCTGTCGGCACTGAGCAGGTTTTCCAATGGCACCGGTGCAACGTACTTGCCTTTGCTGGTTTTGAACAGTTCCTTGACTCGACCGGTGATGCGTAGCAGGCCGTTCTCGTATACGCCGCGATCACCTGTTTTAAAATAACCGTCTTCGGTCATTACCTCGGCGGTCAGATCGGGCTGTTTGTAGTAGCCCAGCATGAGGCCAGGTGACCAGATTTCGATTTCGCCACTCTCCGATATCCGCGACTTTACCCCCAGCGCTTCCGACCCCACATACCCGGGTGCACGCCGCTCGTTGGTGGACATGTGCGAGTAGGCGAAATCCTCAGTCATGCCGTAGCCCTCCATGATTTTCAGGCCCAGCGTGTCGTACCATTTGATCAGGTCCGCTGGAATAGGTGCGGAGCCGCTGGCAGCCAGGCGCACATCACCAAGGCCCAGGCCGTCCAGCACCTTCTTGCGCACGATGTTTTTCACCACAGGTATCTTCAGCAGCCGCTGCAGCTTCTTCTCGGGGAACTTCTGCAATACCCCTGACTGGAACTTCAGCCAGAGCCGGGGCACGCTGATGAACAGCGTTGGTCGCGCCCGGCGCAAATCGGTCAGGAAAGTGTCCAGCTCCTCCGCGAAGAATATGTGCACGCCCTGAAAAATAGAGCCTGCCTCCACCAGCGCGCGCTCCATGACATGCGCCAGAGGCAGGTAAGACAAAATTCGGTCGTTCTCCGAGATGTTCAGCACTTCCCCCTGCAGGTGGGCGGGTTGGGAAATGGAGCCAAAAGAGTGCGCCACACCTTTGGGGCGGCCGGTGCTGCCCGAGGTATAGCAGATCAGCGCGCGCTGCTCGGCCGGCCAGTATGGCTCTTCGCTGATCGGCTCATGTGCCGCTATCACGTCGTCCCACTTGGGATAATCAGTTGGCGGCGCCAGCGGCAGCGCAATTTTGGGCAGCGCGTCGCTGACCCCGGCTTTCATGGTTTCCCAGTCATCCAGTTTACCGACAAACACCAGCTGTGATTCCGAATGTTCCAGAATGTACTGCACTGTGTCTGCATTCAGGGTGGGATACAGGGCAACGGTGCAGTGCCCGGCCATCCAGATCGCCAGCTCGGCGATGACGAAGTGCGCGCAGTTCTTGGAGATCATGGCCACATTGCTGTTCGGCGGCAGGTTGAGGCTGTTGAGGTGTGCGGCCATGCGCCTGGCCTGGTCCATGGTTTCGCCCCAGGTATAGTCTGTGGCCTCACCGTTGACCGGTTGCGTCATGAACACGCGCTGGGGGTGCTGCTTTTCGCGTTCGAATGCTGCTTGCAGCACCAGCTTTTCGGTTGCCTGGTTCATGGTGGTATGTCCTCTTATTAGAATGTGTGCATCCGGCAGCCCTGGGGCGACCCGGCAATGAGTGTCCTTAAGTTCACTGGGTGACGTTGGTAATACAATAAACGACGACCGCTGGCAATTATTTGCCTAGTTGAGCTGCTCCTCCCCGGCTGCTATGGCCTCATCAAGGAGCTCGATCCAGTGGCGAACCGGTACTTCGCTGCACTCGCCCAGGTGCAGTTGGCAGCCGATATTGGCGGTGGCGATAATGTCCGGTCGATCGACGGTTAGTGCTTCAAGTTTGCGCGCGCGGAATCTGTCGCTGCGCTCGCGTTGCAAGATGGAGTAGGTGCCCGCAGAACCGCAGCACAGGTGCGGATCTGCGGTGCTGGCCAGGTCGAACCCGGCTGCGCGGAACAGACTAACGACCAGCTCGCCCTGGCCCAGGGCATGCTGCTGGCTGCAGGGAATATGCATGGCAATCCTGCTGGCGCCCGGCTCAATGGCAAGCTTGTGGGCGCCCTCGGCGACAATGACTTCCCCGATGTCGCGATGCAGAGCCGCGATACGGGCGGCCTTCGCTGCATAGTCAGGGTCATCGGCAAGCAGCTTGCCGTAGTCAGCGATCATGCTCGCGCAACCGGTGGCACAGGATACGATGGCTTCTGCGCCGGCCTCTACTTGTGGCCACCAGGCATCAATGTTGCGACGCATATTGTCCAGCCCCTGGGTATGTGCGCCCAGGTGGTAATTTACCGCGCCGCAGCAAGCTCCCCGGCGTGCGGGCGCAAGACTTATCCCCAGGCGGTCCAGCACCCGCGCCGCGGCTGCATTGGTCGCCGGTGTGGCGGCTCCCTGTACGCAGCCCTCCAGCACCAGCATACGACGTGGGTGTCTGCCAGAGGGCGCCGCCCCCGGCGCCTGTCGCGGCGGAATCCTGGCTGCCAGGAAGGCCGGCAGCAGGGGACGCAGCCATTGTCCGCAACGCAACAGTCCCCTGAACAGCGCAGGCCGGGAAAACACATTGCGCAGAACGCTGCGCAGCGCTCTTTCCGCCCATGGTCTGGGCGCCGCTGTTTCGATCATACCCCGGCCTATGTCTACCAAGCTGCCGTACTGCATACCTGAGGGGCAGGTGGTTTCGCAGCTGCGGCAGGTCAGGCAGCGGTCCAGGTGACGGCGGGTGGCCGTTCCCGCATCGCCTTCCTCCAGCAGTTGCTTTACCAGGTAGATACGTCCGCGAGGGCTGTCCCGCTCATCTCCGCTGTCGAGATAGGTGGGGCAGGTGGCGAGGCAGAAGCCGCAATGCACACAGGCACTGATCAGCTCACTGGCCTCAGTGGCAGTGGGGTCGTGCTGGAAGCGGGGGTGAAGCTCTACATGCATCTCAGGTCATCCAGCTATAAAGTCGCCCGGGGTTGAGAATACCCTGGGGATCGAAAGCGTTCTTCAGGCGTTGCTGTAATTGCTGCTGCACCGGCTCCAGTTCGCCACGCACTTCGCTGTTGCGGTCGCCCCCGGCAAACAGGCTCATGTGAGCACCGGGGGGAGGGGTGTATCCCTGCAAATCGCCGCGCATCCAGCGCTGCGCGCCGCCCCAGTCAAGACACTGGCTGACGCCTTTGGCCAGCGCTGCCCCCGGCGCAATCGATAGCCGCCACAGTGGCGCGTCACCGGTGAAAAAAGGATGTTGCTGTTCCCTCAGCTGCTCCCAGATATCAGCCGCTACTGGGTCGCCTCCCCATTGCCTGGCGGTATGTTGCACAGCGCTTTGCGCGCCTGACAGGCGCAGGTACAGCCTGCCGCCCACCCAGCACGCACCGGTGACAGGTTTGGGCTGTCCCGCGCGGGTGCGCATGATGTCCAGGGCACGCAGGGCCGGCATCTCATAGGCCAGGGTGAGGGTTGCCTCAGGGCGGGGCATTACTTTCAGGTGGACCTGGGTAATGACGCCCAGGGTTCCCAGCGCGCCGGCCTGCAGTCGTGAGACATCATAGCCGGCCACGTTCTTCATGACCTTGCCGCCGAAATTTAGTAGCTGGGCCTGGCCATTGATGATCTGCACTCCCAGCACCGCGTCTCGAATGGAACCCAGCCAGGGGCGAGCGGGGCCAGACAGGTTGCAGGCCAGGGTGCCGCCCAGTGTGGCCCGCCCCGCGTAGACCGGCGGCTCGAAGGGCAGTACCTGGTTGTACTCGTCAAGCGCCTGCTGTAGCTCGCTGATGCGCGTGCCGGCGCGTGCGCTTAGCACCAGTTCATCGGGTTCGTAGTCGAGAATACCTGTGTGGCCGCCTACCTCCAGCGCAGGCGCGGCGCAGGCGCGGCCACAGACATCTCTTTTGCTGTCACCGCCGCGAATATACAGCGCCTGGTTCCCGGCGGCCGCGACGGCTACTGCATCACGCAATTGCTCGCTCTGGTCAGCCATGCTGATGCCTGCCCGGCAGAGCCCGGTATTCCTGACAGCGTTTCAGGATAGGGATGCCTTTGCCGGGGTTGAGCGTCAGCGTCGGATCAAATGCAGCTTTGATGTCTTCAAACTGGTGTAACTCCCCGGTACTGAACTGGCTTTGCATCTGTGCCAGCTTTTCCAGGCCCACGCCATGCTCACCGGTGATGCAGCCACCCACAGCAACCGATAGTTCAAGAATCTCGGCACCGAATTGCTCAGCGCGCTGAATCTGTTCGACACAACCCCCGTCAAACATGATCAGCGGGTGCAGGTTGCCGTCGCCAGCGTGGAAGACGTTGGCGCAGCGCAGCTGGTATTTTGCGGACAGGCGGGCGATCTCCTCCAGCACATGTGAAACCTGGCTGCGCGGAATCGTTCCGTCCATGCAGTAGTAGTCGGCACTGATACGACCCACTGCGGGAAAGGCAGACTTGCGCCCCTTCCACAGCAGTTCGCGTTCAGCTTCGCTGGCAGATACGCGCAGGGTGGACGCGCCGTGCCTGGCAAAGATGTCCTTCACGGCATTGATATGCTGGTCCACCTCTTCCGCTGTGCCGTCCAACTCGCACAGCAGCACTGCTGCAGCCTCACGCGGATAGCCGGCCCGGGCAAAGTCTTCCGCCGCCTGCACGGCCAGGGCGTCCATCATTTCCAGACCCGCCGGAATGATACCGGCAGCAATCACTGCGCCGACGGCATCACCTGCGGCGCGAATGCTGTCAAAGCCGGCCATTATCACCTTTGCCGTTTCCGGTAACGGCAGCAGTTTCACTGTGACTTCCGTGACGATACCCAGCAGGCCTTCAGACCCGGTGACCAGCGCCATCAGGTCGTAGCCGGGGCTGTCCAGGCCGCTGCTTCCCAGCGCCACGCGCTCACCCTCTACAGTGAGCATTTCCATGGACAGCAGATTGTGTACGGTCAGCCCGTACTTGAGGCAGTGCACGCCGCCAGAGTTTTCAGCCACGTTCCCGCCTATGCTGCAGGCTATCTGCGAAGAGGGGTCTGGCGCGTAGTAGAACCCATAGGGCGCTGCTGCGGCTGTTATGGCCAGGTTGGTGACGCCCGGCTGCACGCGGGCACTGCGCGACAGGGGATCTATCTCGATAATTCGATTGAGTTTGGACAGCCCCAGGAGCACGCCCTCCGGATGCGGCATGGCACCAGCGCAGAGTCCCGTTCCCGAGCCTCTTGCCACCACCGGAACCTGCAGGTCATGGCAGCAGCGCAGCACTGCCTGTACCTGCTCCGTCGTTTCCGGCAAAGCCACTAACAAGGGCAGCTCACGGTACAACGCAAGCCCATCGCATTCGAAAGGTCGCTGGCTTTCCCTGTCGCTCACCAGGCAATCCGCAGGCAGAATCTGGCGCAGCCGTGACAGCAGTTTCTGCCGGGTCGCTTCAGTCAGTTCATTTGCCATATCTTCACCGGTTTGTTCGCCCTTTGCAGCTTAACTGCGTCATCATTTTCGTGGCGTCGTCGCCAAAGCATGTGGGTGTATATTTCGCAATTCACCACCTTACGATGAAAACAGACGCAGCGGAACCGTTGCCACTATTCTTGAAACTTATAGCCCGCATCAAGCCTCGGCCCGGCCGTTCCCCACGGAAACCATAAAGCCTGGCTCGCTATATTTTAGTCAGGTTGAGTGCTGTGACGGGTTACAGGTGGATCACAACTTCCCGGCTGTCGGAACAGTGCCGGTGTTCCCACAGGTAGATACCCTGCCAGGTCCCCAGCAATAGCTCGCTGTGCTGGAACGGAACGCTCACCTGCGTCGCTGTGAGTGCTGATTTGATGTGTGCCGGCATATCGTCAGCACCTTCCAGGGTGTGTGTATACAGAGGGTCGTTTTCGGGCACCAGTCGGTTGAGCCAGTTCTCCAGGTCTATTCTGGCGCTGTCGTCATAATTCTCCTGAATCAGCAGGCTGGCCGAGGTGTGGCGGATAAACAGGGTACACAAACCTTCCCGCTGGCCACTGCTGGCTATGACCTCGCGCACCTCCGCGGTGAACGGGTGCAGGCCCTGCCCGCTAACGGGAATTGTCAGGTGTTTTATCATTGTCACTGGTCCTTACCGGGTAGCGCCTACAGTTTATCCGATTGCAGCGTGCAAATTCACATGCCCCCGGGCGTCCGTGGCAGTAAACTGGTGGCAGTGAATTGATGGATAAGAGTCCATGGCAATTGCAATCTGGGTGGATGCCGATGCCTGCCCGAAAGTCATCCGGGAAATACTGTTTCGCGCCGCTGTGCGCGTACAGCGCCCCCTGACCCTGGTGGCCAATCATATGCTGCCGGTGCCTGGCTCGGAGTATATTAGCTGCCGCCAGGTACCCCAGGGCTTTGACGTGGCTGATGATTACATTGCGGCGCAGGTAGAGCAGGGTGACCTGGTCATTACATCCGACATACCGCTGGCTGCAGAGGTGATCGAGAAAGGAGCGGGGGTGATCTCTCCCCGCGGCGAGCAGTTCACGCGAGAGAATATCCGCCAGCGTCTTAACATGCGCGACTTCATGGATACCATGCGCTCTTCAGGCGAGGTAGGCGGCGGCCCGCCCGCACTGAATGATCGCGACAAACAGGTCTTTGCCAATGCCCTGGATCGCTACCTGGCGCGGCACTGCTGAGCATTCCCGGCGCCGCTATGGTAGGCTGCGCCGCGACATTTTCGGAGCTCCCCCGATGAAAAAAACCTTGGCGAGATGGACGCTGCGCCTCTTTGGCTGGACCCTGGAGGGTGCCCGGCCAACCGCCTCACGCTATGTGCTGATTGCCGCACCGCATACGTCAAACTGGGACTTTCCGCTGATGCTGCTGTATGCCGCTGCCTTCGAGATGAAGGTGACCTGGATGGCCAAGCACTCGCTTTTCTGGCCGCCACTGGGCTGGCTGATGGGCGCGCTGGGAGGCATGCCCATTGTGCGCCACCGTACCGGGAACACTGTGGACGCCATGGTGGATACGTTCCGGGACAAGGCGCAGCTTATTCTGGTGGTGCCCACCGAGGGTACTCGGGCGCAGGTCGAGTACTGGAAGTCTGGCTTTTACCATATCGCGCGGCGGGCCGGAGTGCCGATAGTGCCCTCATTTCTTGATTTTGCGGAGAAACGCGGTGGTTTTGGTCCGGCGATGACTCCCAGCGGTGATGTGCGCGTCGATATGGATTACTTTCGTGAGTTTTACCATGGCATGCAGGGTAAGTTTCCTGCCTTGTTTGGTCCCGTGCGCCTGTTAGAGGAAGGTGAAAACAGTGATTCCGGCACAGGACGCGAGCTGGCAGACTCAGAACCGGAATGAGGCTTGCCAGCGCTGGTAAATGGTGCGCCACAAAGGATCCTGCCGGGTAGCCACCTCGGTTTCGAAGTAGTGATTCATACGCTTGAGGTCTGCGGTGTTATCCTTGATGGCGGCACCAACCAGAAAATCGGTGAAGTCTTCTGCACTCATCCGGCCCTCGCGATAGTAAAAGGCGTACACGCCCATGGCATGGGCTACAGAGACCGCTTCGGCCGTGGACATGACTGCCGAAGCCAGCCGGTCTGTGCTGCGTCCGTCCAGCGACTGTCCGTTACGTAATTCGTGAAAGATCACCACCAGCGCGCGGATGATATCTGCGTCC
This sequence comes from Gammaproteobacteria bacterium, assembly GCA_030431585.1. Taxonomy (GTDB): domain Bacteria; phylum Pseudomonadota; class Gammaproteobacteria; order Pseudomonadales; family Halieaceae; genus Halioglobus. Next base: position 271 of record JAUIIQ010000024.1, on the reverse strand, counting down.
GGTTCCACGTCCACGCCAGAGGACAGCAGAGCCTTCTGTGCTTCGCGCATCACCACAGCAATCTCATCGTCTACCGATTTGATGGGGCGTATGGTTTCAAAGTTCATCCGCCGCTTGAGCGCTGAGCTCATCTCGTTTACGCCTATGTCTGTGGTGTTGGATGTGGCAATCAGGTTAAAACCTTCTCGCGCATACAGCGTGCCGTCTTCACCCGAGAGTTCGGGCACCGTGATAGACCGCTCCGACATGATAGACAGCAGCGCATCCTGCA
>JAUIIQ010000233.1 GCA_030431585.1 Gammaproteobacteria bacterium | reverse complement strand
CGGCACAGAAGGCGCGGCCGTTACCGGTGAGAATCACCACCCTGATTGCCTCATCCGCTGTACACGCGTCAAATGCGGCGACAAAATCAGCGCGCAGTTCGCGCGACAGCGCGTTCATTTCATCGGGCCTGTTCAGCGTTACGACGGCGTAGCCATCGCGTTTATCGAGCAGGACTTTATCCATCTTCGTTCTCCAGGAAAGAGGGTGCGCCCAGCAGTTTCAGCTGCTTGGCAATCGCAGGGCCGCGCAGCACATCCTCTGCGCCCCAGTCAGTATGCGGCTCGTTATCGGCAAGCCAGGCGACAACCGAGGCAATCGCGGCGGGCGAGCAGGCCTGGAAACGCTTGAGCACTTCCTCGGTGATGCCGGCAGCTTTCATGACTTCAGTCAGCACCGTGCCCGGCTCGAGGTTAAAGCAGCGAAGACCACTGTTGGCATGTTCCACACGCAGCGAGCCTGCCATTCTCGCCAGCGCAGCCTTGGAGGCCGGGTAGGCAAAACTCCAGCCACCGCGATCGGCGGGGGCCGGCGGATTGTTAAACGCGGTGTAGGACACCATGTTGATGATGGTGCCGCCTCCACGCTGCAGCATCCCGGGCAGCAGCGCCTTGACCAGCGCCAGTGGTGTGTAGAAGTTCCCCTGCATGATCGACTCGAGATGAGCCCGCTCGATGTCCAGCACCGGGGACAGGTTGCCATCGCCCTGGTAAACAGCGTTGTTGAACAGCAGGTCTATGCCGCCGAACTCGGCCAGCGCCTGGTCAGCTGCTGCGACGATAGACTTTTCATCGAGTATATCGGCCTGCACAGATAGCGCTCTGCGCCCTTCCCTGCGAATGGCCTCCGCCGTCGCCGCAAGACTGCCGGGCAGCGCCGACATTTTGCCAACATGATCGTGAGCCTCACCTTCAACAGCAGTGCGCGCGGTGATCACCACATCGTAGCCGCAGCGCGCCAGCGCAACCGCGGATTCTGCGCCGATGCCACGGCTGGCGCCGGTGACAAAAGCCGTTTTCCCGGTCATCAGGCTGCGCTCCTGATACCGGCCGCAGACAGGCGCGACAACAACTGCATTGCCTGCTGCAGTTCCTTCTCATCTACCATCGCTGCGTACTGATCCCAGACGATTTCCGTAGAGCGGGTCAATTCATCGATGAACGCCCGCCCCTGCTTGGTGAAAGCCACCAACTTTGCGCGCGAGTCACTGGGGTCTGCCGAGCGCGTCACCAGCCCCAGTTCCTCCAGTTCGTGCACCGTTTTCATCATGGATTGCGGCCTTACGCCAATCTTCTCTGCCAGCTCAACGCTGCGACTCGCGCCGTTGCGCTCCAGCGTCATAAACACCTTGCGATGCCGGGCGCGTATACCGCGGACACCCCGTTTGGCGAGATCCGCATCAAGCCGCTGCTGAAAGTCGAGCAGCGCCATCATCAGCGCCTGGCCCAATTCGTGTTTCGGGAAAGTACTCATTGCAAATGCCAAACTATGTAAGCTAAACTTATCATCAGTTTAGCTGTCTATTTAGCAGGGAGTCAAGGGATGTTCAAAGTGTTTGCCGCCACCCCGGAAGATATGGGTCCGGGAGAAATCGGGGCGCATGCAGCACGCGCAGAGGCGATGGGCTTTGATGGCCTGCAGGTGCCGGACGCAATTCACGATGGCCTGCTACTGGCTGCATTGGCTCTCAATGCCACCAACACGCTATTGGTTGGCACCGGCGTGCTGGTCGCTTTCCCGCGCAGCCCGATGACGGTCGCGATCGCCAGCTGGGACCTGCAGAAAATGTCTGGCGGACGTTTTGAACTGGGTCTGGGCACACAGATTAAACAGAACATAGAGCAACGCTACTGCGCGCGATGGGACAAGCCGGTGTCGCAGCTGCGTGAGTATGTGCAATCACTCAAGGCTATCTTTCACAGTTTCCAGACCGGTGAGCGTCTCTGCTACGAGGGAGAGCATTACCGGTTCACCCGCCTGCAGCCCTTCTTCAACCCAGGGCCAATCGACCATCCCGACATACCGATACTGTGCGGTGCAGTAGGTCCCGACATGACCCGCATGGTCGGCCGCATCGCGGACGGAATGATCACCCACCCCACCAATACACCCCCGGAGTACATACGCGATGTGTGCCTGCCGCGCCTGCAACAGGGCTTCGACAAGGCCGGACGTTCCGGCGAAGATTTCCACCTGCTTCTCGGCCCACTGACGGCAACCGGGGTGGATGAGGCAACCGTGGCCAAAGAATGGGAAAAGCAGCGGCAACTGCTGGGCTTCCTCTACTCCACGCCGGCCTACTGGCCCAGTCTCGAGTTATTCGGCTGGCAGGAGAAGGGCCAGCAATTGCTGGACATGACCCGTAGCGGCGCATGGCAGGATATGCCGGCAATTGTGACAGACGAGATGCTGGAGAAATTCGTACCGCGAGGGACTTACGAGCAGATCGCAGCAGTCTACCGCGAACGCTTTGCCGGCTTGTCCAGCAGGGTCACCTTTCCCATGCCTGCAGACCCGGCGCAAGACGCAGACGCCGCACGGGCAATTGCGGCGCTCAAGGCAGCTTGAACACGGTTTGCCTTCGGCTTTGAGCAGAACAAGCCCCGCGTGGGTACGACCCTGGCGATAGTAGCAGCGAGCGGCCTGCAGATCAGCCGCTAAAGCGTCCTGCCCAGGGTAACCCCACCCTCGATTGTGGTGCGATTGATAACACGTCGCACGCCGGGTTTGGTCCCTGTCGCGCAGTGCATGGCGCGCCAGTTATCCCAGAGCACCATGTCACCCTCGCGCCATTCGTGGAAATAGTGAAACTCGGGCTTGCGGGTATGGGCAACCAGGCGCTCCAGCAATTCGATGGACTCATCGTTGGAAATGCCTGCTTTCTGAGGCGTAACCACACGATCCAGAAACTGTTCTACAACGCCAAGTACCTTGGCACCCGTTACCGGATGAGTGACTGCACCGGGATACACTGCATCGGAAAAATCAGGGTAATTCATATCGGAAGGCTTCTTCGGGCTGAAGGGCCCGGGCTCGTAGCCGTCAAGATCCACGTAGCGCATGTGCTTCCTCTGCATGGAAAAGCTGTAGGCAATCTCGATCTTATCCAGCAATTCTTTTGTCGGCTCATCCAGTGCTTCGTAGGCCTTGACCAGGTCACCGAAGCCGGTGAGGCCATCGGAAGAAGGAAGCTCAACGGCCCGCAGCAGGGCGCCATGATTGGGGCGACCGGTATAGTGCAGGTCTATATGCCAGTCCAGTCGACCCACTATCTCTTCGCCGTGATAGCTAGCGGTGAAGAACTTATCCTTGTCGCTACCGTTCTCCAGCACAAACAATTCCGGATTCGCCTCGGATGTCGTCGCCTTCAGTGGGTGTAGTTCCAGCGGGCCGAAAATGCGGCTGAACTCGATTTGCTTTTCAGGGGTAATATCCTGGTTTCGGAACAACAAAATGCCGTGTTCGTACCATAGATCCTTGAGCTCAGCTTTCACCGCATCACTTATGGGCTTGCCGATATCAAAGCCCGAGACCTCGACACCAACATTGTTCAGGGGGGTAACCAGTAAAGCCATGTTTATTCCTCGATGCAGCGATAGTCAGTCCAGAATTGACGGGTCTTCGCGAAGCTCACGCCGCGCCATCGCCTCCCAGCAGAACGGAAAGCCATTCTGGTCCGCGATAGTCAGTTTTTCGACCTCTTCATCCGCCAACGGGGTGGCACCACCGGCAAGCATCACTTCATAGGCGCGCTTGCTCCGCCACTCAAGTGTAATGGCTCGCAGATGAGCCTGCCGGAGATCTTTGCCGACCACCAGCGACCCATGATTGGCAAGGAGTGCCCAGCGCGCATCACCCAGCGCCTCGGCAGCGGAGAGGCTGGTTTTTTCATCCTCAAAAGTGCCAGCGTACTCATTGTATAACGGCAGCTGGCTGCCGCAATACGCTCCCGCCTGGTCGTATACCGGAGGCACTTTTTGCAGGCTTGCCCAAATACCACTCCAATGAGCATGGTTGTGAATCACCACATGAACATCTGGCCTCAGGGCATGCAATTGCAGGTGCAGGCCTATAGCCGGCGTCACATTCCAGTCACTGTCGATAATTTCACCCTCACTGTCCACGGTGACGATATCGCTTGCAGTGACCTCATCCCAGCTCAATTCCCAGGGGTTTGTGAGTATGTTCCCGTTATCCAGGCGATAGGTTATATGGCCTGCGATATGCTCATTCCAGCCTTCCTTGAACAGCATTCGGCACATCAGCGCGACCTGCGCCTTGTCCGACAATGGCGGTAATAACGCGCGGCGCCCTGGTCGGGGGGCAAAGCGCTCAACCATATCGCGATTGAGACCGTCATATCGTTTCATACTGGTTCCACTCCGACTTTTTCCGTTCTACAAACTTTAAGCGAGACAATGAAACTAGGCGAATTTGTGCCATAAGTAAAATTGATATTTAATATATATTTCATCCATGTAAATAATATTATGAAATCCCGGCTTAATCTCAAAGGTATCGACCTGAACCTGCTTACCATCTTTGAGGCTGTTATGGAGACCGGCCAATTGTCCCAGGCTGGCGTTCGCTTGGGCCTGAGTCAGCCGGCAATGAGTGCGGCATTGCAGCGTCTTCGGGTCACTTTGAACGACCCATTGTTTATTCGCAGCCGGCAGGGAATGGAACCCACGCCGCGAGCCCAGGCCTGGTATCTG
>JAUIIQ010000023.1 GCA_030431585.1 Gammaproteobacteria bacterium | reverse complement strand
ACCGCCCCATACTTCAGAGCAGACGCGCGTCAGCGCCGCTGTCAGGGTAGTTTTACCGTGGTCAACGTGACCGATGGTGCCCACGTTAACGTGGGGCTTGTTACGCTCAAATGTTGCTTTGCCCATTACGACAATCTCCTATGACACCGGCCGTAGCCTTGCTTTAAAACGCTTCAGTTAAAAACCCAACAATCCCAAACACGGCGAAGGAAGGTGGAGCTCATAACCGGATTTGAACCGGTGACCTCTTCCTTACCAAGGAAGTGCTCTACCGACTGAGCTATATGAGCCTTAACCTTCAAACTCTGGAGCGGGTAGCGGGGATCGAACCCGCATCATCAGCTTGGAAGGCTGAGGTTCTACCATTGAACTATACCCGCGCACCGCTAACCTGATTAAAAACAGGCCGAACAGCTAACCTGCCAGGCATAAACCCTTGCCCAACTTGCCTCATGCCCACTGTAAGAGCGCTTTCTGGTCCTTCTTACAAGCCACTCAAATAATGGTGGAGGGGGGTGGATTCGAACCACCGAAGCTTTCGCGTCAGATTTACAGTCTGATCCCTTTGGCCACTCGGGAACCCCTCCAGAAGGCGGCATATTGTCCGGATGCCCATACCCTATGTCAACCGCTTCTACCAATAAAATGATCGACTTACGCACACTTTTTCAGCAGCTGCGGGAGACGCCCTACAAACAGTTCTTTCCCCGGGCATCAAGCGCTGAAACGGGTAGTGCTACAGGTATGAGAGGGAGAAATTGGAGCTGGCGAGAGGAATCGAACCCCCGACCGGCTGATTACAAATCAGCTGCTCTACCTACTGAGCTACGCCAGCCAAATCCAGAATCGCGAGCTGCTGTTACTATAAATAGAAGGAAGAACCCCTCAAAATTGTACCGCCAGCTCAACGGGCGCTGATTCTATGCAAAGCGCCGGGGGGATGCAATAGTTTTGCGGGGAGATTATGACTCCATTGGAACCCGCAGATCATCAAGCGTCAGGACGACTTGCAGTCGGGCCGGCAATTGCCATCGCTTTCTGGTAAGCAGGTCTCTCGCTGACTCTCGCCACATAGGCCCTGGTATTGGGCAGACTGTCGTCCACCTCCCTCGCTCCCAGCATGGTCAGGGAGGTCAGATTGAACAATGACATGATATCGGCACAGCTGAATCGTGGGGCACCCAGGTAATCGGACTCCCCCAAACGCTGCTCCAGCGCGCGATAGATACCTTCTTCACGGCGCAAAGTCGTTGTCATCATCAGGCTGTCAGCGTCTGGCTCAGCACCCGCAGACTGCGCTGCGAGCTTGGTAAAGAGAATTGACTGCAGATTATTGTTGAACTGCATCCAGTACAGGTAATGAGGATAGTCCGCTTCGCCAGGCTGAACAGACAACCTACCCTCGCCATAACGCTGCGAAACATACTCGACTATAGCGGTAGATTCGGCCATCACCAGACTACCGTCCGTGATAACAGGGGCAGTCCCGGCAGGATGCAGAGCGCGATATTCGGGTGGAGCGAGAAAATCACTCCCCCGGTCGTACCACTTCAGCTCGTAGGGCAGGCCGAGTTCCTCCATCAGCCAGACGACACGGTCGGATTGCGAAACGCCGAGATGGTGAATAGTAATCATGTGCAACTCCTCTGTTTCCCTGCGACTCTGGTTGATTCTCCCGCAATGGTCAAGGCGAACGTGCAGGCGGGGCAGCTACCCTGTTGCCCGAACACCTCGCCTGCGCCTACTATGCAGCCAACAAAAGCAACTGGCACACACTACATGCGCACCACAGTCACCGGCCTGTTTCTGGCATCCGCCCTGGCCCTGGGCAGCACAACTGCCTCCTGGGGTGTTGGCACCAACCTGCCCGTTTCTGCGGAGCTGGGGACGAATATCGCCAGAGAGCAGTTCCCCCTCACGGTCAGGATGAACCGGGCCACCCTGTTCCTGACCAGGCCGACATTACGCTATATCGACCACAAGCGAATCGCCCTGGAGGCGAATTTTCAGGCCTACGACCATCGCCCTGAAGAAGGTGTGGCGATCAGCGAAACAGGACGCGCCTCTTTTTCAGGCGAGCTGGCGTACGAAGCCGACACACGTAAAATTCTTCTCCATGGCGCAAAAATAGATGAGCTGGTGTTTGATCGCGACAGCGCCGCCTCCCGGAGCCTCTCACAGGAAATCAGAGCAACATGGTCAGCGAGGGTCACGGATCCTCTGCGTGCCGACTTGCCGAACCACCCCTATCTGATTCCGTTCAGGGAAAACATCCATGACATCTCCTATGATGGTCAGCAGATCACCATCTCTGTGCGCTACCAGTGAGCGGCGGCATGCTGCTGGACTTGTCACCCGGCGCACGGTTAGGCTGCTGCAACCATGAGCACGTCTGACCTCCACCACACAACCAGAACTCCCCCGGTATCCCCATGTCAGTGAGGTTCGTCATTGTCAGCGCCCCGCGCACCGGCAGTACGTTGCTGGCCCGCACACTCAACAGCGTACCGGGTGTTTGTTGTCACGGGGAGTTGCTGCTGCCCAATCGCGTGCGCGGCTTCCGCGATGGTTTTGACCCGCTCGCGGCCAACGCCGATGAGCGCAAGGCCAGAGCCGGGGCCTTGCTGCAGCAGCGGGAGAGCGACCCCGCGGGGTTTGTGCAGTCAGCGCTGACGGGGCCTGAGTCCGCCATCGGCATGAAGGTCATCTATGAGGACCTGTTGCAGCCTCGCTGGCGGGCCGTGCTCAACACGCTACTGACCGACCCCGACCTGCGCTGGATTCACCTGCAGCGCCAGAACCCCCTGCGCCGCTACGTTTCGGAGCAAGTCATGCTGGCTGGCGGGGCTATTCACTCAGGAATGGGCGGCAAAGCGAAGTCAAAGGTCAAGGTCGCCATCGACATTGACGACTTTCAGGCACGAACAGAACAAATCCGGGCGCAATGCAAACAGATCGATGACCTGCTCGCAGACCAAACCGCCGTCAGTATCTTTTATGAGGACTTGTCTGCTGACCCCGGCAATACCGTCGCCCAGGCCTGCCAGCTGCTGAACATTGACGTCTCACCGGACCAGATCGAGCCCGCACTGGAAAAAGTGGGGGCCGCGGACCTGTCTGCCGCCATCAGCAATTATGCAGCACTTCTGGACAACGAACTCACGCGCCCCTGGGCGCTTTCACCCTAGCCGCACCCAGTGACCCGGTACCGCCCTGATATAGACGGCCTGCGAGCAATATCCATTATTGCAGTGGTCATCTACCACGCCTTCCCGGCCGCGCTGCCAGGCGGCTTCATTGGTGTGGATATTTTCTTCGTCATTTCTGGCTACCTTATCACCGGCATTATTGTTCAGGGCCTACGGGAGAACACCTTCTCCCTCAGCCAGTTCTATCGACGCCGAATTCAACGGATTATCCCTGCCGTTTTATTGGTACTGGCGTTCTGCCTGCTCGCAGGCTGGTGGGTGTTGCTGCCCTACGAGTACGCCATGCTGGGCAAACAGACGGGGGCTGCAGCTATTTTCGCACCCAATGTGTTGTTCTGGAGCGAGGCCGGATACTTCGATACCGACAGCAGGCTCAAACCGCTGCTCCATCTTTGGTCACTGGGCGTGGAGGAGCAGTTCTACCTGCTCTGGCCCGTGCTGTTGCTGTGCATCACAAAAATAACCAAACGGCCTGAGTGGCTGATTGGCGGACTTCTACTGCTTTCTTTCGGTGCCAGCCTGCTGGTGAGCGCAGATCCGGCGGCACTGTTCTTTCTGCCACACTTCCGTGCCTGGGAACTGTTGCTGGGAGCGCTGCTGGCCATCGCTCCAGTTGCCGCGGTCAGCGTCAGCCTGACACGCGTCTTGCTGTCACTTGCCGGGCTGGCGATGTTGGGTGCAGCGACTGTGCTGATCGATCACAGCACACCCTTTCCGGGTTGGTGGGCGCTGCTGCCTGCTTTCGGCGCTGCGCTGGCAATCCATGCCGGCCCCGACAACCTCGTCAACCGGTGTCTGGGCACCAGGCTGCTGGTATTTATCGGTAAAATCAGTTTTCCGCTGTACCTGTGGCATTGGCCGCTTCTGACCTTCGCGCGCATCATGGAGTCGGGTGAACCCGGCGCAGGGGTGCGGGTCGCGGCCGTTATCCTCAGCGTGCTGCTGGCCTGGCTCAGCTACCGTTTGGTGGAAACGCCGCTGCGCTATCACCAGGACGCAAGGGTGCCTGTCCTTCTCATTACCGCGCTGTTCGCCTGCGGCGGTCTCGGCCTGCTGGTTATGGCGAAAGACGGTTTCCCCGGCCGCACCGCGGCAGTCAACGACGCCGCTACCTCACTCTACTGGAAGGAGTGGGGCCTGCATGAGAGGGACGATTGTTCACAAGCATTTGCAGTGCCCGGTCGCTGCCTGAGCAATGGCAAAACGCCCGGCATTGCCGTGCTGGGAGACAGCCACAGCACCAACACCTTCTTTGCGCTGAGCGAAGCCTACGCGACCACCGATACCGGCATCGTCAGACTTGGCCGCGGGGGCTGTCCGCCACTCTATGGCGTCCAGATTTCAGACTCAGGCAAACGCGACACCTGCCTGCACAGTACCGGCAGGCATATAGACTGGGTGCTTGCGCAGGACTCGGTCACCACCGTATTCCTTTCCTCCATGGGACCGATGTATCTCAATCCACGCCGCGGGCGCTTCCAGTTGAGACACCCGGATGAACCCGGGAATGAGAACCATGCCAGCATCTTCGCGACAGGCCTGGAGGACACGGTGCAACGCCTGTTAGCAGGCAACAAAGAGGTTGTGCTGGTCATAGACTGGCCCGGCCTGGGTTTTCACCCGGAGGCCTGCGTGAACACGCGCCCCCTGCGCCTGAGCGCTTTTGAGCCCAGGGACTGTCGCAGCCCACGATCGCGCTACGACCGCCTCAGCCGTCAGTACCGCGATATGTTGCTGGACATCGCCTCCCGCTACAGCACGGTGAAACTGTGGGACACAACGCCGGTATTCTGTGACCAACGTTACTGTTACGGGATGCGCGACGGAGTACTGCTCTACCGTGACCCCGGTCATCTGTCTTTACCGGGGTCACGGTATCTGGGCCAGCGCATGGAATTAGGTCGGCCGGGAGCGGATTGATTCCGCCGCCATCAGTTCCAGACCCTCAAAGACCAGGTCTGGCACAAGTTCTCCGCCGGCGCCCAACAACTGCATCAGCGTTTCTCCTGCGCCGCCACAAAAGAACAGGCTGGGTACCGGGTCTGCCGCCTGGCGCAGAGCCATAAGCAAGGCGCCGGTTTGTGCCAGGGAGATACCGTGGCGCACCGCCTCGGCCGTAGAGGTACCGGGCTGCAAGCGGTAGGCTACGGCTTCCTCGAAGCGGACCCTGTCCGTATCCAGCAGCAATGCCCGCTCCATCAGCGCCGGCCCGGGAATAATATAACCGCCCTCATGCCGGCCAGAGGCAGATACCAGATCAATAGTGAGCGCGGAACCGGCATCAACCAGGCATATCCGCCCGCTGCAACGAGCCCTGGCACCGAGCATCGCCAGCCAGCGGTCCACGCCCATACGAGAGGGTTCCGCATAGCTATTGACCAGGCCAAGACATCGCGCTGGCGTGCGCGCAAACCAGGGTTTTACTCCCCAGCGTTGCTGCAGCAACCCCTCCAGGTCCGCCTCGGCTTCGGGCCTCGCCACGCTGGAAATCCATATCTGCTCAACCACGTGGGTGCAGGACAGCAAAGCCTCCCTGTCACCGGCATCTCCATGTCGGTAACGGCCACGCGCGCGCAACGTGCCAGATTCCAGCAGGCGCCACTTGGCGCTGCTGTTACCCACATCCAACTGTAAACACAGGCTCACGATGCCGACCTCAGGGATATCTCACCGCCAAACACGGATTGGACACCGCTGCTCGCCGTTTCCAATTGCAGTGCACCTCGCATGTCCACGCCGCGAGCGATGCCCGCCAGTTGGTGACTGGCGCTATGCAGCACCACAGCCTCATCGGCGAAGGCATCCAGCGCCTGCCACGGCGCTTGCCAGGGGCCAAAGCCAGTGCTCTCAAAACTGGCCAGCATGGGCAGAAGTTCATCGAGAATAACCCCCAGCAGGGCTGAACGAGCGGGGCATTTGCCCGGGCAAAGGCGCGCCAGATCGGTCCATGACTGATCGATGCCTTGCGCCTGCTCCGCCGGCATGTTGACGTTGATGCCAATACCCACCACTACCTGGCAGCTACCACTGGCATCGCCGGTCATTTCCAGCAATATCCCGCCCAGCTTGGCGCCGTCGGCCAACACGTCATTGGGCCATTTCAGCTGTACCGGCGGCACGCTGCAACGCTGCAGGGCGCGCGCAACAACCACCCCCACTGCCAGGCTCATCCCCTCCAGAGAGGCGGCACCCCCACTGTATTCCCAGACCACAGACAGGTAGAGGTTACGCGCATAAGGGCTCACCCACTCACGGCCACGCCGGCCACGCCCGGCACTTTGTTGCTCGGCGCTGCATACATAGCCCGCGCCGCGACCTTCCGCAATCTGGCTCAAGGCCTCGGCGTTGGTTGAACCGACGCTATCGCGCAGATCCAGGCAACCAAGCAAGCCCAGTGAGACCGGGCTCATTACTGAGCGCACGCCAGTTTCTTGCAACAGATCAAGACCACCGGGAATACGGTAGCCCCTGCCCTTCACCGATTCGATTTGCAAACCAAGATCAGTGAGCTTGTTCAATTGCTTCCACACAGCGGTGCGGCTAACCCCCAGCGCGTCGGCAAGGGCTTGTCCGGAGACATAGCGGCCACTGGCAAGTAGCGGCAGGAGTGTGGTGTCAGGCATGTGCGAACAATCAATGTAAGAGTTATAGCTGATGATATCAGGCCTGGGGGAGGACGCGCAGTTCGCGTGAAGCAAGCACAGCGCAAAAATAACGTTTACGTTAACGTAAACTTGGGTTATATTTCCCGGATTAAACCCATAACCGTGCAGCCTGCTAACGTGTCCGATACCACTTTTACCATTTCAGAACTGGCCAGGGAGTTCGATGTCACCACACGCACCATCCGCTTTTATGAAGAGAAAGGCCTGATCTCCCCTGCACGCGAGGGTCAGAAGCGACTCTATTCACAGGCAGACCGGGTACGCATCAAACTCATTCTGCGCGGTAAGCGTATTGGCATGACGCTGGATGAGTGCGTTGAAGTCATCGACATGTACGACCCCGAGCACAACAACAGCGAGCAACTACACTCTCTTATCGATACCGTGCGCGCCAGGCGCGAGCGCTTCCTCCAGCAGCGGCGCGACATAGACGACATACTCAAAGGCCTGGACGAGGTACAAGCCCTTTGCGAACAAGCCCTGGCCAATGCCGGGGATACCCCTTAAACCCGAGACAAACCAGGACATCAACATGAATAGCGGTTACCCCACTCTCAACTTCGGCCTAGGCGAAGAAATCGACATGCTGCGCGACACGGTCTACAACCTGTGCCAGAAAGAACTCGCACCACGCGCAGCCGACATCGATCGCGATAACGACTTTCCCCATGATATGTGGCGCAAATTCGGCGATATGGGGTTACTGGGGATCACCGTTGAGGAGGAGTATGGCGGCAGCAATATGGGCTATCTGGCTCACTCTGTCGCCATGGAAGAAATCAGCCGGGCCTCAGCCTCGGTCGGCCTTTCCTACGGCGCCATGTCCAACCTGTGTCTGAATCAGTTGCGCAAGCACGGCAGCGAAGAGCAAAAACAAAAGTACCTGCCCAGGCTCTGCAGCGGCGAGCATGTGGGAGCCCTGGCCATGTCCGAACCCAACGCCGGATCGGATGTAGTCAGTATGAAGCTGAACGCGCGACGCAATGGCGACCATTACGTGCTCAACGGTAACAAAATGTGGATTACCAACGGCCCCGACGCAGACACCTATATCATTTACGCAAAAACTGACGCCAACGCCGGTTCCCGTGGAATTACTGCCTTTATCGTCGAACGTGACTATCCCGGTTTTTCCCGTTCGCCCAAGCTGGACAAGTTGGGCTGTCGCGGTTCCAACACCTGCGAGCTGGTATTCGAAGACTGTGTCGTACCGGCAGAAAACGTACTGCGCAACGAGGGCGATGGCGTAAAAATCCTGATGTCCGGCCTGGACTATGAACGCACTGTACTGTCGGGAGGGCCTGTGGGCATCATGCAGGCCTGTCTTGATCTGGTCATCCCCTACCTGCACGACCGTAAGCAGTTCGGCCAGAGCATAGGGGAGTTCCAACTGATGCAGGGCAAGTTGGCGGATATGTACGCCGACATGAACGCCTGTCGCTCTTATCTCTATGCCGTAGCGGCTGCCTGCGACCGCGGTGAGGAAACGCGTCAGGATTGCGCCGCAGTGATTCTCTACACCGCGGAGAAGGCGACGCAAATGGCTCTGCAAGCCATACAGGCGTTGGGCGGCGTCGGCTACACCAATGATTTCCCCGCGGGAAGACTACTGCGCGACGCCAAGCTGTACGAAATCGGTGCCGGCACATCAGAAATTCGCCGTATGCTGATTGGCCGTGAACTGTTCAACGCCACCAGGTAATTTGTTAACCAAACCCAATAAAAAGGGAGCACAACATGACCGTGCTGCAATCACGCATTAATACTCGTGACGCTGCTTTCGCGGCCAACCGGGACGCCATGCAGGCCCAGGTTGATGACCTGCGTCGGGTAGTGGACAAAATTCGCCAGGGTGGCGGTGCCCGCGCCCAGGAGCGCCACACCTCACGTGGCAAGCTGCTGCCCAGGGAGCGCCTCAACGCGCTGCTTGACCCCGGCTCACCTTTCCTCGAGCTGTCGCAACTGGCAGCCTACGGTGTTTATGAGCACGAAGTTCCCGCCGCCGGCATCATCACCGGCATCGGCCGCGTGGCTGGTCAGGAGTGCATGATTTTCGTCAACGACGCAACCGTCAAGGGCGGCACTTACTACCCGCTTACCGTGAAGAAGCAGGGGCGAGGTCAAACCATAGCTGCCGAAAACAACCTGCCCTGCCTCTACCTTGTTGACTCCGGCGGCGCCTTTCTGCCCCTGCAGGATGAAGTTTTTCCGGATAAGGACCACTTCGGTCATGCCTTCTACAATCAGGCGCGGATGTCGGCGCGGGGTATCCCGCAAATCGCTGCGGTAATGGGCTCTTGCACTGCGGGCGGCGCCTACCTGCCCGCCATGGCTGACGAATCCATTATTGTCAAGAATCAGGGCACTATCTTCCTTGGAGGCCCGCCCCTGGTAAAAGCCGCCACGGGTGAAGTGGTCAGCGCTGAAGAACTGGGGGGGGCTGACGTACATTGCCGCACCTCGGGCGTTACCGATCACTACGCCAATAACGACCACCACGCGCTGGAACTGGTGCGGCGCTCAGTGGCGCGACTGAATCGAATCAAACCGGTACATCTGGACATTCGGCAAAGCACAGAACCAGCCTATCCGGTGGAAGATGTTTACGGCGTTATTCCAGCTGACACCAGGCAACCCTACGATGTACGCGAGGTCATCGCCCGAGTGGTCGATGGTTCTGAGTTCGATGAGTTCAAGGCGCTCTACGGCGAAACCCTGGTCTGCGGTTTCGCTCGCATCCACGGCTACCCGGTAGGCATTATTGCCAACAATGGCATTCTGTTCGCGGAGTCAGCGGTAAAGGGCGCGCATTTTGTGGAACTCTGTGCCCAGCGCAAGATACCGCTGGTATTCCTGCAGAACATCACCGGTTTTATGGTGGGCAAGCAATATGAGCACGGTGGTATCGCCCGCCATGGCGCCAAGATGGTGCATGCAGTGGCCTGCGCCAACGTTCCCAAGTTCACAGTGATTATCGGCGGCTCTTTTGGCGCTGGTAACTACGCCATGTGTGGCCGCGCCTATGAACCGCGCTTTATGTTTATGTGGCCCAACGCGCGCATATCAGTGATGGGCGGAGAGCAGGCTGCCGGCGTGCTGGCCACGGTGAAACAGGAGCAGCTGGCGCGCGAGGGCAAGTCCATGACGCCGCAGGAGGAAGCGGAGTTCAAGCAACCCACATTGGAGCTGTATGAGAAACAGGGACATCCCTACTACGCCTCGGCGCGGCTTTGGGACGATGGTGTGATTGATCCGGCGGATACACGCATGGTGCTGGGGCTGTCGATTTCGGCGGCGTTGAATGCGCCCATCGAGGAGACCCGGTTTGGGGTGTTCAGGATGTGAGGCGCCGTTTTCGGCCAGGCCGCCCTTATGCCACACATGGAAGAACAGAATGAGTAAACCCACAGTACTTGTAGAAAGTAATTCACGCGGCATAGCCACGGTTACCCTCAATCGCCCTGACAAACACAACGCTTTCGATGATGCGATTATCGCCGAGTTGCGCACCGCCTTCGACCAATTGGCAGGCAGTGAGACTGTGCGCGCAGTGGTGCTCGCATCCACCGGCAAAAGCTTCAGCGCGGGAGCAGACCTTGGCTGGATGCAGCGTATGGCCGAGTACGACTACGCCCATAACCTGGCGGATGCGCGGCTATTGGCGGGCATGCTCAAGTCGCTCTACGAACTACCCCAACCAACCATCGCCAGGGTACAGGGTGCTGCGTTTGGTGGCGCAGTGGGCCTGGTCAGTTGCTGCGACATGGCGGTGGCATCAGACCGCGCCAGCTTCTCGCTGTCAGAAGTCAAGATCGGGCTTATTCCGGCGACGATCAGCCCGTTTGTAATTCGCGCCATGGGTGAACGGGCCTGCAGGCGCTACTTCATTACCGGTGAACGTTTTGATGCCAGACGCGCTCACCAGCTCGGCCTGGTCAGTGAAGTCGTCGCCGAGGAAGAAATGGACAGCGCTGTTGCAGCAATGCTTGAACACGTATTGGCGAATGGGCCGGGCGCTGTCAGGGCAGCCAAACAACTGGTGGCAGATTTTGCCGGGCGTGAAATCACCGACGCACTGGCAGAGGACAGCTGTGAACGCATTGCGCGTATACGGGTATCGGATGAGGGTCAGGAAGGTTTGGCCGCCTTTCTGAACAAACGCACGCCAGCCTGGCTCAGCAGATCGTAAGCATGGCCTTCATCTGCGCACTGATGGCGGATGAACGGAAACAGAAATGAGGGATACTCAGCAATGTTCAACAAAATCCTAATAGCCAATCGCGGCGAAATAGCCTGTCGTGTCATCAGGACAGCCAGAAAGATGGGCGTGGCAACGGTAGCGGTGTACTCCGACGCAGACCGCGATGCACTGCATGTGCAGATGGCTGATGAGGCCATACACATCGGCGCTGCGCCAGCCCGCGAATCCTACCTGGTGGGCGACCGAATCCTGCAGGCGGCGCTGACGACTCACGCAGACGCGATTCACCCGGGCTATGGGTTCCTTTCGGAGAATGCCGCTTTCGCCCGCGCCTGCGCCGAACAGGGGGTGGTGTTTATCGGCCCGCCCACGGAAGCAATCGAGGCCATGGGCTCCAAATCAGCGGCCAAACACATTATGGGAGCTGCCGGCGTGCCTTTGGTACCGGGTTATCACGGTGACGACCAGAGCCCGGCAGTGTTGCAACAGGCGGCTGACGAAATGGGCTACCCGGTGCTGCTCAAAGCCACCGCAGGCGGGGGTGGCAAAGGCATGCGTCAGGTCTGGACCGCGGGGGAATTCGACGAGGCATTGGCCGCTGCCAGGCGCGAGGCAATGGCCGGTTTTGGCGACGACACTATGCTGGTAGAGAAGTACCTGACGCGGCCCCGGCACGTTGAATTTCAGGTTTTCTGCGACAACCACGGCAACGGTGTTTACCTTGCGGAGCGCGATTGTTCCGTGCAGCGCCGTCACCAGAAAGTGATAGAAGAAGCGCCGGCACCGGGCATGAGCGAGGCCCTGCGGCAGGAAATGGGTGAGGCCGCGGTCACAGCGGCGCGCGCCATTGACTACCGAGGTGCGGGAACCGTGGAGTTCCTGCTCGACGAGGACGGCAGTTTCTATTTCATGGAAATGAATACCCGCCTGCAGGTGGAACACCCGGTCACCGAGATGATCACCGGCCAGGACCTGGTGCAGTGGCAGCTGCAGGTCGCCAGTGGCGAGCCACTGCCGTTGCAGCAAGACCAGGTAAAAATCAACGGTCACGCCTTTGAGGCCAGAGTGTACGCTGAAGACCCGGACAATGACTTCCTGCCCGCCACCGGTACCCTCGGCTTTTTGCAACCACCGGAGGAATCCGCCCACGTGCGCGTGGACACCGGCGTACGCCAGGGTGATGAAGTCAGCGTGTATTATGACCCCATGATCGCCAAGCTTATCGTCTGGGATGAAACCCGGGAGCGAGCCCTGCAACGGCTGGGCAATGCCCTGGCGGAATACCGGATCGGGGGAACGGTTACCAACCTGGACTTTCTCTACAACCTGGCCACTTCCCGCCCCTTCTTCGAGGCCGACCTGGACACCAGCTTCATCGAGCGTCACAGCGAGCTGATATTTCATGAACGCCACCAGGACCTGGAGCGCGAGTTACCCCTGGCAGCGCTGGCCCTGCTGCTGCACACGCTTGGCCAGAGCCCAGCCCGCCCCGAAGACCCACACTCTCCCTGGCAGGACTGCAGTGCCTGGAGATTAAACGAACCCCACATTCACCGCATGACACTGCATTGTCACCAGAGCGACCACGACATCACGGTGGAGCAGCAGGGCACGCTTTACATCGTGCGCGCTGCAGATCGCGAGACCCACCTGAGCGGTCACCTGGATGGAGACATCCTGCATGTGGACTGCGAAGGGCATCGCCAGCGCGGCACGCTGGCGCAGACCCACGATGGTTTCACCCTCTATCTGCCTGAGGGGGCCTGTCACTTCCACCAGGTTGCGGCGGATACCGGCGAGGCAGACGGCAGTGGTAGTGGCGCCGGACTCTGTGCCCCCATGAACGGTACCGTCGTCACCCTGCTGGTAGCGCCCGGCGCAAGCGTCGATGCCGATACGCCACTGCTGGTGATGGAGGCGATGAAGATGGAGCACACCATTCGCGCCCCAGGCAAAGGATTGGTGGACTGCTTCTACTATCAGCCCGGCGACCTGGTGGACGGCGGCGCAGAACTGCTGGGGTTCACCCCCAGCGAGGAGTAACTGGCCATGAACCTGCCCCAACGTGTAACCATCGTCGAAGTCGGCCCCAGAGATGGCCTGCAGAACGAGCCCGGCAGCATCAACCTTGCCGCAAAACTGCAATTGCTGGAGGACCTCGCCAACTCAGGCCTGACAGTGCTGGAGGCCGGAAGTTTCGTCAATCCGAAATGGATTCCGCAAATGGCCGACAGTGAGTCGGTCTTTCAGCAAGTGCGGCGCCACGAAGGCGTTCGCTATAGCGCACTGACCCCCAACCTGAAGGGCTTTGAACGCGCCCTGGCTGCTGGCGCGGACGAAGTAGCGGTGTTTGCCGCAGCGTCTGAGTCCTTCTCGCATAAGAATATCAACTGCGACATCGGTGCCAGCCTCAAGCGGTTTGAAGACGTGATGGCTGCAGCGCGGGACACTAACACCCCGGTGCGTGGTTATGTCTCCTGCGTACTGGGCTGCCCCTACGAGGGCCATATCACGCCCGAGGCGGTTGCTGGGGTAACCGCGGCCCTGCTGGATATGGGCTGTTATGAAGTGTCCCTGGGGGACACCATCGGTACCGGCACCGCCGGCAGCATGGCCACTCTCCTGGACACCCTGCTTACGCGTTTCGGCCCGCAGCAACTGGCGGTACATTGCCACGACACCTATGGCCAGGCACTGGCCAATATTCTGGTGGCGCTGCAACACGGCATCACCACCATAGACGCCTCGGTTGCCGGACTGGGCGGCTGTCCCTACGCAAGCGGTGCCAGCGGCAATGTCGCCACGGAAGACGTGGTCTACATGCTCAATGGAATGGGAATTGAAAGCGGAATCGATCTCGAGAAGCTGGTGGCGGCCGGCAACAGTATCTCCACCGCTCTGGGCAAGCAGACCAGTTCCCGCGTCGCCAGGGCACTGATCGCCGCGTAAGCAGATCCCAGGCTGACCGTCGCCCTGCCGCAGGGAACATTGTGTTGGAAATCAACACATAGTGTTATTGATGTGGCAAGAAAATGGTACATTGCCACTCATGCCGGTTCAATACACTACTTCGCTGCGAATGCTCATTGCCACTCTGATGGCGGTCTCCGGGGCAACGCGCATAGCTTCCCTCTGGTTTCGCGACCTGGATGAGCGAGCCGTGGCAGCGGTATTACTTGGCGCAGTGTATCTTGTTATCGCCATAGGCCTTTTCGGGCAATCGAGATTCACCCTGTTTGTGGCAATAGTCGTGCCCTCGACCGTGGCTTTCCTGAATCTTCCCCAGCTCGCCCTGCAACAACTGTTACCGACTCTCAGTATCGCCCTGGACCTGCTGATGGCCGCACTCAGTGTTGTCGTGCTCTGGCAACTGCGCAACAGGCCCAGCCAGTAACCGTGCTTGACCCCATCATCATTCTTGTCGCTCTCGTCTGCGGCCTGGCCAGTCGAGCGCTGGGCCTGCCTGCACTGATCGGCTATCTCGCCGCTGGTTTTGTGCTGCATGAGACCAGCATTGAAGCCGGCCCCCTGCTGCATAACCTGGCCAACCTCGGCGTTACCCTGCTGCTGTTCACCATCGGTTTGAAGCTGGTGCCGGCACAATTGCTGAAGCCCAAAGTCTGGGGTACGACCATTATCCATATGGCGCTGATGCAACTGCTGTTCATGGCTGTCTTATGGGTCGCCGGTAAAGCCATGCCCGGGCTGGGCCTGCAACTCAACGAAATGCTGGTCATCGCCTTTGCCCTCACTTTCTCCAGCACGGTTTTTGTCATCCAGGTGATGCAGGAAAAAGGAGAGATGTCATCTCGGCACGCCAATCTTGCTATCGGTATCCTGGTCATACAGGACCTCGCGGCTGTACTGTTCCTGTCTGCCACCAAGGGAAGCATTCCTCACGTGGAAGCAGTATTCCTGCTCCTGCTCTGGCCACTCAGGGGTCCGATAACCCGATTGATGGAAAAAGCCGGGCATGGTGAGCTGTTCACGCTTTTCGGGCTTGGGCTGGCGTTGGGCGGGGCCGCCCTGTTCGAATATGTGGGGATAAAAGGCGATCTGGGCGCACTGGTAATTGGCGCCCTGTTGGCAGGAACGCAAAAATCCAAAGAGCTCTACCGTAACCTGATGAACTTCAAGGACCTGTTCCTGGTGAGCTTTTTCCTCACCATCGGACTTGACGGCTGGCCGGAGGAGGAAGCGCTGATACTTGCCTTGATCCTGGGCGCACTGGCATTCATCAAACCGTTGGTCTATTTCCCCCTGATGACCTGGCTGCACGCCGCTCCAAGAACGGCACTCCTTAGCGCCAGCGTGCTGGGCAACTACAGCGAATTCGGTCTGGTGGTCATCGCCGTGGCGGCGAAGTCGGGCTGGGTGCCCATGGAGTGGGCCAGCGCAATATCCCTGGCTATTGCTGCCAGCTTCCTCATGTCGTCACCGCTCAGCAAGCGCGCCCATGAACTCTACCGGCGATATCATTCCCTGTGGTTACGCTTCGAAACCCAAAAGGTCAGCGAGGCGAGGCCAGACACCAGCGGAGTGCGTATTATCGTGCTCGGTATGGGCAATATAGGTACTGGTGCCTACGACGATATTGCCGAGAAGCACGGCCACGAGGTACTGGGTGTGGACCTGAACGAACGCAGGCTGGCGGAGCACACGCGTAAACACAGGCGAGTGGTGATCGCCGACGCTTCGGACCCGGACTTCTGGCACCAGGTCAACCTGCAGGAAGTCAGGCTGATACTGCTGGCGCTCACCCACCATCAGGAAAACATGCTGGTAGCGGACCTGGTAAAGGACCTGGGTTACCTGGGACAGATCGCTGCGGTAGTGCGCTTCGCCGAGGAGGCCCGGGATCTGGAAAAACACGGCTTCTCAGCTTTCAATCTCTATGCACAGGCAGGCGCCGGTTTTGCCGACCACGCAGTGGCACAGTTGGAAAACAAGGATAGTTGAATGGCGCTCAAGCCAACGATCTACAAGGCTCAGGTGGAACTCGCGGACTCTGACCGTAACTGTTTCGAGTCACTGTCGCTGACGATTGCCTGCCACCCTTCGGAAACGCTGGAACGCATGGCGGTGCGCCTGATTGCTTACTGCCTCAACGCGGCAAGGGGACTGGAGTTCACGCGCGGCCTCTCAACCGCCGAGGAGCCGGACCTTTGGCGCCACACGGACAGCGGCGAACTTGAACTGTGGATAGAGGTGGGCCAGCCGGATGAGCCGCGGCTGCGCAAAGCCTGCGGCAAAGCCGACGAGGTTGTGGTTTACGCCTTTGGCAAAAGTGCCGACACCTGGTGGAAACTGCATGGCAGCGTTATCGCCGCCCTCCCTCGTGTCACCGTTCGGCAGTTTGCGTGGCCCGAGGTTGAGGCACTGGCGGCTTTGTTACAGCGCACCATGCACCTGAACATCAGTATCGTAGGCGGCGTTATCTACGTCGACAATGGCGCAGGCTCTGTCAGCCTGGAGCTTGCGGAATTGTCTGCAAGCTGAGCAATAAACAGCAGGTTGGCGAACAAATACACTGCTCCCAGTATTGTGAATAGTGTTCCGGCGCCACCCGGAGCAGCAGCAATCAGCACGGCAAGAACCGCCATCAGGCGCAATCGTTCCCATTTCACAATACTGAGGGAACTCGTGCTGGTCTGGCGCAGGGCGGTGGAGAGGTTATGTTCTTCGCTTTGATGGTGGGCCACGTGTGCGGCCCAGAGCAGGGTGCGCTCATGACCAAGCCGGCGCAATCAGTAATAGCAAAAGTCGTAGAGCACGAAAGCAAAGCACCCAGGTCCATGGAGAGGCCGTCTACTGCATACTGGCGATGAATGCATCAGAGCTGGCAATGGCTTTGCGCATCTCGGCAATCAGCAGCTCAATATCACGCTCAATATTGCCAAACTCTACCTGCAGCGAAGCCACGGCCTTGGCGTTCAGGTTGTGCTTCAGGTACAGCACGTTGTCATTCAGGGCCCGCAGCACTGGCGGCATCTTGGCTTCGGATTTGCGCATGGCGGCCATCATACCGGTGTAGCGTTTCTGTGTTTCACGCAATTTGGCCTGGCTATCCGCCTTCAGGCGCGCGCTGGAGAACTGGCTGATTTCCTCTTCCCACTCCGCGAACAGGGACTGGGCAACATGCTCTACGGCATTGATGCGCTCGGTAACCTCCTCTGCAGCCTGCACCGAGTCTTCATATTCTTCGTTCAAGTCCTCATAAATGTCTTCCAGGTCACCCCCGTCAAAGCCAGTCAACGCAGACATCTGCTCCAGCGCGGACTGGAACTGTTCCTGGGCTTCCTGCTGTGCGTCACGGGAATCTTCCACCCGATCAACCAGAATGTCTCGTTTGTGATAACCAACCTGTTCCGCAGCCTCGTAATAGGCAGACTGGCAGGCGGTGAGCAGAAGGGCAATGGACAGGGCGATAATTGTGCGCATAAGGACCTCGATATTGTCTACGGCTTGGCGGTTACAACGGAGAGTGTAATTCTACCCGCCCATCGTAGTAATTACAGCCGGGATATACAGGGCCGATTCTGGCTAGTTTGGTGATAGTAGTGGCGCTATAGTGCTGCCATGACAGCCACTGACGCGCAAACATTCTCCCCTGCAGACAGCCTCGATGCGGTGCAATGCCGGCGCGCGCGCCTGGCGCGCGATCCGCGATTCGACGGTACATTTGTTCTTGCGGTTAAAACGACGGGGATCTATTGCAGACCGATTTGCCCAGCGCGGCAGCCGGCAGAGAAAAATGTCAGCTATTATCGCCTGGCAAGCCAGGCGGCCGCTGCCGGTTACCGCCCCTGTCTGCGCTGTCGCCCCGAATCCGCCCCCGGGAGTCCTGCCTGGAAGGGCACCTCCACTTCCGTACATCGCGCTCTCGGGTTAATACATAATGGGGCCCTGAACCAGGGTACAGTGGCTCAACTGGCCACCCGACTGGGTTTAGGTGAGCGCTATCTGCGTAAGCTGTTTCAACAGGAGTTGGGCATATCGCCCGCAGAAGTCGCACTCAACCAGCGGCTTTTATTCGCAAAGAAACTGCTGGCCGAAACCGATTTGTCATTGACCCAGGTAGCGTACGCTGCCGGATTCGGCAGTGTGCGCCGTTTCAACAGCGCAGTGCACGAGCAGCTCGGCCTGACACCATCGCAAATACGCGGCCGACGTCCAGGACAAAAGGGTGCGGGTATCGTTCTGCAACTGCATTACCGGCCGCCCTACGACTGGCAGGCTGTCACGAACTTCCTCACACACCACGCGGTGAACGGCGTGGAAACGGTTTCGGCAGACTGTTATCGCCGACAACTGACCGCGGGAAGTGTGGAAGTACGCCCGATACCGGGTCGCGACGCGTTGGCCTTGCAGCTCGAGCTTGATGATAACCGTCAGTTAATGCCGCTGGTCGCCCGGGTGCGTCGCATGTTCGACCTTGACGCGAATCCCGTCGAGATAACGGCAACCTTGCAACAGGACGATAAACTGGGCGCACTTGCCGCGCGGTCTCCAGGCGCTCGCTCGCCGGGACACTGGAGTCCGTTTGAGGCCGCTGTAAGAGCCATTGTGGGGCAGCAGGTGAGTACCGCGGCAGCGCGTACGGTACTGTCGAGACTCGCCTTCGCGTGCAATAGAGGTAGCCGTGTGCCATTCCCCGAAGCCGCAGATATTGCAGCCCTGAAAGACAGCGACTTCCCCATGCCCGGTCGGCGGCGAGACACTCTACGCGCTGTATGCCGCGCATTCAGCGGCTGTGAGTATACGCTGAGCAATGAGCGACTCGCTGAGTTTTCCGGTATCGGCCCCTGGACGCTGGCACTGGTCGCCATACGCGGAGCAGGAGACCCGGATATTTTTCCTCACGGAGACCTGGGGTTGCAGCGCGCGTGGCAAGCGCTTGGGGGAGAACCAAACCAGCTCAAGCATGCCAGCGAAAATTGGCGCCCCTGGCGCTCCTACGCCGCCAACCTGTTATGGAGAAGCCTGTGACCAGCCACTATCAATATCTTGAAACATCACTGGGGCGCCTGCGTCTGGTGTCAGACGGCAATCATTTGACCGCCATCGAATTCCCCAACCGGCAGAATAGCCATCCTACGGGTATAGAACAGAGCGACCCGGTACTGGATCTCGCGGCTGCGCAGCTGCGCGAGTATTTTACAGGCGTTCGTCGCCAGTTTGATCTGCCACTGGCAGCCGGGGGCACCGCATTCCAACAACGCGTGTGGCGGGCACTTGGCAACATACCCTACGGCGAATTGCGCAGTTACAGCGATATTGCCCGGGCACTGGAGAATGACAAGGCAGTGCGGGCAGTGGGCGCCGCCAACGGACGCAACCCTATTCCCATCGTGGTACCTTGCCACCGTGTGATCGGCAGCGACGGCTCACTGACCGGATTTGCCGGAGGGCTGGAAGTAAAGCGCGCGTTGCTGACCCTTGAGGGGGCGACTATCCCGAGGCAGACATAGCGCCTGCTCGTTCATTACCGGGAAGGCGGAAAAGCCGCGAAGGTCAGAGGCTACCCGCTACGAAGCTAATCCAGGCGGCCTCATTGATAAAGCCAGCGCCATAGCTGGCGTACTCGGGCCCAAGACCCCGTTCAGCTATCTGCTCCGGGCCAAGACCCTCCTGGAGCAGCTCGGCGATGATGCTGACGCTGTTCTTCAGCGCAGTAAGGTCTATCTGCACATCCTGCTTGCTCATCAGCGACCTGCCATGGCCGGGCACCACAATCGTCTGCTCGTCCATCTGTTTCAGAGCACTTTCCACGTTGCTGATGTAGCCCAGTACATTGCCCCCTGATCCCAGATCGACAAACGGAAAGGCCCCGGCAAAATAATGATCACCCATATGCACTACGTTCGCCTCGGTAAAGAAGACGATGGAATCACCGTCTGTGTGGCCCGAGGGGTAATGCTGAACCTGCAGCGTGTCGCCATTGAAACGCACCGCAATGGCGTCTGCATAGGTCACCACCGGCAGCGCAGCCGCAGGGCTGGGTTCAACCACTCGCCCCAGTGCTTTCATCTCCTGCCGGGTACTCATACGCTGATAGATGTTCTCATGGGCCATGATAACGGTGCCCTGCTCGCCCCAGAACCCGTTGCCCCCGCTATGGTCGAAATGCCAGTGGGTATTCAACAGAAACCGCGGTGCAACCTGCGAGTCGGTCAACTCTGCCAGCGCTGCGGCGTGAGCCTGGGCGTACTCAGAATAGTCAGCGTCAATCAACAGCACGCCGTCTTTACCGACCGAGGCCACCACGTTGCCGCCACGACCGGCCAGCATATAGAGCGGACCCTTGACAGGAGTCACCGTCACCCTGGGTTTTTCGTCTGTCTGCGCCATCGAAACACTGGCCGATGACATTAGCAGCAGGCTGCCGAGAAGAAGGGTCAAGGTGTGCATCGCTGTTCTCCGATAGTCGAATCAGGCATTGAGATCAGGGATCATCTCATCTTTCAGGCGGGCTATGGCATCTTTCAGACGCAGCTTTTCTTTCTTCAGACGCTGCAGCAGTATCTGGTTCTGGTAGGGGAACTCATACATTTCATGGATACGGGCATCCAGCGCACGGTGCTTGCTTTGCAAGTCCAGCAAGCGCATGGCAGGTGTCATAATCTCGTTGGCGGCCTCCGCTGAGGTATCTCCATTGGGGCCTGTACTCTTGAACTCTGTCATGCGGTCATCTTGGTACTGCAAGCAGCTGGCGACAAAGCAATAACTCTATACCCACATTGATTGCCTGTACAAGCATTCTTCTCATTCTAGGGCCTGGTGTCGAGTTCCCGAGCGGATTCCCGAGCGGATTCCCGAGCGGATTCCCGAGCGGATTCCCGAGCCAACAGTTGCCGCCAGAGCGGGTGCTCCGGATCGCCAACACCAATGAAATGACGGCTGAGCAGCGTATCCCGACTGTTATAGCGCAGCGGTTTCCCATCCAGGCCCAACAAGGCACCGCCAGCGGCCTCCAACAACGCCTGGCCAGCGGCTGTGTCCCACTCGCAACAAGGGGAATAGCGGGGGTATATATCCCCTTCTCCCGCCGCAAGCTGGCAGAACTTAAGTGCACTGCCACTGTTGTCGCGCTCAATGTCACCCCAGTGCTCACCCAGCCATTCAAGGTTGGCCTGCAGTCGTGGACCCCGGTGACGGCGGCTGGCAAGTACCGTCAGGGGGCTACCCTGCACCAGCGGCCGCGTGGACAACGCACGCACGCCATCATCTGGCAGCGTATAACGCCTTGCCCATTTCCCCGGGATTCCCACATAAGCCTGTGATCGCAAGGGCTGGTAGATAATTCCCAGGACGGGGCGATGATCTGCAATGAGCGCAATATTGACAGTAAATTCCCCGGTGCGTGCGAGAAACTCCTTGGTTCCGTCAAGCGGATCAACCATCCATAACACGGGCCACTCATGGCGACGAGCCTTGTCTGCATCACTGGATTCCTCCGACAGCACCGGCAAAGAGGGACGCAAGGCGCGAAGGCCGTCACTCAGCAGGTGATGTGAAGCCAGATCGGCCCGGGTAAGAGGTGAATCGTCGTCTTTAGCTTCGAATTGGTCAGCTTCTGGCGCGTGGTAATGATCGTTTATCACCACGCCTGCACGCTGGCACAGTTCCAGCAGTGGCGGAATGAGAGCGGGTATATCGAAAGCGGTCGTCGTCATAGGAGGCGTGCATTATACCCCGTCTGGAACCGGGGTGCGCGACTGCCAGCAACAGGGCATAATCTGTTCTGACCCCGGAGCGAGCCGCGCAATGATTGACTGGAAGCATATCGACACAGTGCTGCTGGACATGGACGGTACCTTGCTGGACCTGCACTTTGACAACTACTTCTGGATGCAACATGTGCCAATGGTCTATGCCCGGACCCACAGCCTGAGCGAGGAGGAATCCGCACGCAAGCTGCACAGCGCATTCAGCATTGAACAGGGCACGCTGGACTGGTACTCGCTGGACTACTGGTCGGAACAATTGCAGCTGGATATCCCGGCCATCAAGCGAGAGCTTGTCCACATGGTCAGCACCCGTCCCTATGTGGTGGAGTTCCTTACTCATCTGCACGCCTCCCCCAGGGATGTCGTGCTCGTCACCAACGCCCATCGTAAAACGCTGGACATCAAAATGGAGCAGATTGACATTACCGGCTGGTTTGATCGGGTAGTGGTCTCCCATGAACTCGACGCACCCAAGGAAGAGCAGGCATTCTGGCACCGACTCCAGGCACTGCACCCCTTCGATCCGGCGCGCACACTGCTGATCGACGACACCGAGTCGGTACTGGAGTCAGCCCAGAGATACGGCATTGCGCACCTGCTTACCCTGCTGCAGCCTGACAGCAAACGACAGAAGCGAATCGATACGCGTTTTCCAGGTATTCATCATTTCGACGAAATCATGCCAACGACCAATGCATAAACATGAGTGACTTTACAGCAGACAAACTGCGCCTGGACAAATGGCTGTGGGCGGCACGTTTTTTCAAGACGCGCAGTTTGGCCAAGGCCGCTATTGAGGGCGGCAAGGTCCACTTGGGAGGGCAGCGGGTAAAAGTGTCCAAAGAGATCAGCGTCGGCGACACCGTGCAGATCCGCCAGGGCTGGGATGAAAAAGTAGTGAGAGTTGTGGCCTTGTCAGATCAGCGCCGAGGTGCCCCACAGGCCCAGGCCTTGTACCAGGAAACCGCGGAAAGCGTGGCCAGACGGGAAGCAGATGCTGCCGCCCGCAAGGCTGCGGGAGGCATGATTGACAGGCCTGCCGGCCGGCCGAGCAAAAAACAACGGCGGCAGATTCACAGATTCAAGGAAGGCTCGTAACGGCCAGCGACATTGATCCGGTTTCTTCCTTCCTGTTTTGCCTTATACAAGGCTTTGTCAGCGCGGGAAATCAGTTCACCGGGGAGCATGTCGTTCTCGGGCTGGACCGTCACCACCCCCTGACTTACCGTGATGATATCCGCAACACCGGAGCTTTCATGCGGAATGCGCTCATCCTCCACCATCTCCTTTAACCGGTCAGCAGTGCGCAACGCCGCATCCGGGGCTGCGCCAGGCAAAACCAGGATAAACTCTTCACCACCAAAGCGGGCAACCACTTCACCCGCCCTGGCACTGGCCTGCTGCATCAGGTCAGCCAGTTTCTGCAACACCAGGTCTCCTGCCGGGTGACCATAGGTATCGTTGTAGTTCTTGAAGAAGTCCACATCCAGCAGTATCAGTGAAACATACCCGCCACTGCGCCTGGCCCGATTGATTTCCTCCTTGAGCGCCCTGTTCACCATACGCCGGTTGCCCAGCCCGGTGAGCTCATCAATGTTGGCCAGGTCGGTAAGCTGGCGGCGAGCATCACGCAACTGGCGATTCCGGTCCCGCAGGGAAGTGGTCAGGTCGGCCAGTTCCTGTGACATGGTTTCCCGCTCCCAATTCAGGGTAATCATATTGCGAAAAGACCGATAAACCCGGTCGCAAACCACCACCAATACCGCACAGAACGCCAGCAGCGAGAGCCCGATCAACAGGTTGTAAGGCTGTTCCCAGTAATGCACCAGGCTCCACCAGGCGATAGGCCAGAGTGCGGCGAACAGGTAGGCGATGAAGTACTCGCGGAGAATCACCGAGAAACCAACGGAAATTGCGGTGATCATCACGATCAGTAGTAAAAAAGTGTACTGCATGGTTATGGGGACGTGGTGCGCTGCAAAAATATACACCCCCGCCCAGATGGCTCCAGTAGCGGTAGCGCCTGCCAGCAAGCGCAGGTACACGCCCCTGGGGTTGGTGAGATAGCTGCGACTGACCAGGGCATTGCTCATTTGCAAAGAACGCAGCAACAGCAAAATCAGAAAACCTGCTGCCCACAGCAGAATGATCGTAATGTCCATAAAAGGCCAGAACATGGCAATGGTAGCGCCCACCCCTATCAGATGGGACGTAACCGTGGCCAGCTGGCCATTCTGCATGAGCAGCTCCAGCTGGGCGGAGAACAGTTCCTCCCGGGGTATGCGCCGTTGGTAAATCATCCAGCCATCCTACATCTCGCTAGTCGAAATCATACACGCGAGTGACCAAGCTGCGACACAGGTCACACCCCGAATGGGGCATTTATTGCTGAATGGGCGCGATTCAGCGACACTGTGAACACACAAAGAAGCCGGATCTGCCCGTGTGATTTCCTGGAAAACGCTACGCACCATCTGTCTGGTGCTATTACTGCTACCCATTGCACACCTGGTGTATCTGGTGTCCAGGGACACGGTCGCCACCCTTAACAGCTCGCCCGATGCCTGGGCTGCAGAGATAGCGGCCTACGCCAGGCAGGACAGCGTTTCGAAACTTCCGGCGGAGCCTATCGTCGTCGTCGGCGGTCGGCGGGTGAAACTGTGGAGTGGACTGGAGGAGCTATTGGCGCCCCATCCCGTACTAATGCGCGGCCTGGGTGAAGCTACCGTCGATGACCTGATCTACCACTACGAAAGACTGATCGGCTTTTATCAGCCAGACACCATTGTTCTGCTGCCTGGTAACAGCGAGTTCCATATTCGCGCCAACAAGGACGCGCAAGCCCTGGTCGAGGGTATTCAGGCACTGGTGAGCCTGGACGACTCGCTGGCAAACAGCCGCCGCTTCCTGGTCATTACACCACTGAAAACACCACTCTATCCCTCTGATGTGCCCGTCATTGAAGAAGTTCTGGAGCGTCTGCAAAGCTGGGCTGCCGACCATGAGAAAGTCACCATCCTCGACGCCAATTCACTGCTGACCAAAGCCGACGGCATGCCCAACCCCGCCTACTTCCGCGCTGATGGCATCAACCTCAATGAACATGGCTATGTTCGCCTTTCAGTGCTGCTACAGACCGCCATCGAGAACGATCCTCTGCGCCAATAGAAAAGCACATGGCCCGTCCCACAAGTGGTCGATATGGGATAGAATGCCGCTCATGTTTTCAGAAATCCCCACCACTGCACCCACTACCCCACTGCTTGAGGCTGTGGACGCGGGGCGCTCCCTGCATGGGCTGAACGCGCAGGAGCTGGCGCAACTGGCAAAAGAGCTGCGTGCCTACCTGCTCTATAGCGTGGGCCAGTCAGGCGGACACTTTGGCGCTGGCCTTGGCGTGGTGGAACTCACCATCGCCCTGCACCACGTGTTCAACACACCGGATGACCGCATTGTCTGGGACGTGGGCCACCAGACCTACCCGCACAAAATCCTGACTGGCCGCATGCGGGCAATGCACGGCATCCGCCAGGCCGGGGGCATCTCAGGTTTTCCCAAGCGCAGTGAGAGTGAATACGACACCTTTGGCGTGGGGCACTCGTCTACCAGTATCTCTGCCGCCATGGGTATGGCCCTCGCTGCGAGACAACAGGGCCTGGAGCGGAAAGTTATAGCCGTGATCGGCGACGGCGCCATCACCGGCGGCATGGCCTTCGAAGCATTGGCTCACGCAGGTCACGAGCGCCCCAACATGCTGGTGATCCTTAACGACAACCAAATGTCTATAGGCCACAACCAGGGCGGGCTGGCTAACTACTTCGCCAAGATCTGGGCGACCAAAACCTACCTGGGCATGCGCGAGCGGTCGAAGCGCTTTCTGCAACGTTTCAGTTTTCTCTGGGAATGGGCCAAGCGCACCGAGGAACACATGAAAGGCATGGTCGCGCCCAGCACCATGTTTGAGGAACTGGGCTTTCATTACATAGGCCCTCTGGACGGCCATGACCTGCCGCAGCTGATAAAAACCCTGGAAAACATGAAGGACCTGGAGGGACCGCAGTTCCTGCATATACGCACGGTTAAAGGAAAGGGCTTTACCCCGGCGGAAGCAGACCCGATTGGCTATCATGCCCTGAACAAAGTAGAGGCCAAGCCCACGAAGACGCCGCAGGCTGAGGCGCCTTCGCCCAAGCCACCGAAGTATCAGGATGTGTTCGGTCAGTGGCTGTGTGACATGGCTGTAAAAGATGACCGCCTGGTGGGCATTACCCCCGCCATGTGTGAAGGCTCCGGCATGGTGGAATTCGCCCAACGGTTTGCCGACCGCTACTACGATGTGGCCATCGCCGAACAACATGCGGTCACCCTCGCCGCCGGAATGGCCTGCGACGGACTAAAGCCGGTGGTAGCCATCTATTCCACGTTCCTGCAGCGCGGTTACGACCAGTTGATCCACGATGTCGCCCTGCAAAATCTGGACGTTACTTTCGGTATAGACCGCGCCGGCCTGGTAGGCCAGGACGGACCAACACACCACGGAGCGTTTGACCTCAGTTATTTGCGCTGTATACCCAATATGGTGATAGGCGCTCCATCTGATGAAAACGAATGCCGGCAAATGCTGTACACCGCGTATCAGCACCCGGGGCCGGCTGCAGTGAGATATCCACGCGGCACCGGTACCGGGGTCAACGTGAATGAAGAGATGGAATCGTTGGAGATTGGCAAAAGTGTCCAGGTGCTGGCGGGCGACCGGGTAGCAATCGTCAACTTCGGCACCCTGTTACCGGGCGCCCTGGAGGCCGCGAAGAACCTTGGCGCGACGCTGGTCGATATGCGCTGGGTGAAGCCCATGGATGAAGCAGCGTTGCTGGCACTGAGCAAGCGACATGACCTGCTGGTAACGGTGGAGGAGAACGCTGTTGCCGGAGGCGCTGGCGCTGCGGTGAGCGAGTTTTTGAGCAAGCAAGGGGAGTCAACCGCCGTCCTCCATTGCGGCATACCGGACGAATACGTTGAACATGCTGACCACAGCGTTCAACTTTCAGAACTGGGTTTGGACGGCGCAGGTATCGCCCGGGCCATTCGCGATCGCAT
>JAUIIQ010000022.1 GCA_030431585.1 Gammaproteobacteria bacterium | reverse complement strand
GTTGCACACCGTCTTGCGGCTGGCGAAGCAATTCAGCACATTCGCGATCTACGCGGCACCGCTTTCGTGCGTAAGCGCATTCCCGACGGCTGGCGGGAAATTGACTCCACTTCCATAGACCGTGTCGGCCCCATTGAGAAACTGGTCAGCCCCTACCAGGAGACCAGCCCTGCCGAGTGTTCAACGGAAGAGGTTGTCGTGCAACAGGGCGAGGACGTGGTACGCATTCTTGACCGGGTGGATGACGAACGCCCTGCCGTGGTGCGGATTCCCTCCTACGAGCAGGTAAAAGCCGACCCGGCGCTGTACGCCCATGCCTCACGCATCCTGCACAAGGAAACCAATCCGCACAACGCGCGGCCCCTGGTACAGGCTCACGGCGACCGCGAGGTCTGGCTCAACAGTCCGCCAATACCCCTGGAGACAGACGAGCTGGACTGGCTGTTCGAACTGCCCTACACGCGGCTGCCACATAGCCGCTACGGCAATGCAAGGCTCCCCGCCTACGAGATGATACGTCACTCGGTCAACATCATGCGTGGCTGCTTCGGTGGCTGCACCTTCTGCTCCATTACCGAGCACGAAGGCCGCATCATCCAGAATCGCTCGGAAGATTCCATTCTCAGGGAGGTCGAAAAGATTCGCGATACCTCCCCGGCTTTTACCGGCGTCATTTCGGATCTGGGTGGTCCTACGGCGAACATGTGGCGACTGGCCTGCAAGAGCAAGGAAATCGAGGCGAAGTGCCGCAAGCTGAGCTGTGTTTTTCCCGGTATATGCAAGAACCTGAACACCGACCAGAAACCACTCGTGGAACTGTATCGCAAAGCGCGCGAACTGCCCGGCATCAAGAAGGTGCTGATCGCGTCCGGATTGCGTTATGACCTTGCGGTGGAAACACCGGAATACGTGCAGGAACTGGTTACTCACCATGTAGGCGGTTACCTGAAAATTGCTCCGGAGCACACTGAAGACGGTCCCCTGGATAAAATGATGAAGCCGGGCATAGGCACCTATGACCGGTTCAAGGCGCTGTTCGACAAGTACTCCAAAGCCGCTGGCAAAGAGCAGTACCTGATCCCCTATTTCATTGCCGCACATCCGGGCACCTCAGATCGGGACATGATGAATCTCGCCCTGTGGCTGAAGCAGAACAAATTTCGTGCGGATCAGGTGCAGACCTTTTATCCATCGCCAATGGCAACCGCAACCGCCATGTACTACAGCGGTAAGAACCCACTCAAGCGCATCACACGTGATAGCGACACCATGCCCACTGTGAGAGGTCTGTCGCAGCGCCAGCTGCACAAGGCATTCCTTCGCTATCACGACCCTGATAACTGGCCCGCACTGCGCAAAGCGCTGAAGAAAATGGGGCGCTCAGACCTCATCGGCAATGGCAAGTTACACCTGGTACCGCCGCGACAGCCAGGCAAGCGACACGCCGTGGTTAAAGACAGCAGACCGTTTGCCACGCAGCACAATGGCCTGCCGCGCACACCCGGGACGCAGGCCGGGCGAAGCAAACGCCGCTAGCCTGCAGCCTGCATCACTCGAGCGTCTCACCCGGCAAGTTTTTCTTCGTGAAACTTCCTTAACAAAAGCACAAAAACACTGCGTTTACAGTAAACTGCGCTCCCCATGGAGCTATCATGAAAAAGAAATTCGTCTACACCCTCATTCTGCTGCTTGTTGGTCTGGCGCTGGCTTACAGCCTGGCCATTACCGAGCCAGAGCGTGAGATACTCGCGAAGGAGCGCACTCTGCGCAGCGTGCGTGCCATGGTCGTTGATGTGCGTGACGAGTTTCTGATTGTCACCTCCCAAGGCAGTGTACAGCCGCGCAGCCAAAGCGAACTGATCCCGGAAGTCTCCGGTCGCGTGGAATGGATGTCCCCGTCTCTGGTGGATGGTGGGTCGTTCCGGGCGCAAGAGGTACTGCTGCGCATCGACAGTGCCGACTATGAAAATGCGTTACAGCGGGCCCAGGCGGCGCGTGACCGTGCACAGGTCGAAATGGAATTCAACCGGGATGAACTCGCAAGACTGGAGCAACTGCATGCCAAAAAGCTTGCCAGCCAATCCCAGCTGGACAGCGCGCGCAGGGCATCACGGGTAGCGGAAGCCAACCTCAGCGACAGCGAAGCCGCACTTGCACAAGCACGCAGGGATCTGTCCCGCACGGAACTGCGTGCCCCCTTTGATGGCCTGGTGCGTTCCGAGCAAGTGGACCTGGGCCAGTTCGTAAGTCGCGGCACCAGTATCGCTACTATTTACGCTACCGACTATGTCGAGGTACGCCTGCCTATTGCCGCCGACCAGCTTGACTATCTCGGGCTGGACTTCTCCCAGCGCGGCTCGCTGGCCGAAGACTCGCGACCAGAGGTAACGCTGTCTGCACACATTGGCAACACACGATTCATCTGGAACGGGGAACTGGTGCGCACCGAAGCTGAAATTGATGAACGTTCGCGTATGACCTACGGCGTGGCACGTATCGATCTGGCGCAGCTGGCAGATAACGCCGCGATGCCTGTGGGCCTGTTTGTTCACGCAGAAATCCGTGGACGACGGGTGGAAGGCGTGGTGCGGCTGCCGCGTTCCGCGATGCGCGATGATAATCAGGTGCTGGTTATAGACGACGAAGAAAGGCTGCGCTTTCGCCGTGTTTCCGTACTGCGACTGGAGCATGATGAAGTGCTGATCAGTGCAGGTCTGGAGGACGGTGAACGCGTGTGCGTATCTGCTATCCAAACTGTGGTTGACGGCATGCACGTCAAACCACTGCTGCTCTAGACCTGCGCCATGCCCAGAATCATAGCCTGGTTTGTCTACAACCCGGTCGCCGCCAACCTGCTGATGATGATACTGGTGGTCGGTGGTCTCCTCGCCCTGCCGCGTATCCATCAGGAAGAATTCCCCAATATTGAGGTGGATTCGGTGCAGGTGAAAGTGCCGTATCTGGGCGCGGCACCCGAAGAAGTCGAGTCAGCCGTGTGTGTACGCATAGAGGAAGCAATACAGGGCAGCGAAGGCATAGATAAAATCCGCTCCACGGCCTCCGAGGGTTTTTGCTCTGTCTTGATAGAGCTGGTTGACGGCGTCGACAAGAACAAGGTCGCCAATGATATAAAAAGTAAAGTCGACGCCATAGACGCTTTCCCCGCGGAAACCGAGAAGCCGGTCACCGCTGAAGTAACCGTGATGGCGACTGTGCTGCAGATTGCAGTCTCCGGAAATGCTGACGAGCGCACGCTGAAGCTGGTGGGGCAGCAATTGCGTGATGACATCGCCGCCCTGCCGGGTGTATCGCAGGCAGACCTGCTGTACGCACGGCCCTACGAAATCTCGATTGAAGTCTCCGAGCAGACTCTGCGGCGACACGGGCTCACCCTGGAGCAGGTGGGCCAGGCTATCCGCCGCAGCTCACTGGATGTACCGGGAGGCTCTATACGCACAGATGAAGGCGAGATCCTGCTGCGCACCATCGGTCAGGCCTATCAGCGCCAGCAATTCGAAGATATTGTCGTGCTTACCCGCAACGACGGTACCAGCCTGACCATTGGTGAGATCGCCACGGTCGTGGATGGCTTTGAGGAATCGGAATTGTATTCCCGCCTCGATCAGCAGCCGGCTGTGGGCATCAAGGTCTCCCGGGTTGGTGAGGAGGACGTCCTGCAGTTGGCGGACCAGGTGAAGGCGTATCTGGAGACGGCCCGGCTGGAGGTGCCCGAGGGCATAGAGTTACTGATCTGGCAGGACGAATCCCAGGATCTGGTAGACCGCCTTGATTCACTGATGAAAAACGCCCGCACCGGGCTGCTGTTCGTATTGCTGATCCTCACCCTGTTCCTGCGCTTTCGCCTGGCCCTGTGGGTAGCAGCGGGCATACCCGTCGCGTTGCTGGGCACGGTCGCCATGTTTCCGGTGTTCGACATATCCATCAGCACCATGTCGGTGATGGGTTTTATTCTGGTTCTGGGTATTCTGGTCGATGACGCGATAGTGATTGGCGAGCGTGTGTATGCTCACGAGCAGATGGGCAAGGACCGGAACATCGCCGCTATAGACGGTGCCCGCGAAGTGTCTGTACCGGTGATCTTCGGTGTCCTGACCACGATGGCTACATTCTTGCCGATCGTCAATATTCCCGGTGAGATGGGCGGGTTCTTTGTCGCCATCGGCCTCACCGTTATTATCGCCTTGTTTTTCAGCGTCATCGAATCACAGATGATTCTTCCAGTGCACCTTGCACACCGCAAAGCAGAACGCACCATGGGCGACAACGCCCTGCTCAATCGCTGGTTATCGCTGCAGGATAAAGTGTCCGGCAGCCTGCAAACACTGGCAACGCGGTACTACCAGCCGGCCGTTGAGAAAGCGCTGCAGTGGCGCTACATGACTGCGGCAATCGGCATTGTCATTCTGGCCCTCACTCTCGCTTTATTTGCCAGCGGGCGCATGGTGTTCCAGTTTTTCCCCGACGTGGAAGGCACGCGACTCTACGCCGTGATCACGCTACCTGAAGGTACTCCGATAGAGCGTACAGAGGCGGCTGTGAAACAGCTGGAGCGGGCTGCAGAGGAACTGCGCGCAGAACTTGATGCAGATCTGCCACCGGGAGCGCCCAGCAAGATCAATCACATCTTCGCCGTTCTGGGAGGACTGATACCCAAGGGTTCCATGGGTTTATCCGGCAGTGGCCAGAGCAATGTCGCCGAGGTCGGTATAGAGCTCAACCTGCCTGCGGATTACAGTGGCCTGTCTACCAGCCATTACGCCAACCGCTGGCGCGAGTTGACCGGAAGCATTCCGGATGCACTGGAACAAACATTCGACGCGGCGGCATTCGGTGCCGGGGATGCCATTGATATCGAGCTGTATGGCAAAAACTTCGATGAACTGCGTTCGGTCGCGGCCGAACTGCGCGCCGCGCTTGAGACGTATAACGGCGTGTTGGATATCACCGATACCTTCCGTGCCGGCAAGCAGGAGGTTCAGCTGAGCCTGCTGCCGCAGGCGCGCAGTCTTGGCCTGACGTTGCAGGACCTGGGGTCGCAGGTGAGGCAGGCATTCTATGGCTACGAGGCTCAACGTATACAGCGCGGCAAGGATGACATTCGCGTTATGGTGCGTTATCCGGAAGACCAGCGGCGATCCCTGGGGGACCTTGAAGCCATGCGCATTCGCACGACTGATGGTGCCGAAGTACCTTTCAGCAGCGTGGCACAGGTCCATCTCGGCAGAGGCTACACCACTATCAATCGGGTTGACGGCCAGCGCGTGGTGCGCGTCATCGCCGATGTAAACCGGTCTGTCACGACGCCCGAGGCCGTGCTGGACTCACTGGCGGAGCGGGAACTGGCCGGGATTCTCAGCCGTCATCCGGGTGTGACCTACAGCCTTGCCGGCGAGGCTGAGTCGCGCAGTGAATCGATGGGCGGATTGATCAGTACGGCCATGCTCGCGCTTCTGGTCATCTACGCACTACTGGCCATACCTTTGAAATCCTATCTGCAACCCCTGGTGATAATGAGCGTAATACCCTTCGGAGCCGTGGGCGCCATCGTCGGTCACATGGTGATGGGCGTAGATCTGGTGTTTTTCTCACTGCTGGGCATTGTCGCTTTGTCGGGTGTTGTGGTGAACTCCAGCCTCGTGCTGGTGGACTACATCAACAAACAACGCCAGGCCGGTCGCGAGGTGCTGGACGCAGTGAGTCACGCCGGTTCCGTTCGTTTCCGCCCCATTATTCTTACCAGCGTTACCACGTTTATCGGCCTGGCTCCCATGATGACGGACCAGACTGTTTCCCTGACCATGTTTGTTCCTATGTCGGTGTCACTGGGCTTCGGCGTACTAATGGGCACGGCCATCACCCTGTTCCTGGTGCCCTGCCTCTACCTGATTCTGGAAGACCTGCTGAGTTTTCTGGTACGCAAGGAAACCAGGAACAGCGCACAACAGTAATGTGCTAGCCGCTTCGCTGGTAGCTTGCGCAACCATTACTGGAAAACATGCCAATACAGCGTGTGTGCTGGCGCGATAGCCCGGGCTAGCCGGACACCGCCGGAGCATGCCGCTTGGTTTGCGCGGTGGCCCTGGCAGCCAGGGGATCGTCAGGCCAGGGGTGTTTCGGGTAGCGCCCGCGCATTTCCTTCCTCACTTCCTGGTAACTGCTGCGCCAGAAGCCGGCAAGATCCTGCGTGACCTGCACAGGCCGCCGCGCCGGAGACAGCAGGTGTACCTGCAGGGGAATGCGGCCGCCCGCTATGGTTGGGGTATCCTCACAGCCAAACATTTCCTGCAATTTAACCGCCAGCACAGGAGGGTCCTGGGAATAATCCACAGTGACGCTGGAGCCGGAAGGCACGCTGAGCCGCTCTGGCGCCAGGCGTTCAAGTTCCAGCGGCAAAGGCCAGGGTAATTGCGCATGCAAAATCTGCTTCAGGTCGAGTTTACGAAAGTCTTCCAGTTTGCTCACGTCGTCCAGGTAGGGCAATAACCAGGTATCAAGCGTCTCCAGCAAATGATCATCGCCGAGGTCGGGCCAGGGGTTATCAGCGTTACTGTCGTTGATTCGTCGCATCAACTGCACACGGCTGCGCCACTGATTCAGGGACTCGTTCCAGGGCAGCATATCAAGGCCTTTGCGGCGCACAACGCCAAGCAGGGCCATGCTCCTGTCCTGCGCAGACACTTCCGACATGGGTTCGCTGGCTATCTCTATACAGCCAACCAGCTTCTGCCGCTGCGCAGTGAAGCGCTCCTGGCGACCGTCCCACTCAACCCGTTGCTCCTCGCGCACCAGCGACGAAAGAATGCCCTCAAAACACGCGGGATTCAGGGCTGTTGCGTTGAATATTCGATCTGCGCGGCTGCCGGATTCTCCCCCTGTGTCCGCTACAGCCAACCAGGCTTGCCGACACAGCGCATCCTCGGGGTGGATGCTGGCGGTGCGGCCATTGGCCAACTGGTAGTCCGTATCACTACCTGCACGCCGCCTGGCGACCCGATCCGGGTAAGCGCTGGCGAGCAATACGCCCATAACATCTTCCTTGGCGACGGCCATCGCGAACTGCCTGGGTTTGTGCACTTCACCGGCGATGCGGGCGTAGCGCCTGGCCAGCTGCCAGGTACGACGGAACCAGCCCTGGGCCCGGTCGGGACAGGGCTGTTCAGCCATCAACACGGCAATCACCTGGGAGAGGTCAGCACCTGCATCACGCAGCGGGTGCCGTTCAGAGAGCACCGCGGCCAGCAGACTGGCGGTCTCGGAAGCGTGGATATCGCAGGCAACCAGCAACATATGCGCAAGGCGCGGATGCAGGGGCATCTGCGCCAGTTTGACCCCGTGCGGGGTCAGCGTAGGGACGCCCTGATTAATGTACAGCGCACCACATTGCTCGAGAATAGCCAGTGCCTGCTGCCAGGCCGCGGCTGGCGGAGGATCCAGCCAGGGCAATTCTGCTGGGTCACGTACCCCCCATGAAAGTATTTGCATTGCCAGCGGCGCCAGGTCGGCGTGCAGTATCTCTGGCGTGGCACGCGCACTCAGACGGCCGTGCTGCTCTTCAGACCAGAGTCGATAGCAGTGCCCGGGACCAAGCCGCCCTGCCCGACCGCGCCGTTGTTCGGCTGATGCCTGGGAAATCCGCCGTGTGGTCAGCCGCGTCATCCCGGTAGAAGGATCAAACAGCGCTTCGCGCACCAGCCCGGAATCAACCACGGCAGAGATACCTTCTATCGTCAGACTGGTTTCGGCGACATTCGTGGCAAGCACAACCTTACGCTGCCCCGCAGGGGCGGGTGCAATGGCACGCTGTTGCTTGTCCATGCTGAGACCGCCGTAAAGCGGTGCCAGTACCACGCTGTCATCTCCAGAACGCTCCAGCGCGCCAGCCAGTTCCCTGCCGACAGCGTTGATCTCCCGCTGCCCGGGAAGGAATACCAGCACGCTGCCGTCCTGTTTGCGCAGAGCCGCTTGCACTGCAGAAACCACGGCCGGTGCCAACGGGTCCTGTAAACGATGAGTCCTGCCGAAATAGGTACTTACCGGATACTGCCGGCCTTCCGAAGTCACTACCGGCGCGTCGCCCAGCAATGCGGATACCGCATCCCCATCCAGTGTCGCCGACATGACCAGCAGCTTGAGCGAGGGGCCCTCACGGAATATTTCACGGCCCTGCAGACACAGCGCCAGGCAGAGGTCTGAATCGAGGCTGCGCTCATGGAACTCATCGAAGATCACCAGCCCCACATCTTCCAGCCCGGGGTCGGCCTGCAGGCGGCGAGTGAGAATACCCTCGGTAATTACTTCGATCCGGGTTTGTGCGCTGACAGCTGAATCAAGCCGGATACTGTAGCCCACGGTTTGCCCCACTTCCTCGCCCAGCAGCTGCGCCATACGCGCAGCGGCAGCGCGCGCCGCCATGCGCCGGGGCTCGAGCAGTAGTATCTTGCGATCTTGCAGCCATACCTGTTGCAGCAAGGAAAGCGGTACCACGGTGGTTTTGCCAGCACCCGGGGGCGCTTGCAGTACCACCTCATTGTGCGCCAGCAGCGTAGCACTAAGCTCGGAGAGGATGTCGTTGACGGGCAGGTTTGCGGGCATCTGCCAATAGTAACCGAGGCCCAGCATCGAGGCCACGAAAAACCGGGGGCAAGTCATTCTGCACTGCACCTGATTCGAGCGTAGCGCACCAGAATCGCACAGAATTATCGACCGAAAGCAGCCTGCGTAGCCAACTTGTCACATTCAAGGGGGACAATTCCGCTGTGGCAAGCTTCTTGCTGTTCACCAAAGCACGGCTTTTGAAGCTTGCTGCAATTAACCAGCGCATCCCGGAGGCGGCCAACATGACAGCACTCGATCAACACCTGCAGGACATCACCCTTGCCGCACACCCCGGGGAACGCCGGATCGCGTTCTTCGACCTGGACAGGACATTGATAGCAGGCTATTCCATACTCGCGCTGGCAGCAGAGTCTGCGCGCTACGGAGCCGCGCAGGGCAAACTGCTCGAGTCTGCCAGGTTATTGCAGGACATCGCCAGGGAAAAACGCAGCAGCCGTGGCACGCACTACCACAAACTGGTCGACCGTCTGGCAAGAATGCTGGCCGGAGTGCCCGAGGAGACACTGACTGAACTGGGCAACAAGGCCTGGGAACACAAGCTGGCACGTAACTTATATCCGGAGGCTGTGAAACTGGTGGCAGCGCACCGTGCCGCCGGACACCACCTGGTCATTGTCTCCGCAGCCAGCCGCTACCAGGTTGAACCGGTTGCAAAGGTTCTGGGCATAAGCGATCTCTGCTGCACGCGGCTGGCAGTGGAGGACGGCAGATTTACGGGAGAGGTGATCGCCCCTCTCTGTTACGGCGAAGGCAAGGCTATGGCGGCTCGCAGGATAGCCAGGCAACAGGGCACCACGCTTGACCGAAGCTGGTTCTACACGGACTCCAGCGCTGACTTGCCGCTGCTGAAAAAGGTAGGTCACCCGGTGGCGGTGAATCCCTCCGACAAGCTGGCAGTGCACGCCCGCAACGCTCGCTGGCCGCAACTGATGTTTGCCAGTCGCGGAATGCCGCAAGCTGAAAACATCACCCGCACCGCGCTGGTCGCCCAAACACTGCTGGCCACCACGGTCGCGGGCGCGATGGGGCGTCGCCTTGGTGTTGACAGCAGCCGGAACGCCAACCGCATAACCCGTGCCCTGGGTGACCTGGGTAGTGGCTTTGCAGGGTTGAATTATGAAATCGACGGCGCGGAAAAACTGCGCCATTCACGGCCTGCGATATACGTCTTCAACCACCAGAGCCTGCTGGACTCCATGGTGCTCGCCCACTTGTTGCGCGAAGACATCGTTGCCCTGTGCAAGACAGAGATGGCTTCCAATCCGTTGCTGGGCCCCCTGTTACGCCAGGTCGATACCATATTCGTGGACCGCGACGAGAAAGACCAGTCACAGGTGCTGAAACAGGCAATGAACGTACTGGCTGGTGGGCGTTCGCTGTGCATCGCGCCGGAGGGCACGCGCAGCCTGCTGGGAGAGATCCAGCCGTTCAAACACGGTGCGTTTTTGTTGGCAAAGCGCGCAGGTGTCCCTATCGTTCCAATCGTTTTGCATAATGTTAAAGACGCCCTGCCAAAAGGCGCCTGGTTGTTGCGCCCGGCCACGATCCGAGTGTCCGTGCTCGACCCCGTCCTGCCCGATCAGATAGGGAGTATTCGCCAGGCCTGCCGCGATATGGAAGCCAGTTACTGTGCTCTTTTGGGAGCATCATCGAGCGCTGCCTTGCCCAACTCCACCTTTGCGCAAGCTG
The DNA here is from genome assembly GCA_030431585.1 of Gammaproteobacteria bacterium. GTDB lineage: Bacteria > Pseudomonadota > Gammaproteobacteria > Pseudomonadales > Halieaceae > Halioglobus. The sequence goes on along the minus strand of JAUIIQ010000022.1, from coordinate 16,893 downwards.
AACGGGCATGAGACACCAAAGACCCTACCAATGCACCCCGGGTGGTGGCCGGTAACTGTCCAGTACGTTGACATAGTTGGCTCGCAGGAAAGCGGCGGAGTCTGTGGCATTGTGCTGGCTGACGCTACCCTTCATCTGCTCGACGGGTTCATATTCCCTCTCGTCCAGCCATTCGTTCAGGGATTTCAGCACCATGGCAAGGTGACCGGGGCCACGGCGCAGCAGCGCGCTGCACATGTGTGTGACGTCGGCGCCCACAAGCAGCGATTTGAGTACGTCCCGTAGATTGTGCACGCCTCCGGTGATAGCCAGCGAGCAGCTGGTTCGGCCGTAGAGAATGGCCAGCCAGCGAATCCTCAGCAGCGACTCTTCCGAGGATGACAGCTCCAGCTTGGGCACAACCTCAAGCGTTTCCAGATCGATATCCGGCTGGTAAAAGCGGTTGAACACCACGAGGCCGCTCGCCCCTGCTCCCTCCAGGCGCTTGACGAAATTGACCGGCGAAGAAAACTGGGACGACAGCTTCATGGTAATCGGTATCGTCACGGTCTCGCGCACTGCCTGCAACACCTCCACATAGCGATTCTCTACCTGGCAACAGTCTTCACCAGGGCCGGCCGGGATATAGTACACGTTGAGTTCCAGCGCGTCGGCGCCTGCCTCCTGCAGCGCCCTGGCATAACTGACCCAACCTCCGGGGGTTGTTCCATTGAGGCTGGCAATAACTGGCACTTCCAGCGACGCTTTCAGCGCCTGCAACTGTTCCAGGTATTGCTCTTCGTAGCTGCTGTAATTATCGGGAACCGGATGAAAGCTCTCCGCCTCGCCATGCCCCAGTGACTGCTGGTGAAAAAAACGCGCCAGCCGTGCATCCTCCTCCTCGATCTTCTCCTCGAACAGGGAGTGCATCACCATGGCAGCAGCCCCGGCGTCTTCCAGCCGTCGCGCTGAATCCAGGTGCTTGCTCAGCGGCGACGCCGAGGGCACCAGCGGATTTTTCAACTTCAAGCCAAGATACTGCGTGCTCAGGTCTGCCATGCTATTGCTCTCCTTCGCCGGATGCTGCCACAGGCGCGGTGTGCTTGGCCGCCTTGGCTTGAGCGAGTTGCTCGCCATCACTCCAGTCAAGCTCGGACAGTTGCTTGTAATAGCTGTAGCGATGGTTGACGAACTCTTGTTCCTGTTTCACCAGAGCCTCGGCGACCTCAGGGTGCGTGTGCCACAACATACTGAAGCGAGTTTCGCTCTGCACATAGTCCCGATAGGGAATGCTGGGCGGACGCGAGTCCATCTTCATCGGCGCTTTACCGCTGGCGATATTCTCAGGATTGAAACGGAACAGCGGCCAATGACCGCTTTTCACAGCCATATCCTGCTGCTGGTGGTTGCGAGACATGTCGACACCGTGAGCAATGCAGGGTGACAGCGCCAGAATCAGGCTGGGTCCGGGATGGGCCTCTGCCTCCAGAAACGCATTGAGTGTTTGCGTATCTTTTCCGCCATAGGCGACCCTGGCAACGTAGACGTTTTCATAATCCATTGCCAGCAGGGCCAGGTCTTTCTTGCTGGTGGTTTTTCCACCGGACGAAAACTTGGCAACGGCGCCCCTTGGGGTAGCCTTGGACGTCTGCCCACCGGTATTGGAATACACTTCGGTATCAAGCACCAGCACATTCACATCCTCACCGGAGGCGAGGATATGATCCAGCCCACCGTAGCCGATGTCGTAGGCCCAACCATCTCCGCCAACAATCCAGACGCTCTTGCGGCAAAGGTTCTCGCTGAGCGTCAGCAGCTGACGCGCATCGTCGGAGTCCAGCTCCGCCAGCGATTCCTCCAGCTGCCGCACGCGATCCCGCTGTTCGTAGATACCTGCCTCACAGGACTCATCCGCATTCAGTATGGCCTCTACCAGATCCGCATCCAGCTGTGGTTTCAGCCCGGCCAGCATGCCCCTGGCCATATCGCGCTGCTTGTCTACCGCCAGACGCATACCCAACCCGAACTCGGCATTGTCCTCAAACAGGGAATTATTCCAGGCTGGTCCGCGGCCGTCCGGGGAAGTGGTATAGGGCGTCGTCGGCAGATTGCCCCCGTAAATAGAGGAACAGCCAGTCGCATTGGCCACCAACATGCGGTCGCCGAACAACTGCGTAGCCAGCTTCAGGTATGGGGTTTCACCACAGCCGACGCAGGCACCAGAGAACTCAAACAGGGGCTGCATGATCATTGAGCCCGCTATGGTGTTGTTCTTGATAGCGCCGCGCTCATATTCCGGCAACCCGGTGAAGAACTCCCAGTTGTCACGTTCGGCGGCTCGCAGCGCTGGTTGCGGTGCCATGTTGAGCGCCTTGCGGCTGACGTTGGACTTGTCGCGTATGGGGCAGATGTCAACACACAGTGTGCAACCGGTGCAGTCCTCCGGCGCAACCTGGTAGCTGATATGGTACCCCTCGGGAAAACCTTTAGCCTTGACTGGCGCTGACTTGAATGTGGGCGGGGCGTGCTCCAGCTCTGACTCATGGAACACCTTGGAGCGTATGGCGCTGTGCGGACACACAAAAGGACACTTGCCACACTGTGTGCAGATGTCCGTTTCCCAGACGGGAATTTCCAGGGCCAGGTTGCGCTTCTCGTAGGCAGCCGTACCCAATGGAAAGCTACCGTCATCGGGCATATGACTGACCGGGATCATGTCTCCCCTGCCGGCGATGATCTCGGCTGTCACCTTGCGCACAAACTCCGGAGCGTCATCCAGCAGGGAGGTAGCCGGCGCGGTAACAGCAGATGCTTGTGCGCTTGGGATTTCATGCAGGCAGGCCAGTGTTTCATCAATGGCATTGAAGTTCAGCTCGATGATCCTGCGACCCTTGCGCCCGTAGGTTTTCTCAACCGCGCGCTTGATTGAATCGATGGCCTGATCGCGCGGCAAGATACCGGAGATAGCAAAAAAACAGGTCTGCATAATGGTGTTGATGCGTTTTCCCATACCGCTGCGCTCAGCCACGCCGTAGGCATCTATGCTGTATAACGTCACCTGCTTGTCTACGATTTGCTGCTGCAGCCCGGCGGGAAGGCTCTGCCATACCTGATCCGGCGGCTCTGGAGAGTTCAACAACACCACTGCACCCATGGCTGCGTAGGACAGCACATCGTACTTTTCCAGGAACGTAGGCTGGTGGCAGGCGACAAATCGCGCATCGCCCTCCCCGATCAGGTAGCTGGAACGGATCTGACGCGGGCCAAAGCGCAGGTGGGAAATAGTAACAGCGCCGGATTTTTTGGAGTCATATACAAAATACCCCTGAGCCTGCAGCGCCGTGCTCTCGCCAATTATCTTGATACTGTTCTTGTTGGCACTGACGGTGCCGTCGCTGCCAAGGCCAAAAAACACTGCCTGGAAGGTGTCATCGTGAGCGTCGGTGCGAAACGCGCTGTCCCACTCCAGGCTGGTATGACTGAGGTCGTCGTGTATGCCAATGGTAAAATGATTGCGTGGATCTTCCGCTTGCAGGTGATCAAACACCGCCTTGATCATTCCCGGCGTGAACTCCTTTGAAGACAGGCCGTAACGCCCCCCCACTACCAGCGGCATTGCCTTGAATCGCGCCGCACCCGTCATGGCATCCCGGGCGATGGCGGTGACCACATCCTTGTATAGTGGCTCGCCATCGGCACCCGGTTCCTTGGTGCGATCCAGCACCGCTATGCGACGCGCGGTGCACGGCAGTGCGTCCAGCAGTGCCGCTGCCGAAAAGGGCCGGTACAAACGCACTTTCAGCACACCCACCTTGTCGCCTGCTGCGGTGAGAAATTCAACCGTTTCGTGTACTGCTTCGGCACCCGAACCCATGAGTATTATCACCCGCTCGGCGTCCGCAGCCCCCTCATACTGGAAGAGCTGGTACTGCCGCCCGGTAAGCTGTGCAAAACGGTCCATTATGTCCTGCACCTGGCGAGGCAACGCTGTGTAATAGGGATTCACCGTCTCGCGTGCCTGGAAATACACATCCGGGTTCTGCGAGCTGCCGCGCAATATCGGGTGAGCGGGCGACATTGCCCGGCTGCGGTGAGCCTGCACTGCCCGGTCATCGATCAATGCACGCACTACCTCAACCGGAACCTTTTCCAGCTTGGCCACCTCATGGGAGGTACGGAAACCGTCGAAGAAATGCAGGAACGGTACGCGACTGTCCAGCGTCGCAGCCTGGGCAATCAATGCCATATCCATCACTTCCTGGGGACAGTTGGAGGACAACATGGCAAAGCCCGTCTGGCGGGTGGACATTACGTCGGAGTGATCGCCAAAAATGGACAAGCCCTGGCAGGCAAGAGAACGTGCGGCTATATGAAACACCGTCGGTGTCAATTCACCGGCGATCTTGTACATATTGGGGATCATCAGCAACAAGCCCTGCGACGCGGTAAACGTGGTTGCCAGTGCGCCCGCCTGCAATGCACCATGAATCGCGCCAGCCGCGCCGCCTTCACTCTGCATCTCCACCACCCGCGGCACGGTTCCCCAGAGATTGGTCTGACCATTGGCGGACCATTCATCCGCCAGCTCGCCCATATTCGAGGAAGGTGTTATCGGGTAGATGGCAATCACCTCGTTGCTGAGGTGGGCAATACTGGCAGCAGCCTGATTACCGTCGATAGTGACCATTTCGGCTTGCGACATAATAAACCCCTGACCTATGTGCCAATACGAGCGAAGCCCAAGGATAGACGGCTTTGCGTTATGGGGAATTGATCCGTGTCAGTCTTGCGGAAGGAGCGCGTCCTCAACACCGCGAACAGCGAACATGGCCGCGCTGCTGCAGCTCTTACGCTGTTTTTCCAGCGCCAGGTAGGCTTCACTGCGATAGAAATCAACCAACACTTCCATGGAGGGAAACTCAACCAGCAGTAGGCTCTGCGGGGCGTGATCGCCTGCGAGCACCTCCGTTTCACCGCCGCGCGCCAGATAGCGCGCACCCGCCGCCTCAAGCAGAGGGCGAAGCGCTTGTTGATATTGCAGGTAGTCTGCTATGTCGAAAATATCGACGTCGACGATCGCGTAGGCAGCCATCACTATTCCCGGGCAACTGATACAACCTACCAGTTCAACACCTTACTGCAGCTGCCGGAATTTTCCTTGATATGGATCAGGTGTGTGCGGCCTGCGCTGGCGGCAACGCAGTTATGGCCGGTGAATTATCCCGCGTATTTCCACAGGAGCGCGTGGCTAGCGCACCGTCAGCCGCTATAATGCGCCAGACGACAGAAGCAACAGAGAACAGCATGTCCCTTTTCGACAAAGACAATCAGCCGCTGGACGGCGAGGAAGCGCTGCAGCAGCACATTCAGCTGGCGCTGGAAACAACAGAGCCAGGCGGGCTGCAGTTGGAGTTCTATTACCGGGTGATTAAAACCTTGTTTGATCCAGTGGTGATGGGAGAGGAAAACCTGCCCGACAAGCCCTGCCTGTTTGTTGGCAACCACTCGCTGTTCGCCCTGGATGGCTGGGTGCTGGCGCCCGTTTTCCTGCGCGAACTCAATCGCTTCCCCCGCGCCATGGGCGACAAGTTTCTTTTCGCCAACCCGCGTATGGCAGACATGGTTCTGCGCACGGGCGGGGTTATGGGGCACCCTGAGGTCTGCGCGGCGCTGATGGCCGAGGGCCACGACCTGCTGGTATTTCCCGGTGGCGCACACGAAGCTGTGAAGCCGGCACGCGACATCTACGAGCTACAGTGGAAAGAGCGGTACGGCTTCGTCAAACTGGCTGCGGCACACGGTTACACAATCATGCCTTTTGGCATAGTCGGGCCGGATGAGTTCTACGGGCACCTGATGGAGGGAGAAGACCTGCCCGACTCACCCATTGGCGCACTGCTCAAAAGAATGGGCGTGCTCAATGAGGACACCCGCAAAGACATGTTACCCCCTATACCCATAGGCGCCCTGGGCACGCTGCTCCCCAAGCCGCAGCGTTGCTATATAGGCTTTGGCGAGCCCATAGACCTGGCACATATGAAGGGTAAAAAGCCCACCAAACGCCAACAGCAAAGTATTCGCAACCAGGTGGCGGAGCAGATAGAAACCCAGTTGGCGGAGCTGCTGTTCACCCGTGCGCAGAATCGAGGCAGGGAGGGACTGCTGCGCCGGCTGCTGACACTCTGACGCCACTGGCGCTGAAACCGTGTCAGCGCCCTTGTGTCTCTATTCCTGCATCACCCTGGCCAGCCGTTCTGGCCTGCGCCAGCGACCTCTATACAACCGCGTGGCATAGGCTATTGCGATGGCGAACAGCATCGCCACGAAAACCCACCAGGACACCAGCGGGTCCATTTTCCAACGCACAATCACCATGTATTGCATTAGCAGCATAAGCCAGTGCAACGAAATGGAGGCAAACATGATCCAGCGCGTGTCACCAGCACCGCGCAAAGCCCCACCGGCGATTAGAATAACCGCATCGGCCATCACGTAGGTCGACAGGCCTATCATCATGGCGGCCGCCAGTGGGCGAATTTCGGCAAAGTAGGCGTCCCCCGTGGCAAACACGTCTACCAGTTCTACACGGAATGTCAGAAAAACAATGGCGAGCATGCCTGAGTAGCCCAGAGCCAGTATAAAGCCCGATGAAATCACCTGGTTGGCACGTTGCATGTCACCGGCGCCAACAAAGCGCCCTATCAGCGTCATTACGCCAATATTGAGCCCCATCATGGGTACAAAAGAGAGCATGTCCCAGTTGAATACGATGGCCATGGAGGCACCCTGCACCACGCCATAACCCTGGAACAGCAACAGGAACACGTTGAACGTGGCCGTATTCATGAAGCTCTCCAGTGCCGAAGGAGTGCCCAGCCGCAGGAAACGGCGCATGACACCCCGGTCAAAGCGCAGTGACTGCTGCACCGCGAACTGTTCGCGGTGCGAAGGCATCAGATAGAAGTAGAGGAACAGCCCTATGGTGAAGAGCTGGCTGACGATAGTGCCCAGCGCCGCGCCGACAATACCGACTTGTGGCAAACCAAAATGGCCGAAGATGAGCATCCAGCTTACCGATATGTTCAGACAGATGCCGGCCACATCAACCGCCATCACCACACGGGTCCGCCCAATGCCCACGAAATACGATGCCAGGCAGGTCTTGAGCAATAGAAAAAAACTGCCGGCCATAAGAGTATAAAAATAGGCCCGTTCCAAAGGCACCTGCAGCGGGTCATGCCCCAGGCGTGAAAACATCTGGCCCATAGCTGCGCCAACCAGAGCCAGAACAGGTAACGCGCACAGCGCAATAATCACACCCTGGGTAACCACCTGGGGACAACGCGCCATCTGCCCTGCCCCATAGTATTGCGCTACCAGGGCATTGGCGTAGCTGATGAGCCCGAGAAACAGGGACATGGCGAAAAACGCGGCGACACCTCCCCCCATTGCTGCGGCGACGTGCACGGCATCGATTTGCGCGAGGAACCAGCGGTCAGTAAACACCATCACCGCAAAGGCACCCTGCGAAATCACCATGGGCAGGGACAGTCGGGCCAGTTCCCGCAGCGTTGTCAGAGAAAGAGTGTGCACAGGTACACGGCCAGGGCGGTGTTCAGCCCTTCAAGGCTCAGGAGAAAATGGTCGCCAAGTCTACCTGAGCGGCAACTGTCAGACCAGCCTGCAGCTGTTGCAGCTAAGGGTTGACGAACTTTCTTCACATTTATGAATCTTGACCGTACTTCGAGTTCAGAGAATTACCACCAACTCTCGTCTTGCAGTGATTCTTCGGTGTAAACTGCGTGACAATTCAGATCTACCCAAAATAGCTTAGGCCTCACAAGGAAAACTTCACCAAGTGCCCCGTCGAACTTCCGATTATTTTTTTGAAATCGACGGACTACGTGCGATTGCGGTCTTGTCAGTAATGGCATTCCATCTCGACAATAGCTGGCTCCCAGGCGGCTTTGCTGGTGTCGATATATTTTTCGTCATCTCAGGCTACGTGGTTAGCAAGTCACTTGCAGAACGAAACTACCAAGGTGCAGGCAACTATCTTCTAGAGTTTTACCAAAGAAGAATAGTTCGCCTCTTTCCCGCACTAATGGTGATGTTGGTGACCGTTAGCGTATTGACGGTATTGTTCATTCCAGCGTCCTGGCTAAGTACTGCCGTCAGCAAGACCGGTTTGTATGCCTTTTTCGGCATTAGCAATATCGCTTTAGTGTTATTCGATGACGGCTACTTTTCCCCGAGGACTGAATTCAACCCTTTTGCTCACACATGGTCTCTAGGAGTAGAAGAGCAGTTTTATGTAGTTTTTCCTGTCTTGTTCCTGGCATGGCTTTGCTGGAGTAAAAAGACTGGCCTCGCAAAGATAGTAGCCTGGAGTGTTTTACCGATTCTTGGGTTACTTTCTCTTTTTGCAGCTTATGACCTGGACCAGAGTACGTCGAAATGGGCCTACTATTCGTTGTTTAGTCGATTCTGGGAGTTGGCTGCTGGCGCTGTTCTTTATCAGTTTCATGCGGTTGGAAAACTGTTACCCACATCGAGAATTGGCGCATCTACATTGGTTTGGACCGGCTTGGCAACTACGCTAACCGGTCTGATTTGGTCTGACGGGCAGCATTTCCCATATCCGTGGGCGTTGCTATCCGTTAGTGGAACTCTAATGGTCATAGCGTCTGTACGCTTTCCGGGAGAGAGCCAATCGTATGGTCATCGCATCCTCCGGCAGTCTACCTCGGTCTATTTAGGCCGACTTTCCTACTCACTTTATCTATGGCATTGGCCCGTCTATACATTAATGCGATGGACTGTTGGACTTGATGGCTATCTCGATAAAGCACTGGCATTGGCAATAACATTCATCCTTTCCATTTTCTCCTATCATTTGATCGAAACGAAAACTCAGGGCATATCCCGCCGAATAATGGTGCGACCGAGCGCGAAGATTCTGATTGGTTTATCGTGTGTAGTACTGATGGCATTCTCAAGCAGAGCCTTGTTTTCCCATAGAAATCATCTGAGCCTTAGCCAAACAAGAGACACGTATAACTGGTACCCCTACGCTCACGCGGCAGAAAGACCTGGGGATCCCGGCGCGGTATTCGCCGATCGTCAGATATTTGTCATTGGTAACTCACACGCAGATGCCTATCAATACATGCTTCAGCAGGCCTCTCAACGCCTGGGCCTAGCGGTACACATTCGAAATGACGGTGCCTGCTCAATGGCCATGATTCTCAACCCAACTAAAAAATTACCTGGCTGCGAGGCTCGTCAGGAAGATTCTTTGAATGTCTTGAAAACGAAAGCTAATCCTGGCGATATCGTATTTTTTGCTTCTCTGAGAACACACAGGTTAACCAATCAAGATAAAGTCAGAGACCCTCAGGAAGTTCTAACTTACGCCAGGAGTGAGTTCGCACATCAACAGGTATCGGTGGCGAAGGCCGAGGCTGCAGAGCTGATCACGAGACTTGAAGAATTGGATCTTCAGGTATTGATTGACGCGCCAAAGCCGGTTTTGTTACTCCCACCATTTCGTTGTTCAGACTGGTTCAATGCGAGCAATCCGGTGTGTAAGAGAGGTTTTTACGTAGAAAGGCAGTTCTTGCTTGATATCCGTGAGCCCGTTATGTCTGCGCTTTTTGAACTCGATACGGAACACGACAATTTGCACATCTGGGACCCTTTCCCGGTACTTTGCCCTGAAGATAGATGCGCATCGTTTGATGAGGAACGGCTGCCATTTTTCTACGACGGAGATCATTTAAGTGGGCATGGTAACCGTGTTTTATATCCCAGTTTTACCAAGGTGCTCAAGGCGATTTGGCAGTGAATTCGTGAGTCTCCTGCCGACTTAAGGACGTCTCTTTATCGGGCTATTTCAAACTAAAGGGGATTTCTGAGGCATCCCCAAAAAGGCAATAAGCATATCATCGGTAGTATTGCCCACTGTTTGCCGCCAGGTAGATGAAAGACACCCAGGCCGCAACATTGTGCGCCAGATCTTCGGGGTCAATCTTGTCCAGCGTATCATCGGGTGTGTGGTGCAGGTCAAAGTAGTCCCAACCGTTCTGCTTGAGGCCCACCACCGGCACACCGGCTTCGCGAAGGTAGGTCATATCCGGCCCTCCTGTGGCGGTGTTGTCGCCCCTGCCAGCACCCAGTGCGCGAATCACCACGCCCAGCTCCTGTGCCGCCTCAACCCGCTTCTCCCCCACGCCTGTGTCGAAGCGCCAGATGCGGCCAGCACCAAAATCCGACTCTGATGCGACGATGTGCTGAGGCAGAGTAGAGGCATACTTTTGCGCGTAAGCCTGCGCACCGACCAGGCCTACTTCTTCAGCTCCAAACAGAACCACCCGCACAGTTCGTTGCGGACCGCCCGGCATGGCATCAAGCACACGTTTGGCTGCTGCCACCACAATGCCCACCCCGGCACCGTCGTCAACGGCGCCGGTGCCCAGATCCCAGGAGTCAAGATGAGCGCCCACCAGCACGATCTCCTCTGGCGCGGTGGACCCGGGTATCTCGGCGATCACATTTGCGGACATACCCGCTGGACGCTGCTCAGGTGTGAGCACGATGCGCACACGCACAGCATTGCCCTCCGCCAGAATACGTTGCAGCTGGTCTGCATCCGGCGCTGAAAGTGCCGCTGCGGGCACGCCACTTCTGTCATTCCCGCCTGACAGGCGGCGCATCTGCCCGGTATGGGCAAAGCGGTGCTTGCTGGTGCCTACTGAGCGGATAAGCACGGCCAGCGCACCTTTTCCCTCCGCAGTATAAGCAGCCTGGCGTCGTTTGGTGGTGGCGACGCCGTAGCCCGAACCATCCTGGGTACGCGTCATGACTTCGTCAATGAATACGATGCGGTTTCGCACAGCAGCTGACGGCGCCGCCTCCAGAGCGGCTAGTGATGCGAAGGCGACAACGCGCCCCTCCACGCCTTCGGGGCCAGTTGCTGTACTGCCACCCAATGCCGTCATCACCAGCGGCTGCGGGTACGGTGCGACAATCTCAGCGCGCTCCAGACCCCGCACCCAAACCGGCAACTCGAAGGGTTCAACACGCACATTACTGAACCCCAGGGCGCGCAGTTGTGACACCGCCCAGTCCCTCGCGCTCGCCTCTGCCGGCGTGCCGGCCAGTCGCGGGCCGACCTGAGTGGTAAGGGATGACACCAGGCGGTAGGCAAGATCATCCTGCAGGGCCTCGCGGGCTAACAGCTCGGCCTGCTTATGCAACGCGGACTTGCTCACCGTGGCCGTGTCCACGGCGGCCGTGTCCACGGGGGCAGAACCCAACTGCGCCCATGCCGGCGCAAGCAATGCTGCAGCAAGCAGGAGACGAGCACTTTTGCGCCTGGATAACATGATCTGCTCCGTTGAAAATATCAGCATACCCCCTGGACCTTCCCGGCGACATGTACACATTGAGGACAGGCCTGCTTATACTGTTGTGCTGACATAACGAGACTCCTGCATGAGCAACACAACAGGCAAATGGCCCTTCCGCTGGGATCTTCTCCTGCGCTACCGGTATATTGAAACCATTGCCCTGTGGGAGGGCCGGCTCACCACTCGCCACCTGTGCGACACCTTTGGCATCGGTCGACAGCAGGCGAGCAAGGATATCAACACTTACCTGCGTGAAGTGGGGACCGGCAACCTTGAATACGACAAGTACCTGAAGGGCTACAAGCCGGCAAAGGACTTCAAACCGCAGGTTACCCGTGGCCTGGCCGACGAATACCTGCACCTGGTCGCCAGAAACAATGAACTGATGAACATGTTTGAATCGCTCGCGCTCAATGTCGGCAATGTGGAGGTATTCAGCCACCCCGTTCGCGACGTGAAGCCGGAAGTACTGCGCCCCATAATGCAGGCAGCAAGGCAGCAAAAGCGCCTGGACTGTGACTATGTTTCCCTGAACCACCCGGACCGCGAAGGCCGGATCATTGTGCCGCACACGCTGGTGTACACCGGCTTGCGCTGGCACGTGCGCGCCTGGTGTGAGAAAAACCAGGAGTACCGCGATTTCGTGCTCAGCCGCTTTCGCGATATTCCCGAAATCATGGACGAATCGCTGCACGGCGCCGATGACGACACCGCATGGAACACCCGGGTTACGCTGCGCATCACTGCCGACCCCCGGCTGAGTCGCGAGCAGCGTGAGGTCGTTGAGGTTGACTACGGCATGGAAAACGGCGCGCTGAGCATCACCACGCGCGGTAAGCTGGTACCCTACGCCTTGAAGTTGCTGCAGATTGATCCAGGCAAGGAACTGCAAGCACCCATGGCACAGCAGATTGTTGTGGCCAATCGAGAAGACATTGAACCCTGGCTATTCGGATAAGCCCTATGAGTGAAGAAAACGATTATGAGCAGGCTTTCAGCGATAGCGGTTTCTGGAGCAAGCTGAAAAAGTATGCCACAGCAGCCGGGCGCGAGGTCGTAGAGAAAGCCTTGTTGCTGTACTACGCCATGCAGGAGGAAAAAGCGCCCACATGGGCCAAGGCAACCATCGCTGGTGCCCTGGGCTATTTTATCGTACCGCTAGACGCCATAGCCGACCTGACACCAGCAGTCGGTTATGCCGACGACCTGGGCGTGCTGGTACTGGCTATTGCCGCTGTGTCACGGTATATCAACGAGGACGTTCGCGCCAAAACCGCTGACAAAATGCTCGCCTGGTTTGGTGACGCGGAGGAAAACGGTGAAGAGATTCTGCAGTCGCCTGATGACTGATCCACGTCAAGGGTGGCGCGCGCAAACACCTTTATGCTTCGTATGATTATTACGGAGGTTCTCTATGCCCGCAATTCATCACGTCCTGTCTGTCGCTGCACTTGCCACTGTTGCCGCTCTCACCCACGCCAGCCCTGCAGCTGAACAAGCATTGACTGCGGAGGCACAGGAATTGGTAAAAGCGTTCGCCGGCGAACTGAAACCACAGTTAAAACAGGCGTTGACCGAGGGTGGACCCACCCGCGCCATTGAAGTATGCGCCACGCAGGCGCCGAAGATTGCCGATGCCCTGGCAGCTGAGTCGGGCTGGTCAGTGAGTCGAGTCAGCTTGCAAGCGCGCAACGCCACTCGCGCAGAGCCCGACACCTGGGAAGAGACGGTGCTGAAATCATTCGATGAACGCGCTGCGGCGGGCGAAGCAGCGCCAACGATCAACACCAGCGAGATACGCAACGGACAGTTTCGCTACATGCAGGCTCAGGGCGTTGAGGGAGTCTGCCTGGTATGCCACGGTCAAGCGCTGAGCGACGAGGTGAAGGCCACGCTGCAGGACTACTACCCCGACGACCAGGCCACGGGCTACGCCCTGGGGCAGGTTCGAGGCGCCATCAGTCTGTCGCGGGAACTCACGCAATGACCGCTATCTACCAACGACCCAGTCAATTTATCAACAGTGACCATGACAGCATAAGCACTCTGTCTGACTCCCTGACAGCAGGGGCCAGCAACAACTGTGAAAAAGCCGTTGCGCTGTACTACTGGGTGAGAGACCAGATTCGTTACAACCCCTATTCCGTCGCACTGAAGACCAGTGAGTACCTGGCATCGACTACATTGGCCCGCGGTGAGGCCTGGTGCGTGCCCAAGGCGATACTGCTGGCAGCACTGTGCCGCGCGGCCGATATTCCTGCCCGCGTGGGTTTCGCTGACGTGCGTAACCACCTCTCTACGCAGCGCATGCGCGAAATGATGGAAACGGACCTGTTTTACTTTCACGGCTACACGTCCATATGGATAGATGGCCAATGGGTAAAAGCGACGCCTGCATTTAATGTCGAGCTGTGTGAGCGCTTCGGGCTGCGGCCGCTTGAGTTCGATGGCGGCAAAGACAGCCTCTACCACGAGTTCGATTGCGCGGGGAACCGGCACATGGAGTACGTCAAGGATCGCGGCGAACACCTGGATCTTCCCTACGACGAAATGATGAGGGTTTTCCAACTCCACTACCCGCGCATGATGCAGGCCCTGGCTGACAGCCATATTCCCTCGCAGCAATGGGATAGCGATGTCGCCAGTGAGACTGCGGGCGAAGAAAATCAGCCTGCGCGCAGCATGCCTGACTGAGCGATTTCCTCTCCGGGCACCGGGGACGCAGCAAGATAACCCTCCATCATTTCACGGAGGCCTGCGCATTCCCCGTCTGCACGCTGCTTTTGCTGAGACTCAGGAACAGTGCCGTGGATATCCCCGCCGACGCAAATACCATACACATGACCATAATCTGATAGCGAGAGGCAACCAATGGCGAGACACCGGAGAGAATCTGCCCGGTCATCATTCCTGGAAGCGATACCAGACCGACAGCCAGCAGTGAATTGGTAACCGGGATCATGGCAGCCTGGTAGGCCTTGATACGGGCATCCTGCCAACTGTCTCCGTGAGCCAGCTCTGCGAACAGTCGCTCAGCCGCCAGGCTCACTGCCGTCATTGAATTGGCGAACACCATGCCCGCAAGGGGAATCATGTAATGCGGCAGGTACCATGGGTCTACTTGCAATACCATCTGCGTCACCAGGGCCAGGGTAAGCCCGCCGCCAACCGTAATGGCGACAAATGCAGCCAGCAGCAGTTGCCTGCGGTGCCCGGGGACCGTCCCTACCGCAATCCACACCGACGCGCACAACATAATGGTGAGCACCAACAAGATAAGCTGGCCATTGTGAGCACCAAAAATCCAGGCCAGCACGTAGCCGATCGCCATAAGCTGTATGAGCATTCGACCCAACGCATACAAGGCGTGACGAATATTGTAGGACCAGGCCAGCAGAATAAGTAACGTGCCGATAACCGGGAGGAAAGCCAGAGCCAGCTGGGGCAGCGACAGCGTGATAACGGGGTTGTCCATGACAGCGAGCACCGCATAACAGTTCGACGCTATATGCTACAGCTTGCCGTGCCTCCAGCCTATCGCCCGGCGAGACCCCAAATCAGACTGCCGGCGAGCCCCGCAATCACCAGCTCCGGCAGCAGGCTGCCAAACAAAAGCAGGCCCCCCGCAAGCCCAAGAATGGCGATAAAGCGTTGCGCATAAAGCGGTTTCGCGTGCGGAATGGCCGGACGGCGCTGTAAGGTAGCGCGGGCAATACGGTATTCATTGGCGCGTAGTGTTGTCATATCAATACCCTCCTCCAATGGCAGCCATCATCTCGCGGCTGGCATCGCGACAACATCTGTACAGTTTCCAACCCCGTCGAAAAGGCGACAGGTGTGCGGCACATGATCTGCTGTGAGTTTGATTTCGCGCAGTTAAAGAATTCGCTCCGGTGAACTATGCTTGGTTCAAGGATATGCATGACAGAGGAATAGTATGAGCAAGGAGACAGCTTCGCTGGTGGCCGCTGCGCCAGCTGCACCGATACCCGTTGCCGATTTGTACACTGCCTGTACGCCCGCCTGGCTAACCTTCGACACGACTGACCAACTGGAGCCGCTTGCCAGGCACCTGGGACAGGAAAGAGCGATGGAAGCACTGGAGTTCGGCCTCGCCATTCCCCATGAAGGCTACAATATCTTCGTGCTGGGCAGCAGCGGCATGGGCAAGCGAAGCCTGGTGGACAGCCTGCTGGACAGGGAGAATGCAGCACCACAGGGAGAGGTGCTTGACTGGTGCTACGTCAACAACTTTGACGCGCCGGACAAGCCCATTGCCCTGCAACTGCCCTGCGGCAAGGCGGAACAGCTGCGCCGTGACATGGCGCAAACCGTGGAGGACCTCCTCGGCGTCTTCCCGGCCACCTTCCAGAGCGACGAGTACCAGTCGCGCGTGCAGGAACTGAGTGAAAATTACCAGGCACTTGAACAGGAGGCGTTCCAGCAACTGGCGGAAAAGGCGAAAGCACACAGTATCGCCATGGTGCAGACGCCGGGTGGCTATACCCTGGCACCGATGAAAGACGGGGAAATAGTAACGCCCAAGGATTTCGAAGCGCTGCCAGAGGAAGAAAAAGACAAAACACTCAAGATCATTGAGACCCTGAAGGATGAGCTCAAGGCAATCGTAAGACAACTCCCGGGGTGGAAAAAGGAAAGTCGCAATCAGTTTCGAGAGCTCAACCGCGAGTTCAGCAAGCTCGCGCTGGACCCTCTCATGGAAGAGTTGAAGAACCGCTATCAACCCTACCCCGCCGTTATGACTTACCTGGACGCTGTCCACGCCAACATGATGGAAGAAGCTGAAGCCTTTACCCGCATACAGGACGAGTCCGCGATACCGGACAACCTCAAAGAGCGGGTCAAGGAGTTTCCCCAGTACAACGTGAACGTACTCGTGGACAATGGCGAACTGCCCGCGGCCCCCGTCATCTATGAAGACACCCCCGGCTTCTCAAACCTGATCGGGCGTGTAGAGTATGTCTCGCAAATGGGCACCCTGGTTACGGACTTCAACCTGATCAAACCGGGCGCCCTGCACCGGGCAAATGGCGGTTACCTGATTCTCGAAGCGGACAAACTGCTGACCAGCCCCTATGCCTGGATTACGCTCAAGCGCGCGCTCAAGGCACGGGAGATCCGCATACAGTCTTTGGAACAGATCTTCAGTTTCGGCAGCACAGTGCAACTGGAACCGGCCCCTATCCCGCTGGAAACCAAAGTGGTGGTAATAGGTGATCGCTACATTTATTACATACTGCAGCAATACGACCCGGAGTTCGCCGGCCTGTTCAAGGTGGCGGCAGACATGTCTGAGGAGGTGCCCCGCTCGCAGGAGTCCACCCTGCTCTTCGCCCGCCTGGTGCGCACACTGCTCCAGCGCGACAACTTGCTACCCATGAACGCCAGCGCCGTGGCCAGGACGATAGAGCATGCAGCGCGCAGCATGGAGGACAGCGAGAAGTTGAGCCTGCACCAGGGACGCTTGCAAAACCTGCTGACC
>JAUIIQ010000232.1 GCA_030431585.1 Gammaproteobacteria bacterium | reverse complement strand
GAGAATGGCAAACTCATCGGCCAGATAACGTGCCGTCAGTTGCTCAAGGCCATCCGCGGGTTCAGCCAGTAATTGCATCAACACGTTTGGACCCGTAAATCCAGATCGCAATAGCAGAGGCGCTAACGCATAATAGCCGCCCACGCAGTGACCACAACACATACTCACACAAGACACCAGTCATATGATACAAACGATTAGCCGGCGAATTGCTGAAGAACTCGCTGTGCGTGAAGCGCAAGTAGAAGCAGCGATAGCACTGTTGGATGAGGGTGCAACGGTACCCTTCATCGCACGTTATCGAAAAGAGGTCACTGGGGCGCTGGACGATACCCAGATGCGGCATCTGGAAGAGCGCCTGCACTACCTGCGCGATATGGAAGACCGCCGCAGCACCATCCTTGCCAGTATTGAAGAGCAGGGAAAGCTCACTCCGGCGCTACAACAGTCCATTATGGATGCCAGTACCAAGAACCGCCTTGAGGATCTTTATCTGCCCTACAAACAGAGGCGCCGTACCAAGGCCCAGATCGCTAGGGAAGCTGGTCTGGAACCACTCGCCGAGACCCTGCTGGCAGATCCCGAACAACAGCCGGAAATTGTTGCAGAGAAATTTCTCAACCCGGCTGCGGGCTTTGCCGATAACAAGGCGGTACTCGACGGTGCCCGGCAAATCCTGATGGAACGATTCTCGGAAGATGCGGATTTACTGGAAAAATTACGCGTATTCCTCATTGATAATGTCAAGCTGGCCGCTTCACTGATAGCTGGCAAGGAGCAGGAAGGCGCCAAGTTCCGCGACTACTTTGAACACATCGAGCCACTGGCGAAGGTCCCATCCCACCGCGCTCTGGCAATGTTCCGCGGGCGCAACGAGGGTGTGCTCAATCTATCGCTGCTGATGCACGAGGGAGAGAAACCGACCGAAACCCACCCCTGCGAAGCCATGATCGCTGAACATTGGGAAATTGAGGACGCTGGACGCGCGGCGGACCCATGGCTGCGTGAAGTTGTGCGCTGGACCTGGCGAGTCAAATTGCTCACCCACCTGCAGACAGACCTTCTGGGGCAGTTGCGAGAGCGTGCTGAACAGGAGGCGATTGAAGTATTTGCGACCAACCTGAAAGACCTGTTGCTGGCGGCTCCAGCAGGGCAGAAGGCCACCATAGGTCTGGATCCTGGGCTGCGTACAGGCGTGAAGATGGCCGTGGTGGATGGCAACGGCAAGGTGCTGGACCACGCTACCATCTTCCCCAATCCGCCACAAAAACGTCTGCAGGAAGCGGAGGCTGCACTACTGCATATGATCCGTCACCACCGCGTGGAGTTGATCGCCATCGGTAATGGGACAGCAGGCAGGGAAACTGACAAATTCGTCGGTGAACTGCTAAAACGCAACCCCGAGCTGAATTGCCGCAAGGTGATGGTCAATGAATCCGGCGCATCCATCTATTCCGCGTCGGAGTTCGCGGCCAGGGAGTTCCCGGACCTGGATGTCACCATTCGCGGCGCGATCTCGATCGCCCGTCGTTTGCAGGATCCGCTCGCAGAACTGGTGAAGATCGACCCCAAATCTATAGGCGTGGGTCAATATCAGCACGACGTCAGCCAGCTACAGTTGGCAAAGCAGCTGGACGCCGTGGTTGAAGACTGCGTGAATGCCGTGGGTGTGGACGTCAATACTGCGTCCGTGCCACTGCTGGCACGAGTATCGGGTCTGAACCAGAGCATTGCGACTAACATTGTGCAGCTGCGCGATGAGCTTGGTAGCTTCCGTAATCGCAAGGCATTGCTCAAAGTTGGCCGTTTTGGCGCCAAGACGTTCGAGCAAGCGGCCGGCTTCCTGCGCATCCATGGTGGTGATAACCCGCTTGATGGCTCAGCCGTCCACCCCGAATCCTATGGCGTAGTAGAGCAAATAGCGGCGAGAGAAGCCAAGGACGTAGGTAGCATCATCGGCGACAGCCAGTTTCTTCGTGCCCTGAATGCAGCCGACTACACTAACGACCAAGTGGGCCTCCCCACGGTGCGCGACATTATCGCCGAATTGGATAAGCCTGGCCGGGATCCGCGTCCCGAATTCAGGGTGGCACAGTTTCAGGAAGGCGTGGAGAAGATCTCCCACCTGCGCCCGGACATGGTGTTGCAGGGGACTGTTACCAACGTCACCAACTTTGGTGCGTTCGTGGATGTCGGTGTTCACCAGGATGGCCTTGTACATATTTCTGCACTCGCAGAGAAGTTCGTAAAAGATCCCAGGGATATCGTGAAAGCGGGTGACATCGTCCGCGTTAAAGTCATGGAGGTCGATGAGAGCCGCAAGCGGATTGCGCTGTCCATGCGCCTTGGAGACACGCCAGGAGAGCAGCCGGGAAGTCAGTCAGCTCAGCGTAAATCCGGTAATGCCGATAATCGTCAACAGCGAAGGGTAAAAGAAAAACCGGCTGCGAGCACAGCCTTTGCTGCTGCTTTTGCTAACGCCAGGCGCAAATGACCCCATGCCCTCCCGGTTTCAGGCCGGAGGCTGGTTCACTCACCACATAGGAACCTAATTCCAGGACTGGAACGGCGATAACGCCTGCAAGCGGACTTGCACGCAATGTAACTTCGGTGCACAGTCGTCAGGACTTGCAACCGGGGGAGCGCGACGTGGAACAATTGACTGAAGTAGATAATGCCTTCGTACAAATGGAGAGCAGTCGCACGCCCATGCATATCACGCCGGTGATGTTTTACGACCAGTCTCAGGTTCCCGGCGGCCGAGTCCGTTTCAAGGACATTCTGGAGGTATTTCGACGGAACCTGCACAAGTCAAAGATTTTTCGACGCAAGCTCGCCGGTGGAGCACTCGGTTTTGACACGCCTTACTGGATTGAGGACCAGGATTTCGACCTGGAATTTCACGTTAGGCACATCGCGCTTCCCAAGCCAGGAGACTGGCGCCAGCTATGCATTCTGATGGCGCGGTTGCATGCTCGCGGACTGGACATGCGGCGCCCGCTGTGGGAAGCCTACGTTATCGAGGGGCTCAATGAGGTAGAGGATCTTCCCTCGAACAGTTTCGCAATTATGCTCAAAATTCATCATGCAGCCATAGATGGTGTTTCCGGGGCAGAAATTATCGCGGCGATCCACACTCTTGCCCCGGACGCTCCTCTGCCGGAAGCAGAAGACGACTGGCGAGGCGAGCAACCCCCGGCGACCAGCAAAGTCTGGACGCAGGCCTACATCAATAACATGAAACGGCCGGTCAAACTGGTAAAGACTGCCAGCGCCCTGATCCCGAATCTCATCAAGGCCAACCAGTTGAACGAAAAACGCCACCGGGACGAGGCCGAAGCATCCACTGAGAGAACCCGTTTCAATGGTCGCGTCAGCTCTCACCGCGTTACTGACACGCTGGTAATGGAACTGGCTCGCATCAAGAAAATACGCCAATGCGTCCCGGGAGCAACAATCAATGACGTCATCGTTTCGGTTGTAAGTGGTGCGATGCGTAAATACCTTCAGGACAAGAATGAACTTCCCGAGCACAGTCTTACTTGCGCGGCACCTATAAACGTGCGTTCACAACGCAGCAGTGAGTCCAAGGGCAACCAGGTGGGCGTCATGACCATCGAGATGGCCACGGATATAGAGGATCCCGTTGAGCGCCTGCAGGCCGTTTTACAACACTCCCTGAATTCAAAGGAGACATCACAGGTAGTGGGGACCGGCGTGATGATGGATGTGACCCGCAGCCTTTGGCCCCAATTCGCCAATCTAACCTTGCGTGCAGCCTCGCTAGCCGCCAACTGGGACGCCCTCCCAATGCCGATACACACCGTTATTTCAAACGTACCAGGCCCCCAGGCGCCTCTTTATCTGGCCGGCGCCAGGGTGCATACGCTGATGGGGCTGGGTCCACTGGTGGATATGAGCGGACTGTTTCACGCGGTGATCAGCGGCATGGGACGAATCACTATCAACTTCATATCGTGCCGCAACATGATACCGGACCCGGATTTCTACAAGCAGTGCCTGATGGAGTCCTATAGCGAATTGGAACAAGCGACTTTTCTCGCCAAGAAGCCCCGACGGCGTAAAAAAGCCTGAGGCCAGTTTTATTCCCAGCCCTGGTCTGCAGCTCGTAACGACAATTCAACGCTCGCTGCCCCGGTAAATCGCTTTTGCAGCCAGTTCATGACTGAAGGCAGAAGAAGCGGGGAGGAGTACGTCAGCGGTAGAGACGCCAATATGGAATCCCCCGATGAGTTCAAGGTGACAAGATGGTCAGTTTTGCCCGGCGTGGATTTGATTCGCAACTCATCCCAAATGACTTCCACGCCGTGTCGCTGCTGCCAGGCTATCTCCGTCGCCAGAATTTCCAGCTCCTGCATCAACTGCTGACAAAGGGCTTTCTGTGCTGCGATCGCGCCATCCGAACGAAAGCTCACCCGGATGCCACGATAGTGGCAAACCGGGCCCTGCTCGGTAAACGTCCACAATGGAACAATGCTGTTAGCCGAGAGGGGGATTGCCGCCCGCTCTGGCGGAGCGGTCAATGCGCTGCAAGTAATGCGGGTGCAAAATGCATCCAGCACACGGTGCTCATATTCAGCCTGCTGTCCATTGCGCGGATGAGCCAACATCACCGTGCGTCCATCCACGCTGACAGAGGGAACTTCTCGCTGGTTGAGCCTCAGGCTGACGGGAGAGCCCAGTTCAATTTCTTCCAAAAGGCGGAATAGACCTTCTGCATAGCGATCTACCGCTTGTGACCAGGTGGCAAGCTTGCGCT
>JAUIIQ010000231.1 GCA_030431585.1 Gammaproteobacteria bacterium | reverse complement strand
TAGCCACCTCTATCTGGTTGAGCAGGCCCTCGGTCACCTCGCGGCCATCGAAGGCGGCACGGGCCACCTGACGCACAGACTCGTTCATTGCGGTGTTGTTGTTGGTGGTCGATACAATCAGGTTTGCCTTGCTGAGCAGTCCGTTGTTGTCCTGCCAATAGTGATGGAACAGTGTTCCGCGCGGTGCCTCGATAACACCCACACCCTGCTCCCGTTGGTTAGGCCGTTTTTCGCTCATCAGGTCGGTGCCCATAATACCGTCATCATCGAGTAGATCGCGGATCGACTCAGCGCAGTGCAAGGCCTCGATGGTGCGGGCCCAGTGAAATGCGAGCGTGGCGTTCACCGGCCCGCCTGCCCCCTCGGCCATGAACTCCCGACGCGCTTCCTCGGCAAGCGGTGTGCTGATGTAGTCGCAGTTATTGACGCGCGCCAAAGGTCCTACCTGATACCAGCCGTGCTCTGCGCCCATGGCCTTGATGAAAGGGAATTTCATGTAAGACCAGTTCTTTACTTCTTCAGAGATCAGGTTCTGGTAGCCCAGGTAATTGATGTGATCGGCCAGCAGTTCACCCCGTGGGTCCTTGAGGCGCAAGCCGCCATGGTAGAGTTCAAGGCTGCCGTTGGCAGCAATCATTCCCAGCTTGTTGGCATCGATAGCGCCAAACTGTCGATGGTAGTCGCCGTTGGTCAAAAACAGGCGGCGGCTCAGTGCGACTGCGCTCTCGGCCCAGGCTACGATCTGGTCCACGTCTGCGCGCAGCATGCTGCGAGAATCCTTGGCCAGTGGTTTGTTGACGCCGCCGGGCAGGCAGAACGTGCCGTGTACGCGCTTGCCGCAGAGTGCGTGAATAACCTGTTGACCAAATTTCCGCAGCTTCACCCCGCGCAAGGCAATGTCGGGGTGCTCCTTGATCACCGAGGACAACTGACGGTGCGCCACCTCATCCTCGAAGCCGAACAGCAGGTCGGGAGATGAGAGATGAAAAAAGTGCAGCGAATGTGACTGCAGGGTTTGCCCGAAGTGCAGCAGCCGCCGTAACTTGGTCGCGGTGGGCGTGAGGTCTGCAGGAAGGTAGCCGGCGAGCATGTCTACGGCCTTGGCGCCAGCAAGATGATGGCTTACCGGGCAGATGCCGCACAGCCTCTGCACCAGAACCGGTACTTCCGTGTAGGGCCGCTGCTGGATAAACTTCTCGAAGCCGCGAAACTCGACAATATGTAGTCGCGCCTGCTTGACCCGACGCTCCTCATCGAGCAGCAGTGTGACCTTGCCGTGCCCTTCAACCCGGGTGATAGGGTCTATGGCATAACGGGTCAGCTTTTCCGACTGCGTTGCAGTTTCCAGTTCTCTGGTCATGATGTGTGTCTCCGTGCTGCCTCAGTCGAACCTGGCCATCTCGCGGTCCAGCACCGGCTCCCGGCCTTCCATCAGGGCGCTGAAAAGTTCGGCAAACGCGGCCGCGGGTGGCGGGCAGCCCGGCAGAAAGTAATCCACCCTGACGACTTCCTGAATGGGCCGCACGCGGTTGAGTAGTCGCGGTAATTCAGGGTCGCAGGGAATCGCGGGGTTCACCACACCATCGGCGTCCAGGTAGGCTTCCTTCAGGCAGGCGGTGAGGCCGTAGTGGTTGCGCATTGCCGGGAGACCACCGGTAATTGCGCACGCACCCACGGCAACCAGTACCCGGCAGTTTTCGCGAAACTGGCGCAGCACTTTGACGTTATCCTCATTGCACAGCGCTCCCTCAACGATGCCCACGTCCACGTTGTGCAGGTCGCGCACGTCATTGAGCGGTCCGCGACAGTATTCCACGTGTTCCAGTACCTCCACTACCATCTCGTCTATGTCCAGCATGGACATGTGGCAACCGAAGCATCCCGCCAGAGAACAGCTGGCAATGCGGATCTTCTCTGGCGACTGAGCCTGAGCCACCTCAGAGTTTTCCTGATGCATTGTCTATCTCATCGATATCGTGGTCATCGAAGTAGCGCTCGCCGATGGGGGTCGCGTAGGCGCCAGCCCTGGGCATGATGGCGCCTACCGGGCAAATATGGGCTGCCGCGTCATCCAGGGTGATGTCGCTATCGCCGAGTTTGCCGCTATCGCTGTTGACCACCACCCTGGTGGCTTTCCCGCGGCCTGCCATGGCGAACACATTTTTCTGGTCTGTG
Organism: Gammaproteobacteria bacterium; assembly: GCA_030431585.1. Lineage (GTDB taxonomy): Bacteria > Pseudomonadota > Gammaproteobacteria > Pseudomonadales > Halieaceae > Halioglobus. The sequence continues at coordinate 2,648 of JAUIIQ010000231.1, read as the reverse complement.
TCGCGGCTTGCGCTGATGCATAAACCACAGAATATGCAGCGGTCATGGTCCAGAATCAGATCGCTGTGAGAGGCATCGATGGTGCGCACTGGGTAGCGGTGGTTGAAATTGTTCTCGTGCATACCCAGGTGATAGGCCAGAGCCTGCAGATCACAGTTACCACTCTTGATACAGAATGGGCAGTAGTGATTGCCTTCGGCAAATATCATTTCAACCAGCGTTTCTCGTCTTTGCTCAAGTTCAGGTGAACTGCATTCCACAACCTGCCCCGGCAGCGCGGGCATGGTGCAGGCTGTCTGCATAACACCGTCTACCTTTACGGTACAAAGCTTGCAGCTGCCATGTGGCGCATATTGCGGGTTATAGCAAAGGTGTTCGATATAAATCCCTGCTGCTCTGGCGGCTTCCATAATGGTTTGGCCGGCAGCGATAGGCACTTCGCGATCGTCTATGATGATGCTGTCAGTCACGTTCCCCCCCTGCAACTTCACCTGTGATGGATTGTATTTCACTCAGCTCTGCATCGAGGTCGAAATGCAATACCTCAGTCTCGTCATCGCAGAACAATGCCCTGTAGCGCTGCGGACACTTGTCGCGCAGATCGCGCAAAGGGTTCATGGCACTGCCGCCCAGCCCGCAGTGGCTGAGCACGGGGGTGACATTGATCAGCCTGTCTATGGCGTCGCTGTCGCGGCCGAAGGCACGTCCCTTTGCCATTCGATCTACAACGGACCGGGCCAGTTGTGTGCCGGTGCGGCATGGAGCACAGAAACCGCAGGTTTCGTGGGCGAAAAAGCGGGTGAAGTTGGCTGTGGTGGTGAACAGGTCGTGATCCGGCCCGAATATGATAAAAGAGCCACTGGTCTTGAGCCGGTCAAGGTCTATGGGGCGATCAAATTCTGTCGCGAGTATCAGTTCACCCGCAGCGCCTGCTACTTGCACCGCGCTGGCACCGTCGCCGCCCGCTGCCTGAACAATATCCTTTACGCTGCAACCGACGGGAAACTCGTAAATACCCGGTCTTTTACAGTCGCCACTTACGCTATGTAGCTTACTGCCGCCCGGGCTGTCGGCACAGAACCAGTCGCTGCCGCGGGCGGCAATGTGGGCGGCGGCAAACAGTGTCTCCACATTGTTTACTACTGTGGGCTGCCCCAGGTAACCACGGCTGACGGGATAAGGTGGCCGGCTGCGGGGGACGCCCCGTTTGCCTTCCAGAGACTCAATCAAGGCCGACTCTTCGCCGCAAATGTAGGCGCCAGCGCCCAGGTGGATCTCTATATCAAACGTCCAGTTTGCGTCACCCAGAATATTCTCGCCCAGCAAGCCGTCAAAGCGACGGCGTGCCAGCACCCACTCCAGGTGCGCCTGTAACCAGGCATACTCAGCGCGCAGATAAATGAACCCGCATTGCGCCCCCGTTACCCTGGCGCACAGGGTCATGCCCTCGATTACGTCATCCGCGTAGTCGCTCAGCAGGGCCCGGTCCTTGAATGTTCCCGGCTCACCCTCGTCGGCGTTGCAGACCACGTAGCGCGACTCCCCCGGGGCTTCCCGGCACAAGCGCCATTTCATGCCGGTAGGAAAGCGGGCACCCCCGCGGCCGGTCAATCCGGATCGCTCCACCTCCTGCAGCACGCTCTCTGGCGAGCGGGACTGAGCAATGCGCAAGGCCTCACCTCTGTCCAGCGGCGTCGCCAGCAGCCGATCCTTGCGCACATAGTTGTTTTCTACGCGAAAGTACTCCCTGGGCCACTGGTCCAGTGGCTTGGCGTCCTCGACCAGACGGGCTATCTGGTTCACGCGCTCCTCGTCCAGCCTGGTTAGCGGCCGCCCGTTCACCAGGCCGGCGGGACCCTGGTCACAGAGACCGGTGCAGTAGGTCGGGGTCACTGTCACCCTGCCATCCAGTCTGGGCTCACCGGGTTGTACGCCAAGAGCCAGACACAGTTGTTGCAGCCGTTGGCGGCTGCCCTGCATATGGTCGCTGATGCTGTCACTGAGATAAAAATTGAAGAGCCCGCGCGGGGTGTCGTGGAGGAAACTGTAAAAGGAGACCAGGCTGACAATGTTGCCGGTAGTGGTGCCCAGGGCCCGGGCTATCAGCGGTACGGCCGCTGGCGGCACGCAGCTTAGCTGTTCCTGCATGTGCAGGCACACTTGCAGCGCGTCCTGTGGTGTACTGCCAACGCGAGTGAGCGCACTTTCCAGGGCAGCTTGCAGGTCTGTGTTCTTGAATACTTCCACTTGCTTCCTGGCGTTATAGTGAGCTGATCTCCTATTGAAGCATAGTGCACGGCAGGCGGGTGGGTGAGTCGTCGGGGTGTTGATTTGGGTCAAGGGCGGATAGGGCGGGTCTGTGGACTGCAGCAGTCCAGCCTTTTCGTCAATGGTGCTCGCCTGGCGCGGTAACTGCGCGAGACACGCAAAAAAAGTTTCATCGTACATTGGCGGGGAATGAGGCGTTCAAACAAAGCGGACACCACGAATGGGGTAAGCCTTCCTCGGTTGAAAACAAACTGCCACGCCCTTGGAAGGCTTACCCCATTCGTGGCCTCCTCCTTCCATTTCGACATCACTATCCTGTAGTGGTCTAATGAAACCGGACACCAACATGGGTGGTAAACTCGCCACCAGAGAGGTGTTCA
>JAUIIQ010000230.1 GCA_030431585.1 Gammaproteobacteria bacterium | reverse complement strand
GTTGCCGTCATGCACATCCCCGTGGATAAGCGTGGTCTCTCCTTCCCGCCATATCTGTTGAATGGCATCCTCGTGGGTCAGGTACAGCTCGCACAATTCGGTGAACACCGGCGGCATGTCCGCGCCATGGGCACTCAATGCTACCGGCAGCAGCTGCCGCGCTATTGAGTGCTGGACGATAGGCCCAACCCAACTGAGTTCATCATCAAAACGCGGTGATTGCCAGTACTGGCCATGCAGACGGGCAAAAGCGCTGAGTACTTCGCGCAGGTAATCATGCGAATAGCGTGTGCTGGCATTGCGAAAGCTGCAGCCACTATCTTCCAGTTGCTCCAGCAGCATAATGAACTGTTCACCGCTTTCATCGCCACTCTTCTCGAAGCCGGCATAGAAACACCTCGGTACGCGCACGGGCACTTCGCCGGCCAACTCGGCGTAAAACCGCGCCTCTCGCTTACCCATACCTGTAGAACAAACAAACGCCCGCTGCTGTGGATCTGCCGGAGGTAGCTTTACAAAAAGCCGCGAGGGTAGGTTATCGGGCTCTGCGCAGGAAACTGAGAGTTGCGCTCTGCCGGTTGTACCATTGTCGGCAGCATCCAGCGCCACTGCCGATACCGGCACGCCCAGGGCGTGACTCAGCCACTGTGGAGTAATCTCTGCAGCGCTCTGCGGTAACGACATGGCGGAAACCCTGAAACAAATTCTGTTGCTGCAGCCGCAGCCAGTCTGGCGTTATTGCAGACCAAACTCCCTGGCCAGCTGTTCCTGCAATACACCGAAGCGGTCCATCACGGCCTGAATAACCGTCGGGTCAGCCATATCCACGCCGCCAGCCTTGAGCACGTCCAGCGGATATACGCTGCCACCGAGCTTGAGCATGTTGACGTAGTCGCTGGCTGCACTCTTGTCGCCACTGCGAAAACGCGCAGCCAGCGCCTCACCCGCAGCAAAGCTGGTGGCATAGCGCCACACATAGAAGTTGCGGAAAAAATGCGGGATACGCGCCCAGGTTACGGCATTGAGTTCATGATCAGCATAGGAGTCACCGTTGTACAGTTCTGACAGTTGTGCGTAAACCTCACTCATGGAATCGGCCGTGAGGGCCTTGCCCTCCTCCGCCATTGCATGAACCTGCGCTTCCCACTCGTGAAAGAAAATCTGGGTAACAAAGGTGTCTCGAATACTGGATAGCGCATGGTCCAGCAATTGTTTGCGCTCCATAGGGTCCCGGGTGCGTTCCAGCATCCATTCACCGAACAGGGATTCACTGGCCACGGAGCCCACTTCAGCTATAAACAGGTCCACCGGCGCATCGTGGTAGGACTGATTGTTGCTGGCCAATACACCGTGCACGGAATGCCCCATCTCATGCACCAGCGTAGATACATCCTCAAACTCACCGCCCCAGTTCAGAAACAGATAATAAGGCTTGCGATAGCTGCCCCAGGAATAAGCTCCACCGCGCTTGCCTTCGTTGCTGTAGACATCCACCCATCGCTCATCGAGTGCTTGCTGGGCAATATCAGCAAACTCGTCGCCAAAAGTTTCACGCCAGAACTGCATGGCCAGGTCCCAGGCTTCGGTAAAGGTGTACTTGCGCCCCCCGTCGGGGAGCAGAGAAACCATGCTGTCCCACTGCTGCAAAGTTTCCAGACCCAGTATTTCCCGCCGTAACTCATTGTAAGCCTGAATCTTGTCGGTATTGTCGTGCACAGTGGAGATCAAGGTCTCCAGCACTTCCATGGGAACGTTGGCAGCTGATAGCGCCGCATCGACAGACGAAGGATAGCGATAGACCTGCGCGAGCCAGACATCACGCTGGATCTTCGCGCCCAGCGTCGCGGCATAGGTATTTTTGTAATCCGCAATGGTCTGCAGATGCGCTTCCCAGGCGCGCTGGCGCAGTTCCCGGTCTGTACTGGCGCGGAAGCGGCCGAACTGCCCCGGTGATACAACCGCTTCTTCGCCACTCTCATCAACGACCGTGGGCCAGCTGATATCCGCATGGTTGAGTTCTTCATAAGCGTTGGCGTGACCGGCTCCGGAGAGACTGGAGCCGGCCAGCACCTGCTCGACTTCAGCGGAGCGCGAATGCTTGCGCAAACGCCATATATTATCGAGGTATTGTTGATACGGCGCGAGTGCGGGTGCGTCACGGAAACGGGCAATCTGCTCGTCCCTGAGCAAGGCTATTTCCGGGTGCACAAAGGAATAGGCTTCCTGCATGCGCGAGAGAAGGCTGCTGATGCGTCCTGACTGATCAGACCCCTGTGCATCACTGCGCACCAGGTGCACTTTCTGGAATGCGTTCAGATAAAGGGGCCCCGCGCGACGGTCCAGTGAGAACATGGTTTCCAGCGCGGCAGCCATTGTTTCCGGTGACTCACCTACTCGCCCCTTGAATTGCGCCATCTCTGGGAGCGCCGCCTCAAGCTCGGCGAAGGCCTTGTCCCAGGCCTTTTCATCAGCAAAATACAGGCCCAGATCCCAGGTGAACTGAACCGGTATATCAGCACGATCTTCGTAGTAGAGTACTTCGTCTACTGCTGTCGCCGACAGCGGCAGGCAGATGGCGAGCAATACAGCCGAAAGCGTGGCACGTGAAAGCATGGAGCGAGTCATTGCGCGGATCCTGTCGGGGTCAGCGTCGCAGTGTACTGGATTTCGAGCGAACTGCTAAGAGCAGGAACGCATGCAGCGCCTCAAATCCTGCGCCTGGCTGCGAGCCTCTCCCCACCCGCGTAGACGCCGCAAGGCCTCAGGAGCCCCCGTACGCCTTTTCTGCCATATCACGGTACTTCACACATTCGGGCGTCTCCACCGTGGAGCCATTGTTGAACTCCGAGCAGCTTAGCCCTGCCATGCTGCGCATGCAGGCCACCGCCGGGTCATACAGATCATGCTCCACCGGCACCTCACGAATGCCCTCACGCATGGCAGCGCACATATTCTGCAACATGGGCTCCAGCATCGCCTTCATCTCAGGCGTCAGGTCCTGCTGATTCAACTCTGCCAGTGAGCAGGACTTTACCTTCTCGCAAAGATCATTGGCTGCGGATTCCAGACTGTCGGCCCCTACGGGGGACGCTGTCAATGCGACCGCGAATGCGCCAGCTGCTATAAATGTACGAGTACTAAACATGTTTATCTCCTCAGTATAATCCCTGGGCCCCGACAAACAGGGCCCCGGTCAAAAGCGTTCTCCATCCAGTTGGTAACGCACATCATGCGCCTTCAGCGACTGATAACAGGCGCTACAGTTGGTCTGTGCCCGCAGTTCTTCGCCGCAGGTATTATGCCTTACGATGATCGGCCGGCCACGATTTTGTGGATCACACCAGACATCGCCCCATTGTAATAGCGCCAGAAACCACGGGAACAAGTCCCTGCCCTTTGCCGTGAGATGATATGCATGCCGCAGCGGCCGCTGCTGGTATGCATGCTGCTCAAAAATACCTTCATTGACCAGTAAGCGTAGCCGATCAGCGAGTATATTGGTGGCCACTGGCAATTCGCTGTGAAATGCCTCGAAACGCGTCAGGCCGTGAAAGGACAAGGCGATGATATTGGCAGTCCAGCGATCTCCCACCAGGTTGATGAGATTCCGATACAGGGCGCGCTCAGAGGGAATATCGTGGATGGAAATGGAGGAGCGCCGACGCACTTTCTTTTCGCGGATGTCACGGGTGGCCCCCGGCCCTGGCTCATACCCTACATCTTCAAGAGCGACTTCCCGATCACAGTGCACGCATTGCATAACCGGGTGGAAGACACCGTTGCAGGAGGCGTGAACCAGCTCAACACGGTCCAGTCGCGGATGACTGAACCAGTTACGCTCCCAACGGGTGGCCATAAGCGCGCAATCATAGAGCTCAACGGACTTGCGGGTGAGATGGTAAACCGGGCGCCCGCTGGCCAGGTCCATATCGCGCCGCAGGCAGCCCACCTCCTGCAGCCACTTCAGCCGATTGGACAACACTCCGCGGGACACCCCCATGGCCTCCATCATGTGATTGAACGTATTAATGCCCCAGAGCACCTCCTGAATAATAAGCAGACACCACTTGTCCCCTATTTGATCCAGGGCGCGGTTGATGGAACTCGCCCGGGTGACCAATTCATTCATTCAGAACAACCCTTCGATCTGCCCCTCGGCGTTTACGCTGATATTATTTGCCGCAGGTGTGCGCGGCAGCCCCGGCATACGCAGGATATCTCCACAGATAACGACCAGAAATTCAGCTCCGGCTGCGAGTGCCAACTCGCGCACTCTAACACGATGGTTTGACGGTGCCCCCATCAGCGATGGGTCTGTGGAGAAACTGTACTGCGTTTTGGCCATACACACGGGAAAGTGTCCATAACCCTGTTCTTCGTAGCGGGAAAACTGATCTCGCACTATCTGGTCAGCGTCCAGGTCGTCAGCTCCGTAGACACTGCGCGCCACTGTGCGCGCCTTGTCCCACAGACTCATATCGTCCTCATAAAGCGTATGGAACTGACTGTGCCCACTATCAACCAGGGCCGCTACCTGCGTGGCGAGCCCGATAGCACCTGCGCCCCCGTCAGTATGGTGGCTGCAGACGTGCGCCTGCAGGCCGCGCTGCTGCGCGTAGTCAGTTATGACGGCGATCTCCGCTTCGCTGTCCCCCGCGAATTTATTGATCGCTACCGTCAAGGGAACACCATACTGGGCACAGTTACGCACATGGCGCCCCAGGTTTTCCAGGCCCGCCTCCAGCGCCGGCAGATTTTCCGCCTGCAGAGCGTCCCGCGGGACACCACCGTGCATCTTCAAGGCCCGCACCGTTACCACGATAACCACTGCAT